>CALFSV010000185.1 GCA_937916485.1 uncultured Paracoccaceae bacterium | reverse complement strand
CAGTTCGGATCAGTTCGGATCAGTTCGGATCAGTTCGGATCAGTTCGGATCAGTTTTGATGCTTTATCAATCGAAGCAAGCATCTAACTTGATTTTTATGGTGCCCCCACACGGACTCGAACCGCGGACCTACTGATTACAAATCTCAGGGTACTACGACTCTCTACTCACAAAGAACGTCAAATAGTATCAACTATCTCATATTTTATTGAATATTTTGCTGTTTCGATTTCTTATGGCTTCCTGTAGTTTCGCACTGCGTGAAAGCTATGTGAAAGCCAGAATATGGACAAGGTGAAACTGACCAAACGGGTCGTTGACAACCTCGAAGCGGGGGAAGCACTATTTACTGTCAGGGATGCCGATCTGCCGGGCTTCTCCATCCGTGTTTACCCCAGCGGTCGCCGGGCGTTCTTCTACCGCTACCGCGTCGGTGGCGGGCGCGGCGCACAAATCCGAGAGCCGCGCATAGGGGACTTCGGCCCTTTGACGGTAGATCAGGCGCGCTCTATCGCAAAAGACTGGGCTGCCGAGGTGCGGCACGGCGGCGACCCAGCTGCCACTCGCAATAGCGAGCGAGACGCGCCAAGCATGTCCGATCTGTTTGACAAGTATTTGCGTGAATACGCCGCCAAGCGGAAAAAGCCATCAAGTCTATACAACGACACGCGCATGATTGAGGTTAAGCTACGGCCCGTGTTCGGGCGCATGCGGGTCAAGGATGTAACGCGTCAGCAAATCCGCGCATATCATGCAGGTCTGGAGGATAAGCCTTACGAGGCAAATCGGCGTCTCGCACTGCTTTCGAAGCTCTTCAGTTTCGCCGCTGATGACCTCGAATGGATTGAGCGTGGCGACCATCCCGTCAAGGGTATCCAGCGCTTCAAAGAGGTGGGGCGCCGTCGATACCTTTCTGATGACGAGATCGCGCGGCTCGGTGCAACGCTACAGAAAGCCGAAGAAGGCCAGCTCAAGAGGCCGATATCGCTATATGCAGTCGCGATGCTTCGGCTCATTCTATTCACGGGTGCGCGCCATAGCGAGGTTCTTGAGCTCAAGTGGGACGCAGTAAACCTCGTGCGTGGCTGTTTGGAACTTGGAGACAGCAAGACCGGACGCAAGGAAGTCTACCTGCCTCCGGCTGCGCTCTCGGTGCTTAATACCCTGCCTCGCGTCGCTGGCAATCCGCATGTTATCGTGGGCGCGAAATCCGGCGCTCATTTAGTAAACATCAAAAGCTCCTGGGCCGTCATTCGGGAGGATGCCGGGATAAAGGATGTCCGCATCCATGACTTGCGCCATTCCTTTGCAAGTTTGGGCGTTCGAAGCGGCATGAGCTTGCCGTTGGTCGGCAAACTGCTCGGACACAAGTCAGTACAGACAACAGCCAGATACGCCCACCTTGCCGACGACCCGCTTCTGGTGGCGGTGGGCAGCATCGGAGCAGATATCGAGGCGGCGTTTGAGAGGGTGCAAAATGGCAAAGGGTAAATCTGGCATTCTCGGAACTGGCGCATTCCGTCAGCCGCACATGAAGGCTGATGATCTTCCGTGGGGCGATATCGAGACCAGCGTTGGCGTCACGTTCGACACACGAGCGCGACGGGAAATTTTCCATTGTTTTGTGGCGTACCATGCCCACCTCAGCGTGGAGCAGAGCCGGGTTGCCCCTGATGAAGTAGATGCGCTGCGGCGCACCATTTTAACTTGCGCGCAAAACCTAATCGATGTGCTTGAACACTTTCGTAGCCCTTCAGGGGGGGCGCCGTCGGATGCTGACGAGGCCTTGTTCTCCACGCTGGCATTGTCCTCGACGCATCCAGATTTTGACCTAACGACTTTGTTGCGGCAGTTGGATCAACCGTGTCGGGAGTTGCTTGCCGGATTGAGCGATCAAACGATCGCGCCAAACATCGTGCATACAATCCCCGAGGCCACCGCTTTAGCTGCGTTTTTCAAAGAAACACGTAAAGGTGCGAGGTCCAAAGCCGCACGGGCAAGCCACAACTTTACGGCCACCCCAACCGCGCTTGAATTCCGCCGTTGGGGAGTGGCGCTTGGCCCCAAGTCATCAATGACTGCCCGCTTTGCCACGGCTGTGCTTGGACGCCCTGTTTCGATTTCGCAAGTGGCACACGCACTTGCGTCTGCCTAACCTGTAAATGTTAGTCGGAAATAACCATGCAAAAGTGACACAAAATTTCGGACTAATGCCTCGTGCAGGGAGCTATGGAACGATGCCACCGGAAGCCAAGGGCAAGACGCTCTGGCAAAACGGAGGTACCAATCATGCATGGGACACAATCCGGTTCGGCAACTGATCCTTCAAAAAAGGACCTACGCCATGGCGACCATTTGCTCAGCCGGGATGACATCGAAGACCAATACCGCTTGACGCGACGTTGGTTGGAACTTGCCGCGCTTAGGGGTGACGGCCCGCCGTTCGTGAAAATTTCGTCGCGCCTTGTGCGCTACCGCCGTTCCGATTTCGAGAACTGGCTTGCTAAACATGAGCGCACAAACACCTGTGCTGGCTAATAAAAACCGCGCGCCTGAAGGCACGCGGCCAGGGGGTAGTTTCCACACACCCTCAATAGCATGCTTTGTGGTGCGCTGCCAACGAAAGGCAGTTCCATGACTGATTATTCATGCGCTGACCAAGTGTCGGCGATCGACCGCGACTTCCTTACCAAGGTCATCCCAGATGACGGCACTTACATCATGTTCAGGAAGCGCCCGGGGGCCGATGACAAGGGCAACTCGCCTTTCCGCGACTTGAACAGCATGGCAGCCGGGCTCGATAAGTTTTGTGATCGGGGCTGCGACGTCTATCATGCGTGTGCATCTTTCAACGATGGGTCCAGTCGTATCGCCCCGAATGCAAAATCGTTTAGGGCTTTGTTCATCGATCTCGACTGCGGCGACGAGAAGGCTGACATGGGCAAAGGCTATGCTACAAAAAGCGCAGCCAAGGCCGCACTAAACGCATTCTGCGGCACGGTTGGCTTGCCTCATCCCTTACTTGTGGACAGCGGTGGTGGTCTTCACGCCTATTGGCCGCTGAAGGACGCTGTCCCTGCCGTAGAATGGAAAACGCTGGCGGTTAAGCTCAAAGCGCTATGCACTGCAAATGGCCTCAACGCTGACCCTGCGGTGACAGCTGACATGGCCCGAGTTCTTAGGCCGGTGGGCAGCTTCAACCGCAAATATCACCCGCCGCGCCGCGTGCGGCTGCTAGAAGACAGCGGGCCGTTCAGCTTTGACAAGCTGCGCGCCCAAATCGACAAGGCCCACGCGCAGATTGGGGCAACAGTTGGCCAAAATAGCCATCACGGCTCACCATTTCCGGCGTTTCCTCGTTTGTTCGGTGAGTGGACGGTACCCGACCATATAAAGGCGTCGCCACACTATGCCGCGATGATGGAAGCGACCGAACAGCTCGCTGGAAGCATTGATAGAACTTGGGACGAAACCCCTGACAATGTGCAGAGGGTAAAGGCTATGCTGGCGTGCGTACCCCCAGATATAGGCAGGGATGAGTGGCGGGCGCTGGCGTGGTCGGTTGCGTCGCTTGGTTGGACTGTTGGTGAGCAGATCTTTACAGATTGGAGCAAGGGTTGCGACAAATACTGGTCCGCGGCCACTGATGGGGGTGCCGGCGCGTCCAAACAAATCGAGGATCTGTTTAGCGGGTATGATGCTAATCGGGGGACCTCAATTGGCACCCTGATCTATGTTGCAAGTGAGCACGGATTTGAACGGCGGACGCCACAAGCTTCCGCACGCACCAGTTACCGTGAGCTGCTTGACGATCCCAATCGGATCGTGCGGCGCAAGGAAGTGCCCCTTTGGAATTTAGCCAACATCCACGTCGTACTAGCGGAAAGCAATGAATGGTGCGATCGGTTTGCCTACGATGAAATGGCCGACGAGATCATGGTGCTCACGCCAATCCCGGGCGCGCGGACGCCGCACAAAACCTTCAAACCCCATCAGCTACGGGACGTGGACATACTTGCAACCATAGTTTGGCTGCAGAGGCACCACTTCCCGAATGTGGCGAAGGATACGGTGGCAAGCGCGATCATAATGGCAGCGCATGAGCAAATCATATCGCCCGTGCGCCACTACCTCCAAGATCTTGAGACGCGGATCCAATGGTCGCCCAACACACATGCTCCAATGCTGCAGCGGTTCTGTGCCAACTATCTGGGTTCAATGGAGGACGCCAACAGCCCCGCAAGCGATCCGAAATACCTAGCCGAAGTTGGTAGACGGTTCATGGTAGGCGCAGTTGCCCGTGCGCTTGATCCCGGGTGCCAAGTTGACTCGATGCTGGTGTTGGAGGGTTTACAGGGCGCAGGGAAGTCCTCAGCTGCCCGCATCTTGTTCGGCAGTTCCTATTTCAGCGACAGCTTGCCAGCGGTCAACACCAAGGAAGCATCCGACCACCTGAGGGGCAAATGGGGTATAGAAATCCCAGAACTCTCTGCGATGCAGAAATCAGACGTCGAGAGCGTCAAGGCCTTCGTGAGCCGTCGCGTTGAGCGCTATCGTCGTCCATATGATCGGGCCGAGACCACGTTCGAGCGGCGCTGCGTCTTCATCGGCACAACTAATCAGGATGCCTATCTGCGGGATGAGACCGGAAACCGCCGTTTTTGGCCCGTTCGCGTCGGCAAGATCGACCTACGAGCCCTTGAGCGTGATCGGGACATGCTTTGGGCTGAGGCCGTTTACTGGTACAGGCAAGGCTTGAAGTGGCAGATGCCGCAGAACCTGATGTCGGTCGTAGAGGGGGCGCAGAAAAGCCGTGTTAAGGTCGATATGTGGCAAGAGGATTTGGGCAGGAAGTTGGAGGGCGTAAATGACGTGTCGCTCCATGAGGCAGCCATGAGGCTTAGCCTTGATCGCGCTCGGATGGGCACAGCGGAACAAAATCGTCTGAGCGCATGCCTGAAGGGGCTGGGATTTTCTGCGAACGGTAAGTTCACCAAAGGCGAGTATCGCAACTCAGTGCGGTATTCCCGGGTGCTGAACGATGCTGACTGACACTTCGCAAGCTGGGCCGCGTTTGCGCCAAGCAGGTGCGCCGCAAGCGGCCAACCAAGACATCGCCCGGTTTGGATGTCATGCGCCATGCGCCAAGCCTTTGGCAACAAACACCCTGATACCAACTATCATATTGTTTTATTAAACGTATTTAGGATGATGTCTGTCGTAGCACCATCGTGGCGCAGCCTTCGGCAGACGCCAACCTCAGCCATCGGTAAATGTTGCAAAAGGCTTGGCGCACGGCGCAAGGGAGTGTCTGATCCTCTGTGTATCTGATCTGGCCCATGCGGTTTTCAGATACG
>CALFSV010000184.1 GCA_937916485.1 uncultured Paracoccaceae bacterium | reverse complement strand
CACGAAAGAGTAGCCACGACATGCCGCCGTCTTGCATCAAGGTTGTCACTGCGGGGCCACGGGTCTGCGTTGTGATGTCGGCAGAATTATAGCGCAGGGCGCGCCACAGATCCGGGTCAGACGCACCACCTAGGGTTCCAAGCTGGTCTGTTGTTGCGGCAGCGGCGTCAGGATCGCCGGTCAAATCGCTTCGATAAGCATCATCGACAACAAGGCCCTCTTGGCGACGCATAATGTCTTCAAGAGTTGTCGCGCCACCGGTTTCGGCGCGTGTGTCGATATCGGCTTCTTGCGCCAACGAAGGGACCGCAAGGGTCCACACGAGGGCAATCAAGCTAAAAAGTCGAAGCATTTTTCTATCCTAATTGTCGGATCAAGAAGGGCGTCCCAATGTAAGGCCGCCCTTCAAGTCAATTTAGTGATCCATTATGGGTTCGTTTTTTGATCGTAAGCCGTGCCCCAGCCCCATGCGCCTGACCCAAATCCGCGCGCCACAACGCGTTCGCGGTAGATGCCTGACACAACGTCGCCGTCACCGGCAAGCAACGCCTTGGTCGCACACATTTCAGCACAGATTGGCAGTTTGCCTTCTGCGATCCGGTTGCGGCCATATTTGGCGAACTCGGCTGTGGAGTTGTTTTCTTCTGGGCCACCGGCGCAGAAGGTACACTTGTCCATTTTGCCGCGTGATCCGAAGTTGCCAGCTTGCGGGTACTGTGGCGCGCCAAACGGGCACGCATAAAAACAGTAGCCACACCCAATGCACAGATCCTTGGAATGCAGGACCACACCGTCAGCGGTCTGGTAGAAGCAGTCTGTTGGACAGACCGCCATACAGGGCGCATCCGAACAATGCATACACGCCACCGAAATGGACCGTTCACCGGGCTTGCCGTCATTGATCGTAACGACCTTGCGACGGTTGATGCCCCACGGCACTTCGTGTTCGTTTTTACATGCTGTTACGCAGGCGTTGCATTCGATGCAGCGTTCAGCGTCTACGAGAAACTTTGCTCTTGCCATCTCTCAATCTCCCTTATGCTGTCCAGATTTTGCAAAGAGTCGCTTTGGTCTCTTGCATCTGGGTTACGCTGTCATAGCCGTAGGTTTGCGCCGTGTTTGTGGATTCACCCAATACGTAGGGATCAGCACCTTCGGGATATTTGTCCCGCAAATCAACGCCTTCCATGTGGCCGCCAAAGTGGAACGGCATGAACGCCACGCCCTCACCAACTCTTTCGGTGACCATTGCCATGACTTTGACTTTGCCGCCCTCGGGGCCTTCGACCCAGACTTGTTCGCCGTCACGCACACCAAGGTTGTTGGCGTCGCGTGTATTGATTTCGACAAACATGTCCTGCTGCAATTCCGCAAGCCAAGGGTTAGAGCGCGACTCGTCCCCGCCGCCTTCGTATTCCACAAGACGACCCGATGTCAGGATGATCGGATATTCGGTTGAGAAATCCTGTTCCTGAATGGACGCGTACATTGTCGGCACGCGCCAGAACTTCTTATCCTCGTAGGTTGGATAATCAGCCACCAGATCCCGACGGTTGGAATACAGCGGTTCGCGGTGGATTGGGACAGGGTCTGGGAATGTCCAGACAACGGCCCGCGCCTTGGCGTTCCCGAATGGTGCACAACCATGTTTGATCGCGACACGTTGGATACCGCCCGAAAGGTCGGTCTTCCAGTTGGTGTTCGGACCGGCCACTGCTTCGATTGCAGCAGCTTCGTCGGCGGTCAAATCACCGTCCCATCCAAGATCCATCAGCATCTGCATGGTGAATTCGGGATAACCGTCCTCAATCTCGGACCCGGGGTTAAACACACCCTCGGCCAACAGATTGTCGCCATCACGTTCCACACCAAAACGAGCACGGAATGTCAGGCCACCTTCGGCAACCGGCAGCGACATATCGTACAGATTGGCAGTGCCCGGGTGGTTCATCTCTGGGGTGCCCCAACACGGCCAAGGCATCCCGTAGGTATCGCCGTCAGCTGGCCCACCAATCGCGCGCAAGGATGTGCGATCAAAGGTGTGCTGGTTGGCCATGTGCATCTTGATCCGCTCAGGGCTTTGACCCGTGTAGCCGATGGTCCACATGCCGCGGTTAAATTCGCGGGTGATGTCCTCGATGTTCGGCTCATCGCCTTCGTCCATTCCGATGTTGCGGAAGATTTCGTCGTGGAAACCGAACTTTTCTGCGAACCGCGCCATGATCCAGTGATCCGTCTTGGATTCAAAGATCGGGTCGACAACCTTGTCACGCCACTGAAGCGAACGGTTTGACGCAGTCACAGAACCGCGGGTTTCAAACTGCGTACACGCGGGCAGCAGATAAACACCATCGGTGCGGTCATGCAGGACTGCAGAAACCGTTGGATATGGATCTACTACGACAAGCATGTCGAGCTTTTCCATCGCCGTCTTCATTTCTTTCTGACGGGTTTGGCTGTTCGGCGCGTGGCCCCAAAGAACCATCGCACGGGTATTGTCCGGCTGGTCGATGTCTGCGGCATCTTCAAGAACGCCATCAATCCAACGACTTACGGGAATACCGGTCAGGTTCATCATTGGCGTGTCGCCAACGGTTTCAGGGCTGAAGCGACCTTTAAGATAGTCGAGGTCTTCTTCCCAAACACGGGCCCAGTGTGCCCATGATCCAGCAGACAGGCCGTAGTAGCCCGGCAGCGTATCAGCGAGAACGCCAAGATCCGTTGCGCCCTGCACGTTGTCGTGGCCGCGGAAGATGTTGGTGCCGCCACCGGCGGTGCCCATGTTGCCAAGCGCCAATTGTAGCACGCAATATGCGCGTGTGTTATTGTTGCCGTTGGTGTGCTGCGTGCCACCCATACACCAGATTACGGTGCCGGGGCGGTTGTTAGCCAGCGTACGCGCAACGCGCTCAAGCTGGGATCCAGGCGTGCCTGTTACGCGCTCGACTTCGTCAGGCGTCCAACGTGCTACTTCTTCCTTAATCTGCTCCATTCCCCAAACACGGGTACGAATGAATTCTTTATCTTCCCAGCTGTTTTCGAAGATATGCCAAAGGATACCCCAAACCAGCGCCACATCGGAACCGGGACGGAAACGCACATATTCATCCGCGTGTGCGGCGGTGCGTGTGAAACGCGGGTCACATACGATCAAGGGCGCGTTGTTTTGTTCCTTGGCCTTCAGCATGTGCAGCAGCGACACGGGGTGTGCCTCTGCTGGGTTGCCGCCGATTAGGAAGATCGCCTTGGAATTGTGAATGTCGTTGTAGCTGTTCGTCATGGCGCCGTAGCCCCATGTGTTGGCAACACCGGCAACCGTGGTCGAATGACAAATCCGCGCCTGGTGGTCGACGTTATTGGTGCCCCAATAGGCAGCAAATTTGCGGAACAGGTAGGCCTGTTCGTTGTTATGCTTAGCGGAACCCAGCCAGTACACGGAATCTGGCCCGCTTTCTTCGCGGATCTTCGACATACCGTCGCCGATCTCGTCGATTGCCTGCTCCCAGCTGATACGGACCCATTCGCCGTTTTCTTTTTTCATCGGGTACTTCAGGCGACGCTCGCCGTGTGCGTGCTCACGGACGGCTGATCCTTTGGCACAGTGAGCACCAAGGTTGAACGGGCTGTCCCATGCAGGTTCTTGACCCGTCCAAACACCGTTGTCGACTTCGGCGATAACCGAACAACCGACTGAACAGTGGGTACAAACTGATTTGATCGTTTCCACGGCGCGCGTTGCAGCGGTCTGGGCTGTCGCTTGTGTGACCGACCCTCCGGTGGCTGCAATCGCTGTCAGTCCGCCAATCGCAAGTCCGGACCCACGCAAAAAGCTGCGACGGTCGATTGTTTGCTTGCCATTGTTAACGATAACCGGCGATCGGCCTGATCGACGGGTGTATCCGTTGGTCTTTCTTCTTAGCATGGTCTTCCTCCCTGTTCCGGCACGGGCCGGCGAATTCTTGACGTCATTACGGACTAGAAGCGTGTGCTTTCGAGATAGGCCCGTGTGTGAGCTGTGTCTTGCATCGTCTCTGAGGTCAGATCGGCCGGCGCGGCCTCCGCTTGAGCAGCTGTTCCAGCCGTCACTGCAACCGCAACAGCCGGAGCTGCGGTGCCTGCAAATTTAAGAAAGTCCCGGCGGCTAACGCCTTCTTTTTTGTCGCTCATGGGATGTCTCCCTTTCCTTGATGTGGCGGGCATCCCCGCCGGTTGTGCAAACCATTTAGTTTGCAGTCATGCGAAAAGCTTCGCGCTCAATATCCATAAATGCGGCCCCAACCGCGCCCACAGATGCATAAAGCACAGATGATTTGGCGGCCTGCAGGTCGTCAAAGTAGTGCGATGCCCACGTACCGATGTGGGCGTTAAAAAAACTGTTCTGTTCACTCACCGTCGCGACCCGACCAAAACGGCCAACGATCATGCCCGCCATCATTTCCATAAGGGATGCGATGTTGTCTTCGGGTTCAAAAACGTCGTCCGCGCGGGTCATGCCAAAGTTTGCCATGGTGGCCCGCAAGTTCGCCAAAGGCTTTTCATTGAGAAAACCAGTCAGGTAGTAGCTGGCATATGGCAACAACTCACCTCTGCCCAACCCGATAAATAGCGCATTAAACTCGGACCGGACGGTCTTTGATTTTGACACTTTGGCCACGCGCGTAAGTCCACGAATGGCGGTACCAAGCGGCGTGTCATCGCCCGACAATGCCGCAGACTGGTCAAGCAACATCTGATCGGGGGGGCCAGACAGCATCAGCCCAAGATAATTGTAAAGATCGGCGCGCAGGCGGTCCTCGGCTTCGACCTCTGGCATCTGCGTTGCGACGTTCATGCGATCTCATCCTTGAATTGAAACTGCATCCGGCGCGGCGCAGGCGCTTCTATTTCGCTATGGTCCGCAGGTTCGGGGTCCGCATGTTCGGGGGCGGCCTCAACAACGTCTGCATCTTCGACCGGCACGACGTCATCCGTGTCTTCATCGTTTGCGTAAATTTCTGTCGTTGCGACGCCGGGTGTCTTTGCATCTTTCTGACGCTCGACCTCAAGCAAATGCGCAAGCATTCCTTTGCCAACCTGATAGCCCGTCTTTATCGGACCATTCCCGGTGCTACCGGTCAAATAATCGTCGTCATAATCGTTCAGCCCGTCAACGCAGGCCAGCACGGGGTTGCTGCGCCACAACTTACGCAAAGCCCGTTTGCGCAGGCGTTCGGGCACGGCCTTGGACATGAAGGCCTTGAAGTCATCCCCCATTTTTAGACTGTCAGGATCCGGTAGCCCCAGCTCTTCGAGGACATCCGCGTCCGTTTTTGACTCAAGTTCGGCCTGCTGCTGTGCAATCTCGGCCTCTTCAACGGCACGCGCCTCTGCTTGCGTTTCAGCGGCGACTGCGGCGCGGCGGTTCGACCATGAGTACGTCGGCGTAGTCAATTGATCACCGCCTTACGGCGCGGTGCGCGGTAGACATCACTGGTTTGGCGAATGCGCGCATCACCGATGCCGTCTTCAGCCTGATCAACGCGTGCATTTTTGCGGCGGCGTTTCACAAACGCCTCTTCTTCGTAATGGGACTCCACAAACGCCTGAACCCAAGCGAGCAACCCGTCAGACATCGGTATCTTCTCGACGAGTTCTTCGGCTGAATCGCAATAATCCTGCGCCTCATAAGGGGACGAAGTGACCAAGGCGACGGTCCAGGGGATTTCATGGCTTTGCGGGCTCGGGCGCAGAACGACATAGACAGATGGCGTGCGCGCCTGAAGTTCATGAGCGTAGGCTTCTGCGTCCGGCACATACAACGTCAGCGGTAAGGTTGCGGCATGAAATTCGGTAACATCGCCTTCGGTGCGCAGAACTTTCCAATCGGCGGGCGCTGCACCAGGCAACACATCAGACACGAGCCAAGCAAACTTTGCCCAACGCGTCACACCAGGGGTTCGCCGTACGACAACACCAAGCGGAATAGTTTGTGAGGTTGATGCAGGTTGCGCCAAGCGAGGTCTTTCCAGTCCGAATTTGTCCTCAGTTTCGGCCAACTTGCCACGATATCAAAGCCTTTTCTTTATGCCGCACATGCAGCCGTAAAATGCTGCGATGCCGCATGAAGGGATTAGTGCGAATCGTGAGGAAACTGCCGTTTCCCACAGTGAGGCTCGATCAATGCATGTCTGAGTTGCCGCGGGTGCGAACGTTCAGGCGACAGAATCACAGGGAATTATTTATTTACTGTCGGTCCGTTTCCTGCCTACCTGTCGTGCGGCCAATTGGGGGAACCGATGTCAAAAACATTACTCGTGTGCGATTGTCTCGGATCACAGCCTGTCGACAGCGATGCGTTGGGCGCATCGACGAATTTGTCTTGCAAGACCTGCTATACCAGCCTGTGCATGGATCAGATCGACATCGCCGCCAAAGCAATTGGCGAGGGTGATGTTGTCATTGCCTGCCAACAAGAAGCCGGTCGTTTTAGCGCCATCGCCGATGAGCTTGACGCACCAGAACCGCAATTTGTTGATATCCGTGATCGCGCCGGTTGGTCTGACGACACGCAATCCACGACGCCAAAAATGGCAGCGCTGATTGCGGATGCGATGCTTTTGCAGCCGGCGCCCAAGTCCATTGATATTATCTCGGAAGGGATGTGCCTGATCCTTGGTCCTGCTGACCTCGCGATTGCGGCTGCAGAAAAACTGTCAGATGTGCTGGCGGTGACGGTTTTGTTTGGGCCAGAGGCACAGATTGTGCCGACAAGCGGTTTTGACGCCGTTGTGGGGGATCTGCGTCGGGCAACAGGCAGTCTTGGACGTTTTGAAGTGGAAATAAACGCATTCCAGCAAAGCGTTTCGGGTGGCCGTGGTACGCCCGACCTGACGCCGCCCAAAGACGGCGCCCTGTCGCAATGCGACATAATTTTGGATTTGTCGGGAAAGGCATCCCTTTTCCCTGCCCCAGAAAAACGCGATGGCTATCTACGCGCAGATCCCAAAAGCCAGCCCGCTGTTGCCGACGCGATTTTCGCGGCAAGCCAGATGGTCGGAACGTTTGAAAAACCTCTCTACGTTAGGATGGAGCCGACACTTTGCGCCCATTCCCGCGCCGAGAAACCAGCCTGTTCAAATTGTCTGAACGTTTGCCCGACCGGTGCTATTCTGTCTGCGGGGGAAGTCGTGGAAATCGACCCGCTGGTTTGTGCTGGTTGTGGCGCGTGTTCTGCCGTTTGCCCATCCGGCGCCATTACTTATGATGCGCCCAATGTGGATCACATATTCCGCCGGATCAGTTCCCTTGCCAACACCTATCGAAGTGCTGGCGGTGCCGACCCGTCACTTCTGGTCCATGACGATCATGGTGCCGAAATGATCGGCCTTGCGGCACGGTTTGGCCGTGGCTTACCTGCCCATGTTATTCCGATGGAAATCAATGCGTTGTCCGGCTTTGGCCATGCCGAAATGCTTGCCGCACTTGCTAGCGGATTTTCACGCGTTGATGTCCTGATCGGCCCAAAAACGGAACGCGACGCGCTTGACCCGCAACTGGAACTGGCAATTGCTATAGCTGGGACCAAGATCGCGTTGCTTGATTTTATGGACCCGGACGCCTTGTCCGATCACCTGTTCGAGCAGGACAGTATCGCAGTCACAACCGCGCCGATCCTGCCAATCGGCACCCGCCGTCAGGTGGCGCGTTTGGCTGCCAAAGCCTTGAACCCTGACACAAAGCTTCTGCCACTTCCCGATACCGCCCCGTATGGTGCTGTTGTTGTTGATACGGAGGCCTGCACATTGTGTCTGGCCTGTGTGTCGCTTTGCCCGTCCGGCGCGCTTGGCGACAATCCGGACCTGCCGCAGTTGCGGTTCCAGGAAGATGCCTGCCTGCAATGCGGTTTGTGCACCAACGTTTGTCCCGAAAAGGCAATCACGCTGAAGCCACAGTTTGACCTAAGCGACGCCGCCTTGGCGCAATCCGTTTTGAACGAAGAAGAACCTTTTGCCTGCGTGGAATGCGGTGATCTGTTTGGGGTTAAATCAACGGTTGATAAGATCGTTGAAAAACTTGCGGGCAACCACGCGATGTTCGCCAACCCTAAGGCTGCGCGGATGATCCAGATGTGCGACAATTGCCGGATCCAAGCGCAATACCATTCCGACAACAATCCCTTTGCCGCAGGCGAACGACCAAAACCGCGCACCACCGATGACTACCTGACAAAGCGCAAGGATCACTGAGTTTGCAGAGGTGCGCCCAACTCAGCAGGCGGAATGGTCGCCACATATGCAAGGATCGCGTCCAGATCGTCTTGGGTGATTTCGAGCGGCACAATAGCCGGTGGCAGATTGAGAGGAAAGGGCGGCGTGAGGTTTTCGACTTGGCTAAAGCTGGGATGGGGATTGAGAACATAGAATGTACTAAATCGGTTCTGCCAATCGGGGAACGTGCGCATCAAGGCAAAGGATGGCGTCGCCCCCATGCCTTTCATTCGATTGGTTTCGTTGATGACATGGCAACGCCCGCAGTGGTGCAGCGAAAGAGACTCGCCCATCACAGGGTCCCCCTCAAAGGTCAGATCGGCCGCGATGGTTTCAACCGCAACCTCGCCGCTAAAGATCGCAACGCCATCAGGTTTGAAGCCGACGATTGTCCTCTTGCCGATATCGGACACCAACCACTGCGCAAACAGCACAGGGCCCGCGTCGCCGTGGTGGTCAAGAAACCAGCCCGTGCCCAAGCCCACGAAAACCGCGACACCATCGTCCCCGATGACCGCGTCGCCGCCTTCGGGCACAAGCTGGACGCGCGTTCCATGTTTGAGAGAGAACCGCGGCAAAAGATAATCCAAGAAACCCGACTCGATAACTGGCGATGGTGCCGACAGGGTGAAATCTCTGTCTTGAGCCGTGGCCCATTGCGGCAGCAGAAACGCTATCAATACGATCAAAAGCTTCATCACACCCGCCCATTACTAGATAGCACAACCTAAGTGGTGACTGGCAAAGCGGTCAAGAAAATCAAAGGATCCCCCTATGAGCGAAGAATTCAACATGTCGATGCGTAAGTTTCTCAAACAGGTTGGCGTGACATCCCAGCAGGCCATCGAGGACGCGCTGCGCAATGCAGGCGACACGTCTGGACGAAGCTTTGATGCTAAAGTTGTTCTGACCATCAACGGATTAGACATGGAACATGTCGTGTCCGGCAAGATCGAGGGGCAATCTTAACGTGACCGTGACCCGTGAAACCATTCTCGGCATTCTTGCCGACCTCGAAGACCCGATTAGCGGCAGTTCGATTGTCGAAGCTGGCATTATCAAAGCGCTCACTGTTGAAGACGGCGCTGTACGCTTTGTGATGGAAGTCAGCGGCGATCACGCGGATGCCTATTCGGCCATTAAGGACAAAGGCGAAGCCCAAATCAAAGCCACCGATGGCGTGACATCTGTGTCGATCGTCATGACGGCCCATAGCACGACCAAGGCGCCACCAGATTTGAAACCATCGCGTGGGGCGGCCCCTGCTGGCCCGGAAAAAGTACCAGGCGTTGATCGGATCATTGCGGTCGCGTCCGGCAAGGGCGGCGTCGGGAAATCAACTGTCGCGGCCAACCTGGCTTGCGCGTTGGCGGCCGAGGGGCGCAAGGTCGGGTTGTTGGACGCTGACGTCTATGGCCCCTCTCAACCACGCATGCTGGGTGTGTCGGGGCGGCCCGCGTCGCCAGATGGCAAAACCATCCTCCCGATGCGCAATTTCGGCGTGACGATGATGTCGCTCGGTCTAATGGCCAACGAGGATCAAGCGGTCGTCTGGCGCGGGCCGATGCTGATGGGCGCGTTGCAACAAATGCTGTCGCAAGTGCAGTGGGGCGCATTGGATGTTTTGATCGTCGATCTCCCTCCGGGCACGGGCGATGTGCAGATGACGCTTGCGCAAAAGGCACAACTGGATGGGGCGATCATCGTTTCTACGCCGCAAGATATCGCCCTGCTGGATGCCCGCAAAGGGATTGATATGTTCAACCAGCTTGGCACGCCATTGATTGGTATGATTGAAAACATGTCGACACATATTTGTTCCGCCTGTGGTCACGAAGAACAT
Source organism: uncultured Paracoccaceae bacterium (assembly GCA_937916485.1). Next base: position 2,246 of record CALFSV010000184.1, on the reverse strand, counting down.
ATGTTCGGGCATGGTGGCGTCGCGGCGGAAGCTGCAAAGCTTGATGTGCCGCTGCTGGCGGAAATTCCTCTGCATATGGACATAAGACTTGCGGCGGATGGGGGCGCGCCGATTGTCGTGTCCAAACCGGATAGCCCGCAGGCCACGGCATTTCGTGACGTCGCCAAGTACCTGATCGCCAAAGGCCACGCATGAACACGCCACAATTCCCGCCACTTTTTTCTGGTCAGGATGCTGCCGGGGGCGATCCGTTTGCAATGGCTTGCGCTGCGGCGGATGCGGGATGCGATGCGGGGCTGGTCATCTTCGATCTCGCCCCGGATCAACTGCGTGCGGCGATTGTTTTTGCGCCTGATGTGGTGTTGTCTCAGGCGGTCGCGATGCTGCCAATTTGCGGCGTCGGGCTTCAGAATGCACTTGGTGTTCTGGCCCCGCCCGAGGTGGGGATACATCTGGGATGGGATGGAACGATCTATGTGAACGGCGGGCGCTGTGGCGCGTTGCGCATGGCCGCTGCTGGCGGGCCAGACTTTGAACCCGATTGGCTTGTCATGGCGCTGACCCTCTCACTTTGGCCGGGTACCGAAGAAACCGGCCTGACGCCGGACCAAACGGCGCTTTATGCGGAAGGCTGCGCCGAGGTTGATGCGGTCACCCTGCTTGAAGCATGGGTGCGCCATACCCTTGTTGGTATCAACGCATGGTCGGACAACGGTTTGGCCAACCTGCACCGTGAATGGGCCGGGCTTGCGCATGGTCTCAAAGGGGACATAACGATCGCTGGTCAGACGGGCGCATACGTCGGGCTTGATGAAAACCTTGGCATGCTGTTGAAGATCGGCACAGAAACCGTTTTGATACCGTTGAGCGAAAACCTAACGAGGCCCGAATGAAACTAGCGCGCGCGATCCACTTTGACGAAAGCGACCAACGGGTCTTTCACAATCCGGCCCGCACAGGCGAGTGGTGCATTCCCGGCGGGTTCGAATTTTCGAATTGGGGAGAGGCCGATCTGGTCGGCAAGGCGCGGCAAGCCTTTTCGAATGGCTGGATGGGGACCGAAACATTCGGCCGCGTCAGCTTTGTCGCTGTGACGCAGATCGAACCTGCAGAACACGAGGTCATTGCGATGCTCTTGGCCCAGCATTTCGTCGACATTTACGGCGCCCCCGATCTTGATGCTGCGAAAAATGTGGCCCTTGAAGAACTCAGCCAGATGGTCGAACTCTGCGCGGATCATGCCCCCAACACGCTTTTGACGGTGGCGCGTGAATTGACCCCAGCGGGCGTCAATGAGGCGTACCGTGTCATCGAAGCGCAATCGGCAGACATTACCCAGTTTGCTGTGCACGGCTCACTCGATGAAGACGAGCCGCATCACCACCACTGATTATTCTGCCACAGCATTGAAAACAAAAAGTGTCTCGCCGTCGATTGCATAATTGTTGATCAATTCCGCGGCGCGTGGGCCGGTCAGCCACGCCTCAAGGCTCTGTGCCAAGTCATTGCGAACCCTATCGTTTTTGGACGGGTTCACAGGCAGGAATGCATATTGATTAAATAATGTCGGATCACCCGAGAACAGCAGCGCCAGCCCGTTCTTATTTCCGAAGTTTAGCCAGCTTGCACGGTCGGACACGATATATGCACCCATGCCGGACGCGGTATTCAACGCCGCCCCCATTCCAGCGCCGACGGGGCGATACCACGCGCCAAAATCATCAGGCGACAAATTGGCGTTGGCCCATATCCGGCGTTCTGCGTTATGTGTGCCGCTGTCATCGCCACGGCTGACAAACGGGGCCTGTGCGACCGCGATCAACGACAGAGCGTCTGCCGCAGTGTCCGCGGACGCAATCCCCGCAACGTCACTGCTTGGCCCGATTATAACAAAGTCATTGTACATTATCTCGCGTCGATGCGTCCCGTGGTCCGCTGCAACAAACGCGTCCTCTGCGTCCTTTGAATGAACCAGAACGGCATCGACATCGCCGGCTTCGCCAAGTCGCAACGCCTGCCCTGTCCCCACCACCAAGAGCTGCACATCAAGATCGAGGTCCTCTTTGATGGCAGGCAAAAGCACATCAGACAGGCCTGAATTTTCGAACGATGTCGTCACCGAAATTCGCATCACATCTGCGCTGCACATCTGCGCCCAAATGAGGCTTGCGAGGAACAGGAAAAGTCTTGTCTGTCCGTCGTCAGGGTTTTTGGGACCAAAGGGGGCCTAAACTAAGAGAGAATCT
>CALFSV010000183.1 GCA_937916485.1 uncultured Paracoccaceae bacterium | reverse complement strand
GCCTAGGCGGGATGGTCGAGGAACCCCGGGCCAGGTTTCATGTACCTGAATGGAGCGCGTTTTGTCATACGGCGAGGCTACGAAACCGCCTGCCCCGTCTCAAGTTAGTTTCTTCTGACAATGCCGGATGGGGTGTTCTGTCATTTAAGGACGCTACAACCCACCCTGCCAGCTCAAACCAAGTTTAATTTGACAGTCCCTTTAGGAGGGTATTGACTGAAACAATTAATTTGCTGTTTCTATTTTCGGGAGTAGGACGTTTGGACGTAGCATTCGAACAGGTGTGTGGCTTTGGCAATAGTTTGGTAGTCGAGTGCGAGAGAGCCTTTTTGGGATCTCTTGCTGCAAATATTTGTCAGAACCGACCATCGCGGCAGGTCATTTGCGCCGAACTTCGAGAATTAAATCCTTTAAATTATTTTGACAATATGGAACATCCTATTGGAGTAATGGGCGGCCCACCACGGGAAACGTTTTCCTCTATGGGAGGCAGGAGCGCGACAAAGAACTCACTTAGTAGGAACTAAGTGGATGCGCAGTGCCCGATGACACCAAGACCTTTGCAATTCAAAAGCCTCGTTGAGGTAGGCCATATGATCCGACGAGAGGAAGCAACATCTACTGGCGTCACGCAAAACATGCTAGATCTGATCGCGCGCATGGATGGGCGGCTACACAGCTACATCCACCTCTGCGCAGATCGCGCGCTGGCGCAGGCGGCAACGGCAGATGTAGAGATTGGGGCTGGCATCCATAAAGGACCGCTGCACGGCGTGCCCATTGCCGTCAAGGACCTGTGCTATACGACCTATGCGCCAACCCGCGCGGGGACGATGATATACAAGGATTTCCTGCCAACCTATAATGCGACAGTCGTTGATAGACTCGAAACCGCTGGGGCGGTGATCCTGGGCAAGCTTTCGATGACCGAAGGCGCCTATACCGGGCATCACCCAACCATTCCTAGCCCCGTTAACCCGTGGAACCCTGAATACTGGGTCGGCACTTCGTCAAGCGGTTCTGGTGTCGCGCCGACAGCCGGTTTGTGCTTTGCGTCATTGGGCAGTGATACTGGGGGATCGATCCGCTATCCTTGTGCCACATGCGGGTTGACTGGGATTAAGCCAACTTGGGGTCGGGTGAGCCGCCATGGCGTCTTTGCACTGGCAAACTCGCTCGATCACATGGGACCGATGGCGCGGTCAGTAGCAGATTGTGCAGCAGTGCTGCAAGTGATTGCCGGATGGGATGCGCAAGATCCGACGTCTTTGGATGTGCCTGTACCGGATTACATGGCAGAGATCGGCAAGAGCGTGCGTGACATGCGCATAGGCATTGATCGCAGTTACGCGCTTGGCGGTGTGGAAAGTCAGGTCGCTGATGCCTTAGAACGTGCTTTGGAGGTCTTTACCCATCTTGGCGCAAGTGTGGTTGAGGTAACGCTACCGGATTATGATGCACTGGTCGATGCCTGGATTGGGATGTGCGCGATTGAAACTGCAGTTGTACACAAGGATACATACCCCGCGCGCGCCGATGAATATGGTCCCGACCTCGCTCAGCTGATTGACGAAGGGCGAGCGATGACGGGTATGCAGGCGGCGGAGGGCCACTATCTGCGCATCGCATTCACGGCGTCCTTTGAAACGTTGTTTAGCTACATAGACTGCATGCTTTGCCCGACAATGCCTACGCCAACCCCAAGCCTAGCCGATATGGCTGACTATGGTGCCGATCCGGCTGTTCTGGGTACCATCATGCGGTACACGGCACCTTACAATTTTACTGGCAGCCCGACCGTGACCCTCCCGAATGGGTTTGATAGCGTGGGCATGCCGTTGAGCATGCAGATTGTTGGGCCGAAACTGGGCGAGGCGGCGATCATACGCGCCGCACATGCCTATCAGAGCGCTACAGATTGGCACACCCGCCAACCAAATATGGGCGCTTAAGAAAATAACGGATTGATAACAAAAACTGGGAGAACAGCATGAGATGGACAGACAGGTCAATCATGGGCCGCCACGCGGTCGCCAAGGGGCAAGCCGGTGCCAAACACCGCCTGAGCGAAGAAGACCAAGGCAAGTTTCACTATGTCTATGGTCCCTATGCAGAGCCGGTCATGCGCATCGCACCAGGTGATGTGGTAGCGGTTGAAACGCTCGACGCCTTCGGAGGCGCGATCAAGACTGAGGATGATTTGCCGTCTCAGGTATTGAACATGCCTTTCGTCAATCCACAAAACGGGCCCATAGCTGTGGAAGGGGCGGAGAAAGGTGATGTATTGGCCGTGCATATCCACTCGCTTTTGCCGCGGGGGCCACAGCCCGTTGGAACAACTGCGCTGATCCCCAGCTTTGGCGCGCTGGTAGCGGATGGAAATCAAATGCTGAACGCGCCGATCGCCGAACGGGTCAAGAAAATGGAAGTCACGCCGGCGGGCGGCGTCAAATTCTCAGACCGTGTCACACTGCCTTATGAACCTTTTGTTGGCACCATGGGCGTCAGCCCAGAGATTGAAGCGGTCAGCTCGCTGCAACCCGATTATTGGGGTGGAAATATGGATTGTCCTGATGTGGCGCCCGGCGCGATCATCTATTTTCCGGTGCAACGCGAAGGCGCGCATTTCTTCATCGGGGATTGCCATGCGCGTCAGGGGGATGGTGAACTATGTGGTGTGGCGGTCGAGATTCCGGCCACAGTGACGTTGCAGATCGACCTCATCAAAGGCTGGTCTATACCCGGCGTACGGATTGAAACTGAAGACTTCATCATGTCCCTAGGCAGTGCACGCCCTATGGAAGACGCCGCCCGCATGGCCTACCGTGACCTGATCCGCTGGTTGGTAGAGGACTATGATTTTGAGGAATCAGAGGCCTATTTTCTTGCTACGCAGGCGGGGAAAATGCGGGTTGGGAATATGGTCGATCCGAAATACACATTGGGCGCGTCTATGCTTAAAAAATACATTGAACAATAGGGGTCATAAAATGGATCTTGGACTAAAAGGACTGAACGTGCTCATCACCGGCGGGACCAAAGGGATTGGCCGCCAGTGCGCTGAGATTTTTGCCGCTGAAGGTGCAAATATCGCCATCTGTGCGCGTGACAGTGCCGGGGTGACCGACACGATTGAGGCGCTCAAAGCCAGAGGAGTCAGAGCCATCGGACGTGGGGTCGATGTGGCAGACAAACATGCGTTGAAATCATGGGTCACAGATTCCGGCTCTGCTTTGGGGGGCATCGACATTGTTGTTGCCAATGTTTCGGCCCTTGCGGTGGCGGATGATGAGACAGCGTGGGAAGCCGGATTTGGCGTTGATATGATGCATTCGGTACGATTGGTGAACGCAGCCATTCCGTTTCTGAAGAAATCCAAGGCCCCATCGATCACGCTCATCTCGTCCGTCTCGGGGCGCGAAATTGACTTTACCGGACCGGCATACGGCGCTTTCAAGGCAGCCTTGGTGCACTACGCGCACGGACAGGCTCTAAAGCTGGCACCGATGGGCATCCGCGCCAACACTGTTTCGCCAGGCAACACCTATTTCGAGGGTGGAATCTGGCAGAATATCGAGCAAAACAACAAAGCATTGTTTGACGAAGCGATGGGGATGAACCCGATGGGCCGCATGGCCAGCCCGCAAGAAATTGCTCGGGGCGTCGTGTTTCTGGCCAGCCCGGCGTCAAGCTTTACCACAGGCACTAATCTGGTAATTGACGGGGCGCTGACGAAGGGTGTGCAGCTCTAGACTTACGCGCACCAGATTTCTTTAGCGGTCACCACAGTCACATCGCCGTCCAGCAGATCGCCCGCTGCGGCAAAGAAACCTTGAGAGCCGGCACCGCTGTTGTGCCGGTCCATTGCAGCCTTATCGGTGAACCTCTCAAATGTTATAAAAACGCAAGTATCGTCAGGGTCTTGCGCGACATGAAAGCCGATCGTGTCGGGTTCGTTGTCGCGGGCAAACACACCGACCTTCAGCAATTCGGCGCTTACTTTATCTTCATAGCCCTTTTGGGCGCGAATGATGGCGGTCAGGGTATGCATGGGTGGTTTCCTCCTAAAATCAGGTGGGCAAGGCAATGCCAAGCTCTGCGCACATAGCCTCCTGCATCTTGAATTTTTGGGGTTTGCCCGTAGCCGTCACCGGCATTTCATCCGCAAATCGGATATGGCGCGGTACTTTGAAGCGGGCAATTTTTTCGCGACACCAGTCTTGCAGTCCGGTTGCTGTCAGATCAGCATTGGGGCGCAGGATGATCCAAGCGGCCACCTCTTCGCCCAGCCGCGCGTCAGGCAGACCAAAGACCTGCACCTGTGCAATATCAGGATGTGTCAGCAGCAGGTCTTCAACCTCGGCCGGATAGATATTTTCACCGCCCCGGATCAGCATGTCGCCCGCACGTCCGGTGATTTGGCAATAGCCTTCTGCGTCGATGGTCGCGAGATCGCCCGTATGCATCCAGCCGTCATGGATAGCGTGGGCGGTAAATTCAGGATCATTCCAATAACCCTTCATCACCAAATAGCCCCGTGTCAGCAACTGGCCTTGGTGCCCCACCGGGAGGGTTCGCCCCGCATCATCAACGACGCGGCACTCAACATGCGGCTGAATACGGCCCACAGTAGAAACTCGCCGCGCGGGTGGATCGCCGGGATCAGACTGAAACGAGATCGGGCTGGTTTCTGTCATACCATAGCCGATGGTGATGCCGCTGCAATGCATATCCTTCATCACGCGGGCCATCAGCGACGCAGGGCAGAGAGATCCGGCCATCACCCCCGTCCGCAGTCGGCGCAGATCAAAGCGGGCAAACTCTGGATGATCCAGCATCGCGACGAACATGGTGGGCACGCCATGCAGCGCGGTGCAACCTTCAGCTTCGACGGCCTTTAAGGTGGCAAGTGGGTCAAACCCTTCGCTCGGAAAGACCATTTTGACGCCGTAAGATGCCGCCGCAAGGTTGCCCAGCACCATCCCAAAACAATGATATAGCGGCACCGGAATGCACAGCGCATCATCCGGTGTCAGCTGCATGGTACGCGCTGTTGAGATGGCATTGTTGATGATATTGAAGTGACTCAGGGTCGCACCCTTGGGGTGACCTGTAGTGCCAGAAGTGAACTGGATGTTGATCGCGTCACCCGGTTTCAGCGCCGCGCTGATTCCATCAAGGCGGGCCTTGGGCGCGGCATTGCCCCTTGTCATGACCTCGTCAAAAGAAATCGCACCCGCCATAGGGTCGGACCCAATCTGGACGATACGGCGCAATTTGGGCAGCTTTTTACTGTGCAGGTGACCGGTCTGAGCGGTGGCAAGTTCGGGCGCAAGATCCCGCAGCTTGCCCAGATAATCTGATTCTCGAAATTGCGCTGCGGTGATCAACGTGCTGACCCCAGCATGGCGCAGGGCGTATTCCAGTTCGAGCGTCTGGTAAGCGGGGTTGATGTTCACCAAGATTGCACCGATCCGCGCCGTGGCAAATTGTGTCAGCACCCATTCCGGTCTATTGGGTGACCAGATGCCCACTCGGTCGCCCTTGTAGACTCCGATCGACAACAGTCCGGCTGCCAACCGGTCCACCCGACGCATAAGGTCTTCATAGGTCCAGCGCTCTCCGGTCTGGCTAAAAACCGTGGCCATGCGGTGCCCATGTCGTTTGCGCACCTCGGCCATGAAGCCTGGTATCGTCGCATGGATCAAAGGGCGTTTGGTGCTTCCTTTTACATGTGAAAGACCGTTGATTGGACGTGTCATAACAGCTCCAGCCTACATCTCGCGCCAGTCGCCCACCTGTTCAAAGGCCGAGGCGGCGCGGTAGATCGTGCTTTCATCATAACGCCGCCCAATGATTTGCAGACCAACGGGCAACCCGTCTGACATGCCGCAAGGCACCGACATCGCTGGATGGCCTGTGACGTCGAATGTTGCGGTGTTAGTGATATTCTCGAACGCACGTTGGCACCATTCTTCCAGCGTGGCGTCGCTGGACGGGATCGGCGGTGCCTTCATCGCGGTTGTTGGCGTCAGCAACAAGTCGTAAGCAGCAAATACTTTGTTGAACTCATCGCGCAGCTGCCGCGACAAGTTCTGCGCTTTGGCATAATAGCGACCGCGCGTGTGCTTGAGGTGATATTGGCCTATCAGCATGGAAATCTTGAGCGTATCGCTCAGCTCGTCCGCGCGGGTGCGCCAGTTGGAGTGATACTCCAGCAATGAGGTTGTATAAAGCCC
>CALFSV010000182.1 GCA_937916485.1 uncultured Paracoccaceae bacterium | reverse complement strand
AGCACCATTGGAACCATTTCACGGAGGAAGTTATGCTGCAATTTTGGTGCTGCAAATACCAAAAGGATGTTCATTTTCGATATGTGCTTGCAAAAATTTTGGGTCGCTTACCAGTGCTATAGATGCTTCTTTATAACCTCGGCCATCAAAAGCGTAATATGCTTCTACACAAAGGGCTGTGCCGTTGTCACCATATTTTGAGGAAACAGAAATTGTGCTTTTCAGGGTGTTTATCACAATAGTCACGCCTTCTGAACCATCAGCGTCGCTGTTGAGTGCCCAGCTCAACTCGACGCCTACAATATTTTTACAGAGGCTTTCGTATTGACCATTACCGATAGATTTGTCGGAGTAATACTCATTCAGGTAGATCGGTTTGGTGCTGAAGCATTCATCCATGAGGTCAGATGCTCTTACTGTCGCTTCTTTACGGGTGTCTGTCACGTTAATCAGAGCCTTATGTAGGATGACAGCCAAAATCTCTTTAACTTGGCTCTCATTGCATCGTTGCAAGTCTTTCGTGAGTTTATTAGAAACATAGATCATGGTCATTTCCCAGTTGCTTTTGTTCAGCCATGACCTCCTTTAAATGAGGTTTGTATCAAAAACGTGAAGAAAAGATGACAGTTTTATGAGGATGCCATCAGTGCGAACGTGCTTGACGCCGGCCTGTAAAATTTAGGATGGCCGTGGCTGATATTGGTCGGCGTTATACTACTTTTACTATGGTCCCAAAATCATCCAACTTTGTTGCCTTGGCTCCACACACCGCAGAGCAGAGCCGTTTGGCCAAGTTTACGCACGCGTAGAACGTCTCCGCGCAAGCCCGTTGCCAAAATTCCGCGGTCATGCAACCGCACGGCCTTGGCGGGGTTGTGGGTCACTGTCGCAATGGCGCGTGGCAAATCGTTCCAGATCTGTGCAAGGCGGAAGGCTGCTGCCAGCAGTGCCGAGGGAACGTAGTCAGATGACACAATGTCTAGAAGATCAGTCCGTGCAAGGTCGCTTGCAGCGACATTTCCTGAATGGGATCCGCCTCGGATTAAGTTGGGGGCGCCCATCATCACAGCAATTCCACGGGTCCGACACGCCTGCGCAGCCTCTATCGTTGTGGGGAATTCGGCAAAGCCAATCCCATTGGCGAAGGATGTCGCCACATGATCCTCAGTCGTATCATCGTGGCTGGCAAGCACGGCGCCGAGGCGCAAGGCTTCGGAGACCGCGCCTGCTTCGTGTGTGGCACCGAACCGCTTCTGCAAAGATAACAATTTTTCCACATGGTCTTTAAACTCCTGATCACTCAGACCGCGCTTTTTGCCGACATAGGTTTTCAGGACGCTCAAATCACGAAACTGACGTTGTCCCGGAGTGTGATCCATCAAGCTGACGATCCCTACTCGGTCCGAAGTCCCAAAGGTGGCCAGTTCTTCAAGCAATGTCTCGGAGCAAATCTCGGCGCGCAAGTGCAGAAAGTGGCTAATTTTAAACATGCCTTCAGCACGCGCAGTCAACAATTCATCCGCGAGTTTGCGTGCGTAATCTCTATAACCAACTTTGCCGCTATGAATGGATCCCACGCGCAATGCATCAAAAACTGTTGTAATGCCTGTAGAAGCGATTTCAGCATCATGGGCGATCAAGGCTGGCAAATGTGGCCAATCGACATCAGGCCGAGGCTCAATATGACGCTCTAGGTTGTCGGTATGCAATTCGACTAGACCGGGAATGACAAAATCATTTTCACAGTTAATTGCACCGGCTGGGATATGCTCGCCCTCGCTAATATTGCAAATAATGCCGTTCTCGATTGTCACAGCCCCTTTGAGCACCCGATCACCTAAGACAAGTTGCGCGTTTGCAAGACATAGATTGCTTGACAAATCACTTCTTAGCGTTTGGCTTGATGGAGATGAGGAAAAAGTGGAAGTCATGTCATACTCTCGATTTGCTATCTATTATGTGCCGCCCGCAGGCCCCTTGGCTGATCTTGGCGCGTCTTGGCTGGGCTGGGATGTTGTGCGCGGATGTGAAGCTACTCAGCTCAATATAGCTGGCCTGTGTGACATCACGATGACACCACGAAAATATGGATTTCACGGTACGTTGAAGCCGCCCTTTCGTTTGAGGAGCGATCGAACTATCGCCGAGTTGAAGCAATTCACATTCAACCTTGCGGAACGTGTAGAACCTGCGGTGTGTAAGGGGTTGTATTTGAGGACGATGGGGCGGTTTCTGGCATTGGCTCCGCAGGGCGAAACCAGTGCTTTGCAAAGGGTTGCGGCGGCATGTGTGCGTGATCTTGACATGTTCCGGGCACCCGCCGATGCCGCTGAATTGGCGCGTCGCCGCAAAGCCCGCCTGAGTGATCGTCAAGAGGAGTTGCTGGTACAATGGGGATATCCATTTGTGATGGAAGAGTTCAAATTTCATTTGACCCTGTCGGGACCTTTGCCCGAAGCTGACATTGCAAAATGGTCTGATACAATCCAGCGCCTGCTGCCTGATTTGAATGAACCTTTCATCGTTGACCAGATTGCCCTGTGTGGCCAGCGAGAAGATGGGCGGTTCGAGCTTTTGCATCGCTACACGCTTGCCGGTTGAAGGAGCATTGCCGCCCGCGCAATTGTTTCAGAAAGCGGGCCATCATTGGTAAGCTGTAAGACCTTCAGACCTTCAGGTAGGGGTTTCGCTGACTCTGAGAGACGCCTGGACATCTCTTCTTTCGTCTCCCGCCCGCGTGCCGCAAGCCGCTGAGTGAGCGTTTCTTGTTTCGCTGTGATGTTCAGAACCGTTAAACGCGGAAATACGCTTGATGCGTGCTTCAACGCAGTGCGGGAGCAGTTTATGAGGCAATCAGTCCCATCGTCGAGCTGGTCCTTTACCGTCACAGGAATGCCGTAATGCAGTCCATGTGCGTGCCAATGCAAAGCGAATGCTCCATCTTGAACAAGAGCATGAAACTGGGCGACTGACACCGCGTCATATACTTCGCCGCCCAGTTCAGGTGCGCGGGTGATGACGCGGCGGACCAGATGAAAATCAGGAATCCTGCGTTGAAGTCCTGCGATAACGCTATCTTTTCCAACACCAGATGGGCCGACAACAGCAATCAGACGTCCCACAGGTTTGCAGCGGAGCGTCACGCTGCTACTCCTGGCGTAAAGCGGCTCATATCGATTTCGCGATCACAGACGCGGTCCCTCGCTGCTTCATCATGAAAAATACCGATAAGCGCCGAACCGCGCGCCTTGGCGCGCTCGATTAATGATAAAACAACCTCCCGGTTCGCCGCATCAAGGCTTGCTGTGGGTTCATCCAGCAACATCGCTGGGTAGTTGTAGGCAAATCCGCGCGCGATGTTCACGCGCTGTTGTTCGCCTCCCGAAAAGGTTGTGGGAGATAAGGGCCAAAGTCGTTGTGGGATGTTCAGTTCGTGAAGTAGGGCCGCTGCACTGGCCTTGGCGTCGCCTTCTGAGGCACCTAAGGAACGCAAAGGCTCTGCCACCACGTCCAAAGTTGGGACGCGTGGCACCACCCTAAGGAACTGGCTGACATAGCCGAGTACATCACGGCGAAGTTTGATGACCTCTCTTGGTTCGGCCCTTACCAGATCAATATCGCCGATGTGGATTTCACCAGATTGCGTCAGGTAGTTGCCATAGATCATACGCATTAGCGTAGATTTTCCAGCACCAGATACTCCGGTCAGTGCCACACATTCGCCGGCGGCCACGGAAAATGACACATTACTTATGACTTCGATGACTGCACTGCCTTGGTTGTGCAATGTGAAGGTTTTCGAAACATTTTTAAGTTCAATCATAGCTCATACCTGCAAAACGGAGCTGACAAGAAGTTGGCTGTAAGGATGCTGCGGATCGTCAAGAACCTGATCTGTTAATCCTGCCTCTGCGACACGACCGTCTTTCATGACCATCAGACGGTCTGCTAGAAGCCGGACGACAGCTAAGTCGTGGGTGACAATGACAGCAGACAGGCCCATATCGCGTACAAGCCCCCGCAATAGATCCAGCAGACGCGCTTGAACGGAAACATCAAGCCCGCCTGTAGGTTCGTCCATAAACACCAGGCGCGGGCCCGTGACCAGATTGCGTGCAATCTGTAGGCGTTGCTGCATCCCGCCCGAGAAAGTCGTCGGCCGATCATCCACGCGCGAGGCATCAATTTCAACACGTCCAAGCCAGTCTGTCGTCTTCTCGCGGATTTGACCGTAGTGCCGCGCGCCGACAGCCATAAGCCGTTCTCCGACGTTACCGCCTGCGCTCACACCCATGCGCAGTCCATCGCGCGCGTGCTGATGTACATAGGCCCAGTCGGTACGACCCAGCATCCGTCGCTCTGGCTCGGACATGGTGATTGTATCCCGCGGCCCGTCTGCGCGGGTGTCGAATACCACTTGCCCTTCGTCAGGTGTCAGGTGGCCCGCCATACAATTCAATAACGTTGATTTGCCCGACCCGCTCTCACCGACTATCCCCATGACTTCACCAGGGTACAAATCGAAAGAAATATCAGCGCAGCCAACAAACGCGCCGTACCGTTTCGTAAGACCTTTAACGCTCAGTAAAGGAGTCATGCCGCGTCCTTTCCTTTATAACCTGCTGCCTGGCGGGCCTCACAGTAATCAGTGTCAGAGCAAACGAACATCCGACCACCGGCGTCATCCATGATCAATTCATCCAGATAGCTATCGGTTGCGGAGCACATCCCACAGGGATGGTCCGCTTTTGCGGCCTCAAAAGGGTAATCTTCAAAATCAAGGCTGATGACCTCGGTATAGGGTGGTAAGGCATAAATGCGCTGTTCTCGCCCCGCGCCGAACAGTTGAGTTGCGGCCATATCGCTCAGTTTGGGGTTGTCAAACTTGGGGATCGGCGAGGGATCCATGACATAGCGCCCTTCGACTTTAACCGGATAGGCATATGAGGTTGCGATATGGCCGTGACGGCTGATGTCTTCATAAAGTTTCACATGCATCAGCCCATACTCTTCAAGGCTGTGCATTTTCCGAGTCTCGCTTTCGCGAGGCTCCAAAAACCGGAGGGGTTCGGGAATCGGTACTTGATAGATAATAATTTGGTGTTCAGACAGCGTTACTTCTGGAATGCGATGCCTGGTTTGGATCACCGTCGCCTCCTGGGTCGCAGTGGTCGTCGCAACCCCTGCTGTACGTTCAAAAAATGTGCGAATAGAAACCGCATTCGTAGTGTCATCAGCGCCCTGATCAATGACCTTTAAAATGTCGTTGGGCGTCAAAACTGCCGCTGAAACCTGCACGCCGCCGGTGCCCCAGCCGTAAGGCATCGGCATCTCTCGCGAAGCAAATGGCACTTGATAACCCGGAATGGCGAGCCCCTTGAGTATCGCGCGACGGATCATCCGCTTGGTTTGCTCGTCAAGATAAGCAAAATTATAGGCTTGTTCAGTCATATTAGCCCCTGATTTTCAAGGTTGTGGCTTAAGATACTCACGCTTTCACACGGAATTGAGTGAGTACCAGGCGCATTCGTGACAAAGCAGTTGCGCAGCCCGGGATTGAGGAGGCTTCTAGAATGGATAAAAAGACCACAGCCATTGATGCGAACAACGTGTGTATTAACCATCATTCGGCGGCCTCCTCGACGGGATGGTCGGATGCTTCGCGGCGAAGTTTGCGCACCAGTTCCAATTCGGACTGAAAATCGACATAGTGAGGCAACTTGATGTGCTCAAGAAATCCTGTCGCCTGAATATTGTCCGCGTGATAAAGAACAAATTCTGCGTCCTGTGCAGGCGCACCCTCGTCATCTTCGCCGAGTTCCTCCCAGCGTAGCGCGCGGTCTACCAAAGCCATTGAAATAGCTTTGCGTTCGGTTTGGCCAAAAACCAGCCCATAGCCACGCGTAAATTGCGGTGGTTCCGTTTTTGAACCGGTGAATTGATTTACGGTCTCGCACTCAGTCAGAACAACCTCGCCAATCTCAACCGTAAATCCGAGTTCAGGAATATACATTTCTACCGCAACAGACCCGATACGAAGCTCGCCTACAAAGGCATGGTTGCGCCCATAGCCGCGCTGTGTCGAATACGCGAGCCCAAGGATGAACCCTTCGTCTGCGCGCGTTAAGGCTTGGAGGCGCAGGGCCCGATTGGCTGGGACTTCTAATGGTTCACGGGTTAGATCCGGGGGCGGCGTGTCGTTCTGCGGGGCTTCCTCGATCAGCCCTTCCTGGTTCAGGAAACCCGTGACATGCGGCACAAGACTTGGTGTTGCATCACGCCTGGGAGCTTCAGCTACCTCGCCCTCTGCGGCCAGTTTGAAGTCCAAAAGGCGATGGGTGTAGTCAAATGTTGGCCCAAGAACTTGCCCGCCAGGTAAGTCTTTAAAAGTGGCTGAGATACGACGATCGCAAGCCATTGTGCCTGTATTTACGGGTTCGGAGACACCAAAACGTGGCAGGGTTGTGCGGTAGGCGCGGATAAGGAAGATCGCCTCAATCAGATCGCCCCGGGCTTGCTTTATAGCAAGTGCTGCAAGGTCGGGATCATGCAGAGAGCCTTCCGCCATGACGCGATTGACCGCAAGGCTGAGTTGTTCACGAATTTGAGCGATGTTGAGCTCTGCAATAGTTTTGTCACCGCGGCGTTCCTCCGCAAGCCATGCATGGGCATTTTGGATTGCCCGCTCTCCACCTTTGACGGCTACATACATATTAAGATACCTCGGTTGTGCGTGGCAGAGCCGCAACATGACGAGTGCATGTGAAAATGAAGTCTAAGCCCAACGGAAAGAGCGCCCTATTTGCCTGAAACGCGTTGAGTTCTGGCAATGACAGCCTTGCTTGATCTTTGATCCCAGGACCGGTCAATTTTGCGCCGGTTTGTGAAAGGGGCGCGGAGTCCACAATGAGCGTGGCCGAGCGGTTGGGGTGTTCTGGAGTGCCGATTGGATATCGTGACAGCGGCGCAAGCGCGTCCCAAGTGCCGATTGCAAACATAGAGTGCTCCGGACCCACAAAGGGGGCACCGACATGAAAAGAGACCCAGGCCCGAACGTCATCACAATCCATGCAGCCCGCTAAATACAAAGGTGTTTCGGTATCGCAAAGCGTCAGGAGCACCGCACCCGCAGCGGGCGAAAGCGGGCTGGGCGGTGATGCTCCTTCTAGGTTTTGAATTGTGCCTGGGCGGGCCATCGCTTCCATAACGCTGCGAAAAGCGTGGGCGGATTGGATTGCTGCATCTGCAAAGCCTCCCGATAAAATATTTGTCTGCATCAGTCTTCTCCTCGGGCCATGGTAAAGAAGTCTACTTTTGTAGCGGCGGCCTTCGATGCGCGGGCCGCTTTTGCAGCGGCCATTTCGGCCTCAAGGGGCTCAAGAATTGTGTCGTAAAGCCGGTCGGCGGCCTCCGTTTGCATCAGCGCGTCAATAAGAGCTGCGGTTTCGGCATCTGCCTTTCTGCGGCCTTGGATATAAGCATGGCCCACTTCACCAGTTTCTAAGGTTAGGGCGCAGCGGGTTATGGTTATTTCGCCTAAATTGAACGGTGCACCAGTTGTGCCTGCGCGGGCGCGCACCATCGTGCTGCCAATTTCTGGGGCACGAAGCCATGTGAAGGTTGGACGCGACATTTCAGCATCAAACAAAAGGGCAACCCTGCCTTCTGGAGCTTTTGCCAGCAAACCCATCCACTTTTTGCGCAGATCAACTTTGCTATTAAAGTTTTTCATCTCGACAACTTGCCCTGATACTATACAACTATACATATATTACCACAGACCAACCGCCATGACAGAAGAGTTTTGTGAATTTTGTGTGACAGTCCTGACAAGACCCCGATTTGGAAAGCCATCGCTAATGCGTTGCGGAGCGATCTGGCTGAGGGGCATTACAGCCCTGGCGAAAAGTTGCCAACTGAAGCAGCTCTTGCAGCTCGCTTCGGCGTGAACCGCCATACGGTCCGCCATGGGCTGTCTGCTTTGGTGAGTGAAGGACTGGTGCGCACCCGACGCGGCGCTGGGGCGTTCGTAGTATCGACACCCGCAGATTACCGTCTTGGGCATCGTGTAAGATTTCACGAAAACCTGATTGACGCAGGACGTCATCCAGAAAAACGCGTTTTATCTCTCGATACGCGGGCTGCGACGCAGCGAGAGGCGCGGGCGCTACACATTCAAGTAGGTGATCAGGTTTGTGCGTATCATGGGCTATTATTGGCAGACGGCCAGCCATTGGCGGTAGTTCTAAGTGTGTTTCCGAGCATGAGACTTTCTGGTATTTTTGAGGCATTGTCCGCCACAACGAGCGTGACCCAGGCTCTGCGCAGTGTCGGCATTGATGACTATACAAGAGCCTCAACCCGTCTCACAGCTGTCCGCTCAACAGCCACGCAAGCCCTGCTCTTACAAGCTGTAGAAGGTGATCCGCTCTTGAGGTCTTCTAGTGTTAACCAATGCGCGAATGCGATTCCGGTCGAGTATGGGCGCACTTGGTTTGTCGGAGATCGGATAACGCTCACGCTTGGAGAAACCTGATTGCTTGCAATAATCGGCTGCCGGGGTTTACAATTTGTAGTGGTCTTCAAACTCGAAACCATAATTTGAATGGGCAAAGCTTTGGGGTGACAGTGCATATGTTTGGCATCTCAAATAGTTCATCATGCTCTGAGCGTCATTGGAGAAGGTTGCAATTTTTTCTGGCGAAATTGGTTTGCCGATTGCAATTTTCACCGGCTTATCAGTGCGCGTGCGAAATTCGTTGAGCAAGAGTGCCGCACGCAGATTGTAGTGGATATGGCTGGCCAGTTGAAATAGCTTAGAATTGTGACCATCAAAGAAGATGGGAACTACAGTTGCATTGGATTTGGTGATCATGCGGGCAGTAAACCGCCTCCAGCCGGGGTCGAGTGGTTGCTGAAAAGGGCGGGCTGCGGTTGAGACAGTCCCCCCTGGGAAGATACCAATCGCCCCACCGCCCCTGAGAGCTGTCAAAGCCTTTGCTCGGGTGTCCAGGTTGAGCTTAACTGCGTCTTTGGTCTCGTCAAAGCTAATCGGCAAAACAGTTCCATTAAGCTCTGGCGCATCCTGAAAGACGCTGTTTGCCAGAATCTGAAACGAACCACGCCTTTCGCATAGGATATGCCCCATGATCAAACCGTCGAGGATGCCAAAGGGATGGTTTGCAACAATCACCAAGGGTCCTTGCTGGGGAATATTTTCCAATGTGCCTGATATCAGTTCAAGACTTACCCCATAGCGGCTCAGCATGACGTCCCAAAAACTCCGGCCTTGCGCGACTTCGATGTCGTAACCCTTCGCCCGCCTGATTAATCGATGTCGACCTGTGGCGTTTTCAATGAGTTTGATGAGGTTTCTACCAGCGGGTGATTGAGCCACTGCGGCATAGGAAACCTGCGATGGGGCGTGCGTGTTCATGAGCCTTAATCCTTCTGATATTATGATGGCAGCTTAGCAAAGTTTTGTGACAGCTATGTGACGATGCGGGTCAGATTTTGTCTGCCAAGCGGTGCGGCGAAATTTTTGACCCAATTGGAAACCGGCAGTGACCATAGCATGTGACGCGAAGGGTGTTTCGCCAATCAATCTTTCTTGGCTATTTTTCATAGCGGTCAAGAAAGTCTTCGGCTTTTAGGTTGCGAAAATCATCAAGTGCCGCGCGCAGGCAATCGTGTGACCAATCCCACCAGGCGAGCTCTATCAACCTGTCTACAACGCGGGGTGCAAAACGGGGCCGCATTGAGACTGCCGGAATTCCTGCCACTATCATATACGGTGGGACGTCTTTTGTAACGATTGCGCCGCCTGCGATAACGGCGCCATGGCCAATTTTAACCTCAGGCCTCACCTGTGCGCCATGGCCGATCCAAGTATCATGGCCAATCGTTGTTCGACGACTGCGCCGTACCGCAAACCAAGCCTCATCGTCATTTGCATCTTCGAAATAGTCCGATGAGCGATAGTGAAAGTGATGCAAACTCGCCTTCTCCATGGGATGGTCTGTCGCGCCGATCCGCACGAATGCTGCGATGTTGGAGAATTTGCCAACGGAAGTATTGGCAATGTCGGCAAAGCGGTCGCAATAGGAATAATCGTCGAGGTGGGAATGGGCCACTCGGCTCCCTCTTCCGATCTCAACGTATTTTCCAAATCTAGCATCGGTTATGTCGCAATCTGGATGAAAAAAGGGGACATCTGATTTTAATCTTGTTTCTGTCAAGCTGCACATTCCTTACTTGCCCATGGTGTTATTTTTTTAGTTTGAGGCCGCAATGACGTCTGCATTGTTAAGATCAATATCAATTTTTTATGAGATTTTAGACGTACCGCACTTAAATTGCTCTGCAGTGCCTGGATAAACGATGAGTTTGTCGTTCTGGCCAGCGGGTGTTGCAATAAAAACGATGCGTTTGCGATTTTGGGCTTGGGGGCAAAACCACCATTCATTTTGGGGCTGCGCTCCGTAATCAAGATCTGTGGCATCAGTCTTTTCGCCCGATGAGTTGGCCGCGCAGCCAACCTGAAAGCCAGTCCATAAACATGACCATCCCAATAATTAACGTGATGTAATATGCAACTTCTTCCCAATCCTTCTGGGTCTGGATTGCTTGGGTCAGCAACAGTCCAATGCCGCCGCCGGTGATCGCTCCGATGATGGTGGCAGAGCGCGTGTTGGATTCGAGAAAATAGAGAATTTGCGCCAATAGAATGGGTACCAGTTGTGGAATTACGCCGAAGCGATATCGTTGGAGAGGTTTCGCCCCAGTCGAGGACACCCCTTCAATCTGCTTTTGATCAACATTTTCCAAGGCCTCGGAGAAAATTTTTCCAAAGGTGCCGGTATCGGTAATCAATATAGCAAGTGCCCCCGTAAGCGGGCCGGGACCGAAGGCACGGGCAAGGACGACGGTCCAAATTAGAGCATCTACGCCGCGGACAAAGTCGAAAATGCGGCGCGTTGCAGCCCGCAACAACATAATTGGGGAGAACCGCTTTGCTGCAAGAAAGCCAAGGGGCAATGCGATTATTGCAGCGCCCATAGTACCAAGAAATGCCATTAGCAGTGTCTCGCCAATTGCCCAGGCAACGTCCTTGTGGCGCCACATGGCATTGTTCCACCAATCAAAGAGTGCACCTGATATATTTGATCGGCTAGGGTCTAAGCGGTCTCCAAAAAAGATGCTTGCAAAACTTTGACCATAGTACGGGCTGTCGAGAGTAAACCAGAACAGCTCCCAACCTGGGAAGTAATTAAACACTTCGGTACGCGAACCTGTCAGAGTGATGCGCCCTTCAGGTGTTGTGATGCCGATGCGGCGGTTTGATGCTGAAATCCAGTTTGGCAAACTGTCTGGTAGGTTTGTTACAAGGCTGCGGCCTTCGGCACGAACCTGGATTAGAGGAAAGTTTGGAATTTCAATCTCAGTCTGGTTTTGAGGCAGATAGCGAACGATGTAATTGCCACCCAGATCAATCGTAATAATCTCGTCACCGGTGACCCATTCTGGCCGCAAGCCTTCAGGATAGCGGCCTTTGCGTTCCCCTTCGACCGCATAGCTAATTTCACCTGAGCGATTGTCACGGGTGACATGTACTTTATGGGACCAACTGTCTGAGATCAGCGTAACAGCGTTGTCCATATTGGCGCGTTGAGCAAGGCCGGGCAAATTAAAAGCGAAGAAAATATACACAAGGTATGCAATAATCCCGGCTGGAATGCCAAAGGCAACAAGACGTTTGCGCTGAAAAAGCCGATCAGCTCGAAGCTTCGCCGCGTCCAGTCCAATAGAAGTCATGTGCGGGATCCTTCCGAGCTTAATGTGTCTGACCATAGGTCAATTTGTTACGATAGCGGTTCGACACCTGATCAAAAAAGACGATTGTGCCAAACAGCAAGATGAAGATTGCCGCCGCCTCGTCAAAGCGGCCAGGCCCCCACGCCATAGAATTGCGTAGCTCGTAACCCAAACCACCCGCACCTACGAAGCCCAGAATGGCTGAGGCGCGGATGTTAATTTCAAAGCGCAAGAGGGTGTAGCTGATGTAGTTTGGTGCGACCTGAGGCAGCACACCTAGCAACATTCTCTGCGCCCATGAAGCTCCGGTCGAGGAAAGACCTTCAACAGCCTTAAGATCGGTATTTTCGGAAACTTCGGAAAACATCTTGGCCAGTGCTCCGGCAGTATGGATGGCAATGGCGATCATCGCAGGAACGGGACCGCCTCCAAGAACGAAGATCAACACCAACGCAATCACGATTTCCGGAACAGCGCGCATGATATCTGAAAACCTGCGAAATAGTGGAATTAAGAGGGGCCATTTGGCCAAACCCCTCGTGCCAAGAAGAGACAAAAACAAACCAGCAATTGCTCCAATCAATGTAGAAACGGCAGCAATATTGACGGTCTCAATCAGTGCTGGGAAATATTTTGTGATTAATTTAGGGAGATCGGTGCGTTTTTCCCAAGCCTCGCTGAGGACATCGGCGGGGTAGTCACCTATCTGATGCAATCCATTCCAAAAGCCACCCGCGTTGCGGTCGTCGGCGATGTTGAAACCAGATGCCATCAAGATCACAAATATCAAAAGTGTAAGAGCGCCGTAGAGCCTGCGCCGTTGCACCTGTGCCATATAAGCAGACTGAATGGTGTGCACAGATTGAATTGGGCTGCTGAATGATTTGCCTGTCATATTGATCCTGATCACAGAGTGTCTGGCAGCCCTAAAAGAGGCTGCCAGTTAGAACATGAAATAGATTAGCCACCAATTTTGGCTTTGCGGGCTTCAACGATTGAAATATAGGTCTCATGCGTAACGGGCTGGAAGCCAAGCGTCTCCCCTGAGGCCACCCCATAGGCGCAGTCCGGATCAGCCTCATAAAGACCATCAACCAGCGCTGTCATTTTTTCACGCACGTCTTTTGGTAAAGCTTTGCGAAGAACAATTGGGCCTTCGGGGATCACTTTTGATTTCCAGATTTGGACCATTTCGTTCATGTCAACAAGGCCTGCGTCAACCGCCTTGCGCAGCGCGCCCGAGTTGTAGCCATCTTCCCAGTTTCCCTGAGCATCGGCCCAGGTCACGCCGCCGTCGATGTCGCCGTTGTTAACAGCAACAATGGTTTGCTCATGTCCGCCAGTGAACCTCACTTCAGCGAAGTAACCTCCGCTTTCCATGGTCACCCCGTTTTTGTATTGTGGGATCTCAATGGATGGGATTAGGTAGCCGGACGTCGAGTTTGGATCACCAAAGCCGAATACTTTGCCTTCCATGTCATCGAGCGAGGTTATGCCACTGTCTTTGCGGGCAAAACCGATCGAATGGTAGCCGACAGAGCCGTCAACGTTCACCTTGATTAACACAGGCTCAACCGCGTCCGAGTCTTGCAAGAATGTCGCAGCATAGGCCGATGCGCCCAACCATGCCATGTCAATGTTACCGCCCAGCAGACCCTGAATAACACCGTTATAATCTGCAGGTGCGAAGAGTTTTGTTTCAACACCAAGCGCCTCGGTGGTGTAATCGGCAAGGCACTGGTAGCTGTTCATCCGATCTTGAGCGTTTTCGCCACCAAGAATGCCAATACGAAACTCATTAATTTCCTGAGCGAGAGCGCCCGTGCTGAGGGCCGTTGTGGCGGCAAGCGCCAATGCAAACGTCTTCTTCATCGTCTTCTCCATGATTTATTGCCCATAGCCTTCTAGCTGTTTGCGGGCGGGTTGGGTGAGGGTGATAACTGGCTCATACGTAGGCTGCCGGTGTACGGAATTTGGGCCTGTCCAGTGTTTCAATTTCTGTCGAGGTGGCCGCTTCAGAAAAATTTTCGTCTGCGCCGTAGATATCGCGCGCAACGCCCGTGGTTAGCTGTTCGGGCGTGCCGTCGAACACAATCTGTCCGTCGCGCATTCCGATAACGCGGTCGCAATATCGGCGCGCCGTATCTAAGGTGTGCAAGTTTGCGATCACCGTGCGCCCATCTTCTTCGTGAATAGTGCGCAGAGATTGCATCACCACTTGCGCATTCATAGGATCTAGTGACGCAATCGGCTCATCTGCGAGAATAATCTTGGGGTCTTGCATTAAAGCCCGTGCAATTGCGACGCGCTGTTGTTGGCCTCCTGACAAGGCTTCTGCGCGTTTAGGCGCCTGTTCAGCGATACCAAGGCGATCCAGAATTTCGATTGCTTGATGGATGTCAGTCTGGGGATATAGATTGAAGAGCGTCGCTACGGTGGATCGTCTATTTAGCGTTCCGTGAAGTACATTTGATACCACGTCCATACGGGGTACAAGATTAAACTGCTGGAAGATCATCGCACAGCGTGATTGCCAGTTGCGTCGCGCTCCACCTTTCAAAGACGTAATATCCTCGCCTTCAAAGGTGATTGTGCCGGACGACGCATCACTCAGGCGATTGACCATCCGTAAGAGCGTGGATTTTCCTGCGCCAGATCGCCCGATAACACCTATCATGGATGGTGCATCTACAGCGATCGTCGCTGAGTTAACGGCGGTTTTATCTCCGAAACGTTTTGTAAGCGCGTCAATCCTAAGCATGTCACCTCCTGCTGTTGAGAGAGAGCTACC
>CALFSV010000181.1 GCA_937916485.1 uncultured Paracoccaceae bacterium | reverse complement strand
TCCTGATGTCGCGCCGTGCCGAAGTGCCCGCCGCCTTGATGACGCCCTACAACAAGGGGGAACGCTGATGTTCGATCTTCTGATCAAGGGTGGCACGATGCCCGATGGGACCATTGCAGATATCGGGATCAAGGGTGACCGGATTTCGGCGGTGGGGCGGCTGGATGGTCCTGCGGCAAGGGTGATCGACGCGACCGGCGATCTGGTCTCTCCCCCGTTTGTTGATCCGCATTTTCACATGGACGCTGTGCTGTCCTATGGACTGCCTCGGATCAACGCCTCGGGCACGCTGTTGGAGGGCATTGGCCTTTGGGGCGAATTGCGTGAGACTGCGACAGAGGATGAGATGGTCGACCGCGCTCTGCGCTATTGCGACTGGGCGGTTAGCATGGGCCTTTTGGCGATCCGCACCCATGTTGATACGACTCCCGACCACCTGCGCGGGGTCGAAGCGATGCTAGAGGTCAAGAGCCGCGTTGCCCCTTATCTCGACCTGCAATTGGTGGCCTTTCCGCAGGACGGCCTCTACCGCACCCCAACCGGACGGCAGAACGTGGTCCGGGCCTTGGATATGGGCGTGGACGTGGTCGGCGGCATCCCGCATTTCGAACGCACGATGGAGGAGGGCGCTGACTCCTTGCGCGATCTGGCGCGTATGGCCGCCGAGCGGGGGTTGATGTGGGATGTCCATTGTGACGAAACCGATGATCCCATGTCGCGCCACGTCGAAACCATGGCGCGCGAGGTAGCGCGGCATCGTCTGGGCGGTCGTGCGGCGGGCAGTCATCTGACCAGCATGCATTCGATGGACAATTACTATGTCTCGAAACTGCTGCCTCTGATTGCGGAATCCGGGATGACGGCCATTCCAAACCCCTTGATCAACATCACACTGCAAGGCCGCCACGACAGCTATCCCAAGCGGCGCGGTTTGACGCGGGTGAAAGAGCTGCAGGCGATGGGCATCACCGTCGGCTGGGGGCAGGACTGCGTGCTGGATCCCTGGTATTCCTTGGGCACCGCCGACATGCTGGACGTGGCCTTCATGGGCCTGCATGTCGCGCAGATGACCCACCCCGCCGAGATGGCCCGCTGCTTTACCATGGTCACCGAATGCAATGCCGCGATCATGGGGTTGCAGAATTATGGGCTGAAAGTCGGCGATCAGGCCAGTCTGGTGGTGCTGGACGCCGCAAATCCGATCGAGGCGCTGCGGCTGCGCCCCGACCGGCTTGCCGTGGTGTCGAAAGGCCGCGTCGTGGCCGAACGCCACCGCAACGACTGCCGTCTTGATCTTGGGTCCCGGCCAAAGTCGGTCAGGCGCAGGCTGTGATGGAGCGATTAGACCACCTGTAAATCCCTGAAGAGATTAGGGAGCAGTTCGTCTGCGCCGGGGCGTGACACACTTGCAATGCAAGTTGCCTAAACCTTAGCTACGAGCCTTCGGCAACCGCAGCCTTGCGTTGCTGGACGGCTGCGAAGAAGCCATCGGTGCCATGGCGCGCGGGCGTCAACGAAAGGTAATCGCTGTCGGCAGCAGCCGTAAGATGAGGTGCCGCCTCGCTCAGTGGCAAGACATGAAAGGTTGGATGGGCGGCTAGGAACGCAGCCACCTGTGCTTCGTTTTCCTCAGGCAGGATTGAGCAGGTGGGCTCTATCAGAAGAAACTGGCTTGATGCTGGGAGGGCGTCTACGTAGCCTTTCGGAGAGACCCAGCGCTCACCTTTCCGCTGTTTCAAGACCAGCCCAGAGATCATCCGCTTGGCAGTGATGCTCTAAATTCGGTTCCCGCTGTCGCTGCGCAAAGTCGAGGACCTCTTGCATGGGCGTGGGATAGAGATTAGCCACGAAACAGTGTGCTATTGATGGAACCGGTTTGGTCCGATGTTTTCTTCAAAGACCCACAAGGGCTTGGCTGGCTTTGTTCGCGTTCTCACTCGGAACTACCAACGACCACGCGCCTAGTGAGAGAGAGTTGGGTGCCAGGCCCACCTCCTCCGCCACAAACCATTCGCAAACCCGAGACGAGGCCCCAGCGTGGGCCTTTTTTCTTTTTGTTTCAAAGGGGTTTAGCGAGGCCATCCGACTTTCGGAGACTGACCGCTCGTCCAAAATTGGTCTCCGAACGCCCCGCGTCTCTTTTCACCCGCCCTTCACCCAAATCGAGACGCATTCAAAAATGTATGTCTTTTCAGATGCTTGCCGAAAATAGGTTGCGCCGCAGTTGAAGCGGGCTCGACCGCTATCAATGCGAACAGAGACACCCGAAGGCGGCGTGGTTGTGCGCGTTGGTGCGAAGTCTTGATGGGAACAGGACCCCATCTCCATGCCAACCGCGATTGGCGGATTGGCGCCCGAGCATCGAGGAGCCGACATTCGCTGCGGCCTGAACGAACGACTGGGGTGCGGACGAAGTAGTCATTTGCTGCGCGAACGACGAAGGGCCGCTTTTTGCGCCTTTCGACAACACATACCTTCGGTCTCGGCGGCATCTGGGAGTTCACCGCTGATAAGCGAGAATTCTGCGGAAATTCCAAATCATATGTTGGCCTTTGAAAACGCAGTTTCGCCAAACTTGGTGCTCCAATTGCTCAGTTGCGCGTATGCGATTCAGGTAGCGGAGCAGAAGCGCACTCGCTCAAAACGGCCACGGGCTAGCTGAGCAGTTCAAACTTCATCACATCGACAATGCCCCGATCCGTGATTTTCAGTGCCGGGATCACCGGCAGGGCCAGAAAGGCTAGTTGCAGGAACGGTTCTTTCAGCGTCACCCCCAGCGAAAAGGCTGCGCTGCGAAGCTTCTCGAGATCACGCTGGACTTGCTCAAACGGGTCAAGGCTCATCAACCCGCCCACGGGCAAGGCAAGTTCGGCAAGCACCTTGCCATCGCGGGCCACGACAAAGCCGCCCTCGATCTCGGACAGCCGGTTGGCGGCCAACGCCATATCCGCGTAATCCACTCCTACACAGGCGATGTTGTGGTGGTCATGACAGACGGTTGAGGCGATGGCCCCAGCCTTCAGGCCAAAGCCTTTGACAAAGCCAGTGGCGATATTGCCATTCTTGCCATGCCGTTCCACCACCGCGATGCGCACCAGATCGCGGGCCGGATCGGGGTGTTTGTCGCCATCTTTAATCGGCACGATTTCGTGCAAATGCTCGGTGATGATCTTGCCTTCGATGATCCCGATCACATCGGTCTCTTGCCGATTAGCCTTGGCGCGAAAGTTTTCAGGCCGCAATTGCGGCGCTTTGACCGAGTGTCGACCCACGGGCGGGAGGGTCTGGCGCGCGGCAAAAGCGGTGTCGGTCACATGTGTGCCTCCGGCAAACACCTTTTCCACGGCACAAGTCTCAATGTCCGACAGCACGACGATATCCGCCCGCCGCCCCGGCGCAAGCTGGCCGCGGTCCTTCAGGCCAAACGCCTCGGCCCCTGATAGGGACGCGGCGCGATACGCGGCCAGTGGTGGTGTACCAAGGCGGATCAGCTCCGCGATCATGAAGTTCAGATGTCCCTCTTCCCCAATATCCAGCGGATTGCGGTCATCGGTGCACAGGCACATGTAGGGCGCGGTTGTCGGCGTCACCAGCGGTTGCAGGGCATGCAGATCCTTGGAGACCGAGCCTTCGCGGATCAAGACCCGCAACCCCTTTTGCAGCTTCTCCAGCGCCTCTTCGGCGCTTGTCGCCTCGTGTTCGGTGCGGATCCCAGCACTGGCATAGGCATTCAGGTCGCGGCCCGACAGAAGCGGGCAATGGCCGTCTATATGGCCGCCTTGAAACAGCCGCAGCTTGGCCATGGCGGCGCGGTCGCGGCGGATCACACCGGGGAAATTCATGAATTCGGCCAGCCCGATGCCGGAGGGATGGCCCATGAGCGGCACAAGGTCTTCGGCCTCGATCCAGGCACCGGCGGTTTCCATATCCGTCGAAGGCACGCAGGACGAAAGCTGCACGCGGATATCCATCAGCGTATGCGCGCTGGCCTGCTGGAAATAGCGGATGCCCTCGGGGCCGATCACATTGGCGATCTCATGCGGGTCGCAAATGGCGGTGGTCACGCCAAGAGGCGTCACGCAGCGATCAAATTCAAAGGGTATGACCAGCGAGGATTCGATGTGCAGATGTGTGTCGATGAAGCCGGGCACCAACGTTTGGCCGGTCACATCGATTACGGCCGTGGCTTGGTAGTCTGCGCCGATCCCGACAATGGTGTCGCCGCAGATGGCCACATCGCCTTCGATCATAGTGTCGGTTACCAGATCCCAAACAATTCCACCCCTCAGGACCAGATCGGCGGGGGCATCTCCACGGCCTTGCGCAATTCGGGTTTCCAGATCGCTCATTGGTTCACTCCGCTGTTGCCATGCCAAGCCGCCGCAATACGCGCCGTTCCACGATCACGACGGCCTGATAAAACAGGACCGACAGCAGGACTGACACCGCAGCCACCGTCCAGATCATGCCGTAGTCGAGAAACCCGCGCGATTGATTGAGTAGATTGCCGAGGCCCTTACCGGTCGCCAGCCACTCCGCAATCATCACACCGAGAAGGGCGCGCGGCACGGTCAGTCGTGTCGCCGCAAACAGGTAAGGCAGCGAGGCCGGGATGGTAACCATACGCATCTCGGTCCAGCGTCCCGCACCATAGGCGCGTGGCATATCCTCTGCGCTGCGCGGAACAAGGGCAAGACCCTGTGCCAGCGTCACGAAAGCAGGGAAGAACGTCACCGAGATGGTCACCCAAAGCGTCAGCGTTGTGCCCCGCCCAAGGATCAGAACCAGCAGCGGCGTCAGGGCCACCAGCGGCATGGTTTGCGTCACCAGAGCCACGGGCATGAAAGCCTCGATGGCTCGGGGGAAAAGCCGCGATGAGATCGCCAGCAGGAAGGCAAAACCCAACCCCGCGGCCATCCCTAAAAAGGTGATTGGCAGGGTTTCGGCCAAAGCGGCCAATAGTCGCTTCTGGGCACTTTCTGCGGTGGGGCCAAAGAATATGTAGTCCACAACGCCCAAAGGGGTTTTGGAGATCAAGTCGGGCACGCCCGTGACCTTGATAAAGGTCCACCAGACCAGAAAGGGCAGCGCAATTGTGACCAGTGTCAATGCGATCTGCTTGGCAGGATGCGTGACAAGCGGGGTGGCATCGGGCACGGCTGTGTTCAGCGTCACCGCGCGGGTCGCGCCAATGGTGCGATTGGCCAGCAGGGCGAATACCGCGTACGACAGTCCAGCAATCACAGTGGCAACCAGACCAATGCCCCAGAGCCTGTCCGGCTCTCCGCGCCCCAGCGAGCCTAGAAGATATGCGCCAAGTCCCCAGCGGCCACCGCCGCCAAACTCGGCCAGGATCGCGCCCAGCACCGCATTGGGTGCGGCCACGCGAAGGCCTGCTAGGATCGAGGGCAGAGCGCCTCGAAACTGCACGCGGCGCAGAATATCCCAGCGGGTGCCGCCATAGGCACGGATTACGTCCGTGGCCCGGCTGTCGGCCTGACTGAGCCCGATCACGGTCGCGGTCATAGTCACGAAATACACACCAAGCGCGGCAAGCGCGATGCGCGGTGCCATGCCGGACAGTGTCAGAACAAGTATGGGTGCGATGGCGATGGGTGGCAGCGCGAAAGCCGCGATGTTCACCCCGCGAAACAGCCGCAGCGTCGTCGGAGACAAAGCGAAAATCACCCCCGCGCCGATGCCAAGCGCATTGCCGATGACGAACCCGATTGTCGAGGCATAGAGCGTCGCCCAGATATGGCGGGGGTAGTCGCCCCAATCGACCCAGAGCCGGATCAGGATCTCGGATATGCCGGGCAAAGCGCCGCCCGCCACCAGATCAAGCCGCCCGACGATTTCCCAGATCGCCAGCAAGACCGCTGCCGTGCGAAGCCCGCGCCATCGCCCGGAGTTCTCAACCGCCATGCAGCACCTCCGCAATATGGTCGCAGACCTTGTGGAATGCAGGGTCGGAAAACAAGGCAGGTGCCCGCGGGCGGTCGAATCCGATGTCGATGATATCCACGATCCGCCCCGGGTTCGCATGCATCACCACCACCCGGTCCGCGAGAAACACCGCTTCGTCGATACCGTGTGTCACCAATAGTGCCGTTGACCCGGTTTCCGTCCAGATGCGTTGTAATTCAAGGTTCATCTGCCGCCGCAAAATCTGGTCGAGCGCGCCAAAAGGTTCATCCATGAACAGGATTTGAGGATGCGTTACCAGCGCTCGCGCTATGGCGACTCGTTGGCGCATGCCGCCGGACAACTCACCGGGCAGCGCGTTTTCGTAGCCCTTCAGACCAACAAGGTCGATCATGTTCTGGATATGGGCCGTCACGGTAGCAGCGGACCGCCCCAAGACCTCGAGAGGCACCTCAATGTTGCGCCGCACACTGCGCCACGGCAGCAGCGCGGCATCCTGAAATGCCACGCCAGTCTTGCCGGCTTTTGCCGCCTGCATCGGGACGGTGCCTGCGATCTGCACCTCACCGGAATCCGCCGGCTCAAGGCCAAGCGCGATGCGCATGACCGTCGACTTGCCACAGCCCGACGGACCAATGATCGCGGTAAAGGATCCCTTGGGGCAGGACAGGGTCACGTCGCGCAGTGCTTCGACAATCTTGCCCCGCCCCCTAAAGGTCTTGCAGACCCCGGAAAGGGAAATCCCGTCCGGGGCCGACATCAAATCTCCTCAAGCAGGCTGGTGTCGAACATGTCGCGCGTGCCGTTGATGCCCACTTCGGACAACGCACGCAGGTTGGCTTCGATACCCTCTTCGGTCATCGCCATATAACCTGCGGGGCTTTCCATCAGCGGCTGCTGGGCATTGTTGAAAAAGATCTCGTTTTCGATGGTGCGGCCTGTCCCTGCGAACCACGTATCAGCCCATTTCGGCGGCCAGAGGTTTGGATCCTTGAAATTCTCGTCCCAACCCTTGCGCGAAGCGCGCAGCCACGACACAAGTTCGGCACGCTTGGTGGCAAGCGTTTCCTCTGTCACAACGACGGTATCATTGTAGATCGTGAAGCCGAAATCGTAGAGCAGGAACGATGTTGCTTCGACACCCTGTTGACTGATCGTGTAGGGAACGTTGGTGGTGAAATCGAGGCTGGCGTCAATCTCGCCCTGAATGAGTGGCGTCGGGTCATAGGCGTAAGGTACGATATTGACCTGCGATGGGTCGATCCCGTTCAGCGCCAGCATTGCGTTTACCGAAATCACGTTGACCGGTGGCACGGCCAGCGTCCTGCCGATCAGATCCTTGGGTTCGTTGATCGGGTTCGACACAAGCGACACGATGCCAATCGGGTTCTTCTGATATTGCGCGCCGATGATCTTGAAAGGCGCTCCCTGCTCGGCAATCGCCTTGATCGTGGTGTCGGGCGTGGTCAGCGCCAGATCGGCGCGGCCTGCAATGATGGTGCTTTCGGGGATCACGTCGGGGCCGCCGGACAGATAGGTCAGGTCCAACCCTTCTCCGGCATAGTAGCCTTCGTCGATGCCAATGAAGTAGCCTGCGAATTCGGCATCATTGATCCAGGCCGCCTGCATGGTGAAAGGTGTGGCTGCACTGGCCCGAAGCGGCAGCGAAGTCGCTGCAGCGCTTGCAGCGGCTGTACCAAGGAAACGGCGGCGGTTCAGTCTGAGTGTCATGAGAAGGGTCTCCTTTGTTTGGGTGATCATGCGAGGCCTTGAAGGCGCTGAAGCTCTTGCAAGGGCGGGGTTTCAGAAATCTGTTTGGGTTCGAGCAATGGCCATTTCACACCACGCGGCCGCTTGGCCCGGCGTTCGACCACATGCGTTTTGTTCGGCGTCAGGATGGTATCAACCAGAATATCGGTCTCAGAGGGCTGCAATTGCTCTTCGACAAGCTGCACATCATGGACGACGGCATGAACTGGCGTATGTTCACCCACAAGGCCAAGATCGGTGAACATGCCCCATTCGAGATCAAAGAAGCCGTGGCCTTTTCCAAAACGGACACCGTTGACCGATACCGCCGATGCCCCAGTCACCAGATAATCAAACCGCCCTTTCTGCGCGATCTCTTCAAGCGTGATCGGGACGCCGAAATGCTCCATACCATCAAGCCAGGAGGCATAGAGAGCAGCTCCTTCGGGCACCGTGGTTGGGTCAAGGTAGAGAAAGCCACGGTATATCCCATAGGTGGACATGACAAAGGGCTTGCCATCCTCGATCATCCGGCGCCGTAGATCGGCAAGGCAATTGTCCGGTGTGATAAAGGCAAAGCGGCTGTTCTGGTAAGCCTCGCTCTGGACGACGCGGTCGGTTGCGGCTTCCGAGCCTTCAAAATCGGGGATGACTTCAGCAAAGTTCATGTGAAACCGGGTGTCTGGCCTCGCCACGTCCTTTAGTTTCGTCCATATCTTTTCGCGGATGGTCTTGGAGGTCGACATTTTGCTCATTTCATGTGTTTCATTGTTTCACTATCATGAAACAGGTGTTCCAAACGTCAAGAGAAATCGTTTTCCATGGCCTCAAGACTAATCCTCAGAATTCAGGAACGTTCTGCGCGCCTGACGTCGAGCGAAAAGAAGATCGCACATGTTTTGTTGCAGAATCAGAGCCTTGTTGAAACGCACACGGCGACGGAACTTGCGGCGAAGGCCGGAGTGTCCAAGGCGACAACTGCCCGTTTTTTCCGCAGTTTGGGCTATGCCGACTTTGAAGAGGTCCGCCTGCAGGCCCGCGAAGAGCGCAATCGGCGGGAACCTTATTCAGACGTGGAAACGATTCCCGAGCCTGCGACATTTGGGCGAACCATCTCCGATCACCTTGAACTGGAGCTGCGCAATCTGACCCGCACCTTTGAGGAGTTGCGCTCGGATCTGCTGCCGGACATCTCTCAAGTTCTGGAAGAAGCACCCCGCGTCTGGTTTGTCGGTTTTGGCGATGAACAGGGGCTGGCTCGGTTGGGTCGGTCGCTGTTTGCGCGGCTACGGCACGGTGTTCATGAGTTGCAGGGACAGGGACATACCTGGGCAAATGAGTTGTCGATGACAGGCCCCCGTGATGCGTTGGTCCTCTTGACTTTTGAGCCACGCCCAAAGGTGTTGCGCCCCCTGCTTGCCCATGCGCGCACCACGCGGATGCGCGTCATCACGCTGACCGATCACGCCTATGCCCCACAGGCGGAGCGGTTCTCCGAGGTTGTTCTACCGTGCCACGTTGCCAGCTACGGCGCGCTTCCTACACATGCGACGATGCTATCCGTCTTGCGGCTGATCGCCGTGGCTTATCTGGGCCGCAACCCCGAAGCGGTCAGTCAGCGCATCTCGACGCTGGCGGCTATCGATGAGGAGCTCGATTTATTTGAGTAGCTGACGAATGCAACCCGGATCAGACTAGCTCAAAAATGCTAAGAGCGTCCAATGACCTCCAGTACTTGCAAGCGCTATCTGTGAAACTGGACGGTAAAGATTGTCGCGATCGGCTGGTCAAAACCCAGATAACATGCTCGTCTCATACGGGGCAGCATTTTCGTGAATTGGGCAATAGTTTCCAATGTCACCACCAGCTGTAAGTTCATAATCTACGCAGGGAGGCCAAGGCCCGTTCTAGGTCAACCTTACGACGGCAAATGGCAGCAGTGCGCGGTTCAAGCCCATTTCTGCGTAGCGCAGCATTAGGTACAGTGGGCTCGCTACCGCCGTCCGTGGCATGAAATTCCTAGGTCCGTTCTGGATTGGCGAACGGCACAACCGCTCGCCAACAGGTCTTAGATGTCGATGCGCTCAGCAATACTTAGAGCATCTTCCAGCTCGACGCCCAAGTATCGCACAGTGCTATCGACCTTCGTGTGGCCGAGTAGAAGTTGTACTGCGCGAAGGTTACCCGTCTTGCGGTAAATCTCCGCAGCTTTGGTTCGACGCATCGAGTGTGTCCCGTATCCGCTGGGTTCCAGACCAATCGCTGTCACCCAATTACGGACCAACCGGCCATACTGCCGCGTTGAGATGTGAGGGCGGTCATGGAAACGGCTTGGGAACATAAAGCGGCACCCGATCATCTCAGGTGATCTTACCCACGCAATGACTGTATCTCTCGTGTTTTGAGTCAGTTCGAACTGAACGGGTTTCTTGGTCTTACGCTGGATAATTGAAACGCGCTCACGAACTCGGTCATCTTTGACCAAATCGGCCACGCCGAGTTTGACCAGATCACAGCCTCGCAGCTTGCTATCGATTGCAACGTTGAAAAATGCAAGATCGCGCAGATAGCCTGCAAGTTCGAGCCGGGCGCGAATGGCCCAAACCTGTTTGGGAAGAAGCGGTCGTTTCTGACCGATGATCCGCCCCTTGTTCCAGGCTTTGTTTCTCGGGGTAACTGCGGGAAGTTGGACTCTTGGCATAATATGCCCTCCAATCCTCCCTCTAAACCCAGGCATCAGCACCGCGCTGACAACAAGAGCATAGCATCCTGTTGAAC
>CALFSV010000180.1 GCA_937916485.1 uncultured Paracoccaceae bacterium | reverse complement strand
CGGGCGCGTGGCGAAAATAGCGGGTATGATCAACCAAAAGGGGGGGCAAAATCACCGCCAAGCGGATGATCTCTGGACTCGTTTTAAAGGACCTGAATGGGGAGTGTTTTGTCATTTGCGGATTCTACAAATACACCCTGCTCGCTTCAACCGAGTTTAATCTGACAGTACCCGCCCGCCCACTTCAACCAAGTTTAATCTGAAAGTGCCTCATTTTGCTTAAGTGGAATATCAACTTGGCTCTGACGGCAGTTTAGAAAGTCACACATCGGCGTTTTGAAATGTCGCTACGATTTCTGCCAGCGCGGATACAGCAATGGACGATGCATCGCGCAGGGATGGCACCAAGCCTATTGGGCCGCGCAAACGCGCAAGTGAAATATCTGAAACGCCCATATGTCGCAATGTTTCGCACCGCATATCATGGGTGCGATGGCTTCCAAGGCAGCCAATGAAACGCACGGGCTTGGTCAAAGCTGAACGGAGCAAATGCGGCTCCCAGTCGTGATCATGAAAGAGCGTGAGAAAAGCGGAATGGGCATCGAGTATGTCAAAGACGTACTCTCTGTTTGGGGTCGTCAAATATAGCGGCGGCGATGCTGACAAATGCCCAACAGCCGAAAGGTCTGCAGCGTCTGGCGAAAGAAGATGCACCTCATAGCCTGTTGCGTTGCCAATCTGGGCCATCGATCGAAAGATCGCACCGCGCCCCGCCAGAACAAGACGGTGTCGCGGATCATAGGCAAATGTCCGCGATAAACCTTCGCCGGAATCGTCCGGGCTGTGAAAGGTCAAGCGCACGGGCTGTCGTTTTGCAAAACACGCCGCTGCGGCGCAAATCGCGTCAGTGTCTGGATTTGGGTCAATCAACACAGTAAGGGCGCCACCACAGGGTAGTTTCAGATCCGCATATCGAGAGCCTTCACCGTAACGGATCAATTTCTTGCGTTTGGTGTGTAAGGACTTTTGTGCATGAAGTTGAATATCACGGTCGATGCAGCCGTTGGACAGATACCCCGTCATTGCCCCAGCTTCATCGACCAATGCGAGTGAGCCGACGTTGCGGGCCGCACCACCTTCAATTTCCAACGATGTGATCAAGGCAAACGGGCGCGACGCTGCTATGAGCGCCGCTCCCTTTGAAATGATATCAGACGCGTGCTCCGCGTAGACCATTTCGTTAGGCTGAGGCGTCGTCATTGACAACATCAGCGAAGGATTTGAAAAACTTGGCCGCCAGCTTTTTTGCGGTACTTTGGATCAGTCTGCTGCCCAATTGCGCGAGCTTACCGCCAATTGCTGCTTTGGCCTCATAACGCAAGATCGTCTTGTTCGGACCATCCGCAGTCAGCGTGACGTCGGCCCCGCCTTTCGCGTGCCCAGCCGCCCCTCCGTTGCCTTGACCTGTGAGTGAAAACGCATCTGGTGCGCCTGCAGTATCGAGTTGGACATCACCGCTGAACTTGGCCTTTACTGGGCCAATTTTCAGCACCACCTTGGCCTCAAGTTCTGTATCCGAATGTTTTATGAGCTCTTCGCAGCCCGGAATGCATTGCTGCAATATCTCTGGGTCGTTCAAGGCCGCATAGACCTTTTCCTTAGGCGCGTTGATGATGATTTCGTCTGAAAGTTCCATGGAATGTCCTATTTTAGCAGCATGGGAATTTTATTGTAGCCAAAAGATCGGCCTGTTCGGGGGTGAGCGCAATTTTGCGGCGAAACCGTTTAGCGATCCGTTTGAGCGTTTTCATAACGTTTCCGCTCATTGTGCCGCCGCAATGGCGATGTAGTCTTCGGGCGTGTCGACATCGGCATAAAAGCCTGCAGATTTCATCTGGTGGAACTGCACATATTTGGGATGCGCACGCGTAAATGCTTTGCAACCGGGTGATTTGCCGTCGACCAAGAGGCGCGCACGCAATTCTGCAGGAATCACAATCGGGTTGCCTCTTCGTCCATCTGCCGTCGGGATCGAAATGCGCGCCGGATCGGCAACCTGATGTGCGTCAAGCAAAGCGCGCAAGTCATCTGCCGTGAGTTGCGGCTGATCGCCAAGCCCCATCAGCACCACCCCATCCGCGCCAGCTGCCCGCAACCCGCAAACGACAGAGGTTTGCTGCCCTTCGGCGAAACCCGGATTGAACACGAACACGACATTCGTGCCAGCAAGCGCGGCCTCTATTTCGCCGGCCTCATGCCCTGTCACCACGATGACACAAGTCGCGACCGCAGCATAGTTTTGCACCATGTGGCGAACCATGGGCACACCATTCACTGGCAAAAGCAGCTTGTTCCGCGCTCCCATACGTTGTGAAAGACCGCCGGCCAGTATGATCCCGATCACATCACGCATGGCTTGGTTTCACCGCCATACGCCTGATCTGAACAAACTGTGCAAGTATCGACAAAGCGATCTCCTCGGGTGTTACGGCACCTAAATTCAGACCTGCGGGCGCTTGAACGCTTTCAATAAGTGAGCGATCAATCCCCGCTGCCACAAGCTTTTCAGCAAGTACAGCGTATTTGCGGCGACTTCCAACAAACGCCACATGATCTTTTTTTTCGCTCAGTGCAGATTTCAGTGCATCAAGGTCGCCCTGTCCTTGGGTGGCAACGACAACAAATTGCTGTTGATGTGGCTTCTTCTGCGCCAAGGTTGCGGCGACCGACCAATGAAATTGCGGCGCAAAGGAACTGAGTGCTTGTGCGACGGGTGACGCACCTAAAACCACAAGCTGCGGTGCGGGCAAACAAGGTTCGATGAATATGTCGACTGTCCCGCGAGAAGGGCAGCCATTGCGGGCAAACCGCGTACCGTCGATAGTGTCGCCAGCGGCGATACCCTTTTTAGCCAAAAGGTCTTCGGGCGCGACTGACACAAGTTGCGGTTTGCCGTCACGCAGGGCCTGAAGGGTTGCCCGCTTTACGGCACCACGGGTGCAGCCACCACCGAGCCAGCCTTGCAAGATCGTTCCATCCGCGCTGAGCAGCGCCTTCGCTCCCGGTTTGGCCGCAGTTGATCCGGCCGTGCGCACAATAGTCGCAAAGGCAAAAGGTTCATCCTTGTCGCGTAATTGCTGCGCGGCCATGGACAAATCAGTTGAGAAGATTTCGGCTTGTGTCAAAGGGAAACCAGATCATGTTCAAGCGCTGCCAGATCAGCGAGTGTGTTTGCGGCTTTAAAGGTGTCCAGATACGGAAGCGCGGCGGCCATTCCCTCTGCTATGGGCGCATAATCCGCCCAACCTTTTAAAGGGTTCAGCCAGATTACTTTGCAGCCACGTTTTCGCAGTTTTTCCAACGCGGCAGCGATCATGGCTGGCGGTTCTGTGTCATATCCGTCCGACAGGATCAGAACGACACTGCGCCCATCGACGAACCGTTTGGCGTAAGTGTCCGCAAAGCGCATCAGAGACTGCCCAATCTTTGACCCCCCCCCGAATCCATCGGCCATCAATGACAGGCGTCCAATGGCACGCATTGCATCTTTGTCGCGCAGTGCCTCGGTAATTCGCACAAGCCGCGTGTGAAAAAGATAGGCATCAGCCGCCGTATCCGCCCGCATCAGCCCGGCCAAAAAGGCTAGAAATACTCGGGCATATAAGGACATAGACCCTGACACGTCGCACAAGGCCACAATCTTGCGCGTGCGATCGGGGCGACGCTTGCGCAAAAGGCGCAGGGGTTCACCACCCGTGGCAAGGCTACTGCGAATAGTTTTGCGAAAATGCAACCTATCGCCTTTGCGCGCAGCAACGCGGCGACGAGAGCGTTTGTCGCGCAACGCAGCCCCGATCTGGCGGGCGACATCCTCTGCCTCGGAAATTTCTTCGGGCCGCACCAAATCACGTAGATCACTACGGTTCAGGTTGCGATTCTCCGAGGCGATCAGTTTACCAGTCCCATCGCTGTCAGCAGCACCTTCCTGACCATCTGGCGCAGTCGCCGATCCGGTACTTCCCGTGTGTTCGCCCGTGGCGTCACTCGATGAATGGACGCCGTCGTTTACGGCATTGCTCAACGACGGAGTAACTTTTTGCCGAACTCGACCCATGTCCATCCAGTAACTGTCGAACAGATCGTCAAACCGCTCGGCCTCTTCCTTGCACCCTGTGCATACGGCGCGCAAAGCCCGGCGGCTGTCGCCAGGTTGTATGGCGTCAATCTCGACAAGTGCAGACATGGCCAAGTCTGCCTCAGCAACGCCCAACCGCAGACCGTTTTCGCGAAGGTGCGCAATGAAGCCCACGATGCGCGCAGATGGGCTAGGATCGCGGGCCGCAAATTTCGTAACACGGCTCATGCCGCTTTGCCTGCGATACGCCCTGCGACCTCGGGCGTTATCTGGGCTTTATCGCTCTGGGTCTTTAGCAAAGTAGTCAGCGTCGATTGTAGAACGGCTGGGTCAGCGGTCAAATCGGCAATACCCAACCCCATCAGAGCCGCGGCAAAGTCCAGCATTTCTGCGATACCGGGAGTCTTTTCGAGGTCTTCTCCGCGCAGTTTCTGGACAAATCCCACGATCTGTTCCCCTAGCCGCACGTCCACCTCTGGACAGCGCGCTTTCAATATTGCCAGTTCAGTCGCACGTTCAGGATATGCAACGTAGGTATAAAGACAACGCCGTCTTAGCGCGTCCGAGAGATCGCGTGTGCCATTCGACGTCAAGATCACGATAGGCCGCGTTGTCGCGGTGATTGTGCCCAATTCTGGGATGGAAATCTGAAAATCAGACAGCACTTCCAATAAATAGGCTTCGAATTCTTCATCCGCTCTGTCAATCTCATCAATCAACAACACAGGTGGCGCCTCTTGCGTTATCGCAGCAAGCAGCGGTCTTTCCAGCAAGAAATCCCGCGAGAAAATGCGATCCTCAACAGCTTTGCCCGTGACGCCGTCCTCAGAAGCTGCACGAATGCTGAGCAGTTGACGCTGATAGTTCCATTCATAGATCGCCTGCGCGGCGTCCAGCCCTTCGTAGCACTGCAAACGGATCAGCTTTGTGTCTTTGACCGCCGATAACGCCCGCGCGATTTCGGTTTTACCAACACCGGCAGCCCCCTCGAGCAATAGTGGCCGCCCTAATGACAAGGCGAGTTGCAAAGCAACCGCCAGGTCGTCAGAAGCCACGTATCCTTCGCCGCCAAGGGCAGTTTGCAGATCTTTCCAAGTCATCAGAATTCCCCAAAGGGCGGGTGTGATCCCGCCCTATCGCTTCCATCAATCATGCAGGCCAAGTTCATTGGCCGTGCGCCAAATCCGCCAGTGATCGTGGGGCATGTTCGTGTGGGTATTCCCAAACGGGCGGAACGCATCCTGCACCGCATTGGAAAAACATGGAACGCCTCCCACGTGCGGGCTTTCTCCGACGCCTTTTGCACCGATGGGATGGTGCGGAGATGGGGTGACTGTGAAGTCCGTTTCATAGTTCGGCACTTCCCACGCGGTCGGCAAGAAGAAGTCCATCAATGTCCCCGTTTTGACGTTACCCATGTCGTCGTAGGCGATCTCTTGCCCCAGGGCGACGGCGAGCGCTTCGGTCAAACCACCGTGCACCTGACCTTCGATGATCATCGGATTAATCCGCGTACCACAGTCATCCAGCGCATAGAAGCGGCGAATTTCCGGAACACCTGTATCTACATCAATGTCCATGACGCAGACATACGCCCCGAATGGATAGGTCATGTTGGGCGGGTCGTAATAGCTGACCGCTTCCAGACCTGGCTCCAACCCTGGAATAGCCTGATTGTAGGCCGCAAAGGCGATTTCCTTCATCGTCTTGAACTTTTCAGGAGCACCTTTGACGGCAAAACGATCTACGTCGAATTCCACATCGTTGTCGTGAACCTCTAGCAGATACGCGGCAATCATCTGTGCCTTGGCGCGGATTTTACGCCCCGCCATGGCCGTAGCAGCCCCTGCCACCGGAGTAGAGCGAGAGCCATATGTGCCAAGCCCATAAGGTGCGGTGTCGGTGTCACCTTCCTCGATGGTGATGCTATCCGCGGGCAAACCAATCTCGGACGCAAGGATTTGCGCAAACGTGGTCGCGTGCCCTTGACCCTGGCTGATGGTTCCAAGCCGTGCAATCGCCGAACCTGTTGGGTGGATACGGATTTCACAGCTATCGAACATACCGAGGCCAAGGATATCACAATTTTTAACCGGACCAGCACCAACAATTTCCGTAAAGAAACTGAGGCCAATACCCATCAACTTGCGAGTTTTGCCGGCCTTAA
This sequence comes from uncultured Paracoccaceae bacterium, assembly GCA_937916485.1. The sequence goes on along the minus strand of CALFSV010000180.1, from coordinate 4,208 downwards.
AATCTTCGACTCGCTGCGCCTGTTCAGCGCGTAACCCATCGTAGTCAACCGTCTTGAGCGCCTTGTCCCATGCTGTGTGATAGTCGCCGCTGTCGTATTCCCAGCCCAAAGCCGCTTTGTAGGGGAACTGCTCTTTCTTGATAAAATTGATCCGTCGCAGTTCAGCCGAGTCCATGTTCAACTTGATAGCGAGGACCTCGATCATGCGCTCGATGAAATACACGGCTTCGGTCACTCGGAATGAACAACGATAGCTAACGCCGCCGGGGGCTTTGTTTGTATAGACGCCGTCGACTTCAAGAAATGCTGTAGGAATGTCATACGATCCGGTGCAAATATTCATGAAACCCGCTGGGAATTTTGTGGGATCAGCACAGGCATCAAAACCGCCATGATCGGCCGTCACGTGACATTGTAGGCCAGTGATCTTGCCCTCTTTGGTGGCACTGATCTTACCGGTCATGTGATAATCACGCGCAAAGGCGGTGGTCATCAAATTGTCCATGCGATCTTCAATCCATTTCACGGGTTTACCCGTGACGATTGAGGCAACGACGGAACAGACATAGCCCGGATACGCCCCGACCTTGTTGCCAAAGCCGCCGCCAATGTCGGGTGAAACAACGCGAATGTTGTGTTCTTCGATCCCTGAAATCAGGCTGACCACGGTGCGAATGGCATGAGGTGCCTGAAAAGTGCCCCACAGGGTCAGCTTACCATTAACCTTGTCCATCGAGGCCACGCAGCCGCAGGTTTCAAGCGGACACGGATGGGTGCGGTGGTAGTACATTGATTCTTCGGCCACGACCTCAGCGTTGGCAATGACTTCTTCAGTAGGGTCTTTGTCACCAGCTTCCCATGTAAAGATATGGTTGTGATGCTTGCGTGGACCGTGCGCGCCGGCGGGGATAGACCCGTCTGCGGCCACAAGATCCTCGCGAAGGACCACATCAGATTTCAGTGCCTCAAACGGATTCACAAGTACCGGCAGTTCTTCATACTCTACTTCGACGGCTTCAATGCCATCAGCAGCAGCGTAGCGGTCTTCGGCCACAACAAAAGCAACCTCTTGCCCTTGAAACAACACCTTGCCATCGGCCAAAACCATCTGCTTGTCACCGGCCAGCGTTGGCATCCAGTGCAGGCCCAGCGGCCGCAGGTCGTCGGCTGTCAGCACCGCCAGAACGCCGGGCACCTTAAGTGCCGTATCCTTGTTGATGCTTTTCACCCGCGCGTGCGCATAGGGCGAGCGGACAAAGTCGCCAAACAGCATGCCGTCCAGTTTGATATCATCGACGTAGTTGCCTTTGCCTTGCGTAAACCGGGCATCCTCTACCCGCTTGCGCGAGCAGCCCATGCCTTTGAGGTTATCGACCCGTTCTTCGCGTGTGATTTCGTCTTTCATTCTGCGGCCTCCTTGGCTGCACTCATCTGGGCCGCAGCCGCCTGAATGGATTTCACAATGTTCTGGTAGCCTGTGCACCGGCAAAGATTGCCAGCCATGCCAAAGCGGATTTCTGCTTCGGTTGGGTTTGGAATCTCCTCAAGCAGCTTAGTGGCCCGCGTGATCATACCAGGCGTGCAATAGCCGCACTGAAGCCCGTGATGCTCCTTGAAAGCCTCTTGCAGCGGATGCAAATTATCCGGCCCACCGATGCCTTCGATGGTTGTGATCTCAGCGCCTTCGGCTTGCACTGCAAACATGGTGCAGGATTTGACAGATTTGCCATTGATCGTAACGGTGCAAGCGCCGCAATGGGACGTTTCACAACCGATATGCGGCCCTGTGATATTCAGACGCTCACGTAGTGTGTAGATCAGCAACTCGCGTGGCTCAGCCAGAAATTCCTCTGTCTTGCCGTTTACGTTCAGGGTGACGTGTTTTTTCTTTGACATGATTTTCTCCTTACGCCCGCGACCAGGCGCGTGCGATCGCGCGGCGCAGGATGACGCCAGCGACGTGGTTTTTGAACGCGACAGGCCCGCGGTTATCTTCGGTCGGGTCGATATCGCCAAGCATGGCGGCCACGGCAGCCTTTAATGCGGCGTCATCCACTGATGTCCCGACAAGTGCATCACCTGCGGTTTTTGAAAATACGGGCGTGTCGCTCAGGTTCGTCATCGCGATCGCGGCGCTTACGCATTTTCCATCGTCATTCACAATCTGAACTGAAGCAGCGGCCGTCGCATAGTCACCGATCTTGCGCTTCTGCTTTTCATATGCGTAGCCGCCCTTGGGACGTGGGATTGTGACTGCGGTCAAAACCTCGCCATCTTCGCGTGCGGTCACGTAGGCCGCTTCGTAGAACTCGCGAGCGGGGATGACGCGTTCACCGTTCTGTCCGACGACGGTAAAACTGGCAGCAAGACATTGCATCAAACCTGGCATGTCGTTGCCTGGATCGCCGTTTGCAATATTGCCACCCAAAGTGCCCATATAACGGACCTGCGGATCAGCGATCTGCAACGCAGCTTCGCGCAGGATTGGTGCCACATCTGCAAGGGCTGCATGATCAATAATGTCCGATTGCGTGACAAGCGCACCGATCTTGATGGTGTCTGCGCCAATCTCGATCTCTGACATGCCTCCAACATCTTGAAGGTCGATCAGATGCGGAACGTCAGCCATGCGCAGTTTCATCATAGGTATCAGGCTGTGCCCACCCGCCATGACACGCGCATCATCGCCATGCTCCTCGAGAATGGATAGGACTTTGTCCATATCCTTAGGTCGGTAATATTCAAATGCGGCTGGAATCATAAGCGCTTTCTCCATGAGGCGAACGTATTCAATCTGACGAAAGACTGTAGACCGCAGCAAACGGACACACGCAAAAATTAATGAAACACGGCGTTATTGCACGAACTGCGCACTTTTATTCACGAACTACGCCGCGAGTTGACGCAAGCGCTTCGCCGATGACCTTTAACTTTGTTCGGCTCACTGGCGCTGGCGGCAGACCGTCACTCTCAAAAAGGCATCGCCCCGCGTCCTTGGTTCTTTCGAACCGTACCACGTGATGCGGATTCACCAAATAGCTGCGATGCGTTTGCAAGAACCCCGCAGGCAATAGACGTTTGGAAGCTTCGGTGATGGGCCAAGCGCAGAACAACCTTTCGTCGGCTGTGTAGACTTGGGTGTAATGGCCATCTGCACGCACAAAACGTACGTCCCATGATAGGACAAAGACTTTACCGCCATCCCGCTCGCATGGGATGTGTAGGTCCCGCGCCCTTACAGGAGCGGTCTGCAGATTGCTTTGCTCACTTGTCGCCGTTTTGTCTGTGGCTACGACCAAGTAGGTCACGCTCACCCACAAACAGGCCCCGAAAATTACAAAGCTGAAGAAGATAACGCCAAGGGCCAGTGTCTCGTTGCTCATGGAGGGACCAAATTCTGCGATGGCGGGTTCTGGTGCAAAGTTAGTACCTGCCATCGCAAGGAAATGAACCGAGCATACGGCCCCTGCGAAACAGATTGTCCCCCAAATGATATTGCGGTTTGTGCGTCGACCGTAGGCAATCCAGAATGCCAAAATGCAAAGCGCAATGGCGACCAGGGATGACAAGAAGACACCGGTTGTAGTGTAGACTGCGCGACAAAGTTCAAGAGCAGCCATGCCGATGTAGTGCATGACAAGAACGCCCACACCCACAACGCTCCCGGCCAGCGAGATGATGAGCGGCGTCCGTTGGAAAAAGTGCAAAAGGATCAACGCTGCGCCGACCAATAAAATAGCGGTCAAAGCCGAGACCAATGTGATTGCGGCATCATAATAAAACAAGATCGGCAACTGTAAGCCCAGCATGGCCACAAAATGCATGGCCCAGATACCGCCGCCCAAGACCACCGATGCCAAGGCAATAGACACTTTTTTGTGAAGCATCACTCTGTCCGCCAGATCGCGCGTCAACGAAAGCCCTGTAAAGGCAGAGACCATCGCGACAACGCACGACATTCCAACCAAAAAGTTGCTGTGGCTGACATTCAAGAAATCCATAACGACGACGATGACCAAAACTGAGAGGTTTTGCAATTGATATGGTGCTAGGAGACGATTTAAAACTCGCATCGGGTTGCTAGCGCAGCTTAATTTTACGTCTCCAATTTCTGGCGCCAAGGTACTCGCAGACGCATCCATTTCAGTGAGCCTCCCGCAATGTCTGGAGCCTTCACGGTTTGCACGGATGTATGACCCGACGCGGGG
>CALFSV010000179.1 GCA_937916485.1 uncultured Paracoccaceae bacterium | reverse complement strand
GCGTCACCCGCCATCTCGCAAAGATCTGAAAACGTGAGGTTAGTTTTGAATCAGATGGGGTGGTTGCTGCCCTCCCCAGACGGCATCGCAATGTGCCAAATAAGTGGTGTTTACAGCCACAAAGCAGAAAGGACGGCAACCGTGACGAAGAGTATTATGATTGGGGTTGATCTGGCAAAGAATGTTTTCCAATTGCACGCAGCATCGTTGGCGGGGCAGGTGCAGTTCCGCAAGAAGCTGTCACGGCGGGCTTTTTTCAAGTTCATGGCCGAGCAGCCACCTGCAGTGGTCGTTATGGAAGCCTGTGGCAGCGCGCATTATTGGGCCCGGGAGATGATCCGGCTTGGCCATGAGGTGAAGCTGATCGCGCCGCATTACGTGAAGCCGTTCGTGAAACGCCAAAAGAACGATGCGGCGGACGCCGAGGCCATCGTGATCGCTGCCCAGCGGCCCGAGATGCGCTTCGTCGAGCCGAAGTCGGCGGAGCAACAAAGCAGGGCTATCCTGTTTCGCGCGCGAGAACGGCTCGTCCATCAGCGCACCGAACTGGTCAATGCACTCAGAGCCTGCCTCTATGAATATGGTCATGTAGTTGCGCAGGGTGTTCGCCAGATCAAACGGATCGAAGCTATTGTGGAAGAGCCGCACAGCGAATTACCCGAGTTGATGCGCGAGGAATGCCGCGATCTGCTGGATCAGATCGCCGCCTTGACGACGCGGATCAAGGCCAAAACCGCCAAGGTCCAAGCCGTGTCGGCTGAGCGTGACGTGGCGCGGCGGCTGCAGACGATGCCCGGTGTAGGTCCGCTGACCGCTTTGGCGATCGAGGCCTTTGCGCCCCCGATGGAGAATTTCCGCTGCGGGCGTGACTTCGCCGCCTGGCTCGGCCTCGTCCCGCGCCAGTTCTCATCGGGCGGCAAGGAACGGCTCGGACGTATTTCCAAAGCAGGGCAGGCTGATATCCGCAAGCTCTTGATTATTGGGGCGATGTCGCGCCTTAACTGGCTGGGCAGGAAGTCGATCCCGGAAAGCTCGTGGCTGGCGCGCATGACGGCGCGAAAGCCGAGGATGCTCGTGGCGATCGCCTTGGCCAACAAGATGGCGCGGACCATCTGGGCTATGTTGACGAAGGATGAAGATTACCGGGATCCGGCGCAGGCCGTGGCGGCATGACCGGCATGCCGCAAAACCTGCCTGAGGTCGGATAAGGGGGTGTGAGAAGGCGACGACCCGAATGGGCGAAATGATCGAACAGATCTGGACCAGGAAAACCAGTTTAGAGTCGTGAGCATTCAAGCTCGAGAGTCAGATTTGGACCTGATCCGCAGATCACCATACCGGCCAGTGGCTTCTGGAAACGCCGCATTCAAAGGCCTTACAGAAGACCGCACTCGATCACACGCACTTTGGATTCGAAACCTATTGCATTACGGGCAGCAACCACAGAAGACTCTAA
>CALFSV010000178.1 GCA_937916485.1 uncultured Paracoccaceae bacterium | reverse complement strand
GAGTGGTTCCCGTTCATCGCGGCCATGATCCTGTGCGGCCTTGCGGGGACCTTTGCCGGGCGGCTGGTCCTGACACGGATGACGGACGCGAGGTTCCACCGCGCTTTGGACATTGTCCTGTTGCTGATCGCCGCCCGGCTGATCTGGGCCGGGCTGGGCGAAGCGTTCTAGGCCAGCTTTGCCGCGACAAAACCGTCAGCGATGGCCTTTGCCATAAAGGCGTCGAGCGCCGCGATCATCGGGTTGTTTGCGCCGGGCAGAACCATCGCCTGCTCAACCTTGGTCACCACGCCGGGCAGGATTTCGACATCGGGATCGTCCCCAAAAAACCGGTCGAGAGAGGCGCGAACGCCAGCGACCGCATCGCCGCGCCCGTCGCGGAATGCCGCAAAGCTTTCGGTCGGGGTCCCGGTCCGGTCGTGAACCGCGTGCTTGAGGTTTGCCGCCAGATACATGTCATAGGCAGAGCCGATGGAGGTCAGAACCGTCCTACCCTCCCGATCCGCATCCTCGACCGATTGAACAGGGCCACCCTTGCGCACGGCATAGGTCGCCTCGATCACATGGTAGGGCCGGGTAAAGCTGATCGCCTTGGCCCGCGTTGCGTCGATGGCCAGAAAGGCAAGGTCCCAGACATCGCCAGCCGCGTCGGCAAAGACCTTGCCTGCGCCGTCATAAATGACCGGTTCCATCCGGGCGCCGATCTTTTGTGCGAGCCGTCGGGCCAGTGCCGGGCAAATGCCTTGCGGCACGCCGTCGACCATCTGGACGAGAGCGCTGTTGCCGGTGTTGATGGCCACCCGCAGGACGCCAGTTGGCGCCAAGGCCCCGAGGGGATTTGTCAATTCAGTCACTCCTCAGGATCATCATTTGATATTGGAGCCCGCAGGGCGGTTGGTTGCAACCTGCAATTTGCGCGGCACAAGCCTCTTTGCCCTGCCGTCGCGGACCGGCAAGGTGGACCGTTGTCCTAAAGCCGGGACAGCAACCGATCCAGCCGGTCGAACAGGTCGTCTTGGCCCGCCGCGACACCGGTGTTGGCAACCTGATCCTGCCACTCTGCGCTTGCTGCGCTCATATGATTGGGAAGGCCCAGGTCGGCCAGCGTCACAGCGACCTCGCGCATTTCGGCGGCTCGTCTGGTGCCATGGGCCATCATGCGTTCCAGGTTGTAGCTGCCCCGCTTGCGCCAGGCGATATCGGGGTCCGAGGCCTCGAGTGAGGCGAGCACCTCTTCTTCGACACCTGCCCGACGGGCAGCGAGAAAGCATTCGGCCGTCAGAGCCTCAAGGCCTTTGATCATGACGGATCGGATCATCTTGATCGAGGAGGCCTGTCCGACCTTTTCCCCCACAACCTCGGGCCTCATGTCGAACTTGCGCAGGGCAGCGGCTCCGTCCTCGGCATGGGGGCCCGCAATCTTCAAGGGCACAAGGTGACGCTTGGGATGGACGGGCGACATGACGGCCACGTCGACATAGCGCCCGCCCGCGGCTTCGATCACCTCGGCGGCACGGCGCTTGGTCTCGGGGGCGCAGGAATTGCAATCGAACCACAACGCCCCCGGCATCAGCCCGCCAGACGCGGATTGCGCCACCGCCAGCGCTTGATCGGCGGTCACCACGGAAAAGATGTATTGGGCATCAACCAAAGCCGCGTGCGGCGTTGACACACCCGTCACGCCGGCATGCGCAAAACGCGACCGCATCGCGGGCGCTGTTTCAGGGTCATCGACCTTGATGTCATAGGCCGTGATCCGTGTCGGATCGCCCAGCGCCCAGCCTGACAGGAACGCATTGGCCGCTTCGCCAAAGCCGAAAAAGGCCACCCTTGGTGTCATTTCCCCATCTACCGCCATCGGGCCTGTCCTCTTTCGTTGGTCAAATCGTACCGGCGCCGGTGAATGGCCGCCCTTTATGGACGCAAAGCGCCCCAGCCGAAGCTTTGCAGCGATCCGCGCCGAAGGGAACGGCAGAATGGCGAAACGGTCGCCAAACCACAGCTCGCCGTGATGAAGGGTCCAAAAAGCGCGGTTGCGATGGGTCAGAGCCAGCTACCGCGCGGCAAACCAAAAAGGCCCTGCCCCTTTTCAAAGGGCAGGACCAAACTCATCCCGCATAGGCCCAAACTTGAGTGGGTATCACAGGGGCGGGCCTTGCCTTGGCATCCCTACAGGGCGTTGACCGGCACCTTGAGCATCAGGTTGCCGTCTTTGTCCTTCGGAACTTCACCAGCCCGCATGTTGACCTGCAGGGATGGGATGATCAGGCGCGGCATATCCAGTTGCGCGTCACGCTCGGTCCGGAACTTGATGAAATCCTCGCGGGTCTTGCCTTGTCCCACATGGATGTTGTGGGCCTTTTCCTCGCCGACCGTTGTCTCCCACTCGATGTAGCGGCCGTTCGGGCCGTAGTCGTGGCACATGAACAAACGGGTGTCATCCGGCAGGGCGAGGACCTTCTGAATGCTGTCATAAAGCTGCCCCGCGTCACCACCGGGAAAGTCGGCGCGGGCCGATCCGCCATCCGGCATGAACAAGGTATCACCGACAAAAGCGGCGTCCCCCATCACATGCACCATACAGGCCGGGGTATGGCCGGGTGTATAGATGGCAAAGGCCTGCATATTGCCGACCTTGTAGGTGTCCCCGTCCTTGAACAGGGCGTCGAACTGGCGACCGTCGCGCTGGAACTCGGTCCCTTCGTTAAAGACTTTCCCGAAGGTTTCCTGCACAACCAGGATCTTATCGCCAACTCCAATCTTGCCGCCAAGCTTTTGCTGGATGTAGGGGGCGGCACTCAGATGGTCGGCATGGACGTGGGTCTCGATGATCCAGTCAAGGGTCAGGCCGCGCGACTGGACCTCGGCGATCAGGGCGTCGGCGTGATCATAGGTTATCCGGCCAGCGGCGTAGTCGATGTCCATGACACTGTCGATGATGGCGCAATGTGAACTGGAGGGGTCCTTGACGATGTAGCTGATCGTATTGGTCGCCTCATCAAAATGGGCGGAAACCTCGGGTTTTGTGGACTGGTCGATCGGGTAGGTCATATCATGACTCCTATGGCAGATGTTCGTCGGTCCGTTCCCCGGTCGGGGCCGGGCAAGCGCGCCGGTTTCTTGCGGCTTGGGCCGGTTTGGACAGGTCTTGGACACAGAATTAAGCAAATACTTGCTTTGGGGGCCGGATCGGGCATGGCCTCAGGCCCTGGAACTCCGAAGCCCAAAGATGCGATACAGCGGGCAGAACCCGGTCACGGAGGTCACCACCATGATAGCGCCGACCCCGATGCCGACCACCATCCCGACGGTCGACTGAAACAGATCAATGCTGCTGATGAAGGGGGCCGCGATAAAGGCGATGCCCAGCAGCAACCGAAGAAGGCGGTCAATCTTGCCAACGTTGGCTCTCATTTCTTGGACTCCTCGTTAAAGATGTACAGAACATACAACTTTGTGAGGTCCAGTTCAGTGACAATGTCACCAATCGCCTTTGGAAGGAGAAGAGATCGGCCAAGGTGGCGACTTTTTTTTGGGTTGGCCCTGCTCTGCCCCGCAAAGGGTCTCACATAGGGACCTCGGTTGGGCCCTGCTTTGACCTGGACTGGCGCAACCACCGGGATTGCTGGCGCATGGCACGCACCTCGGTCTAGGGTTTGGGGGCAACAGCCAGGAGCGTGACATGCCCCGCGAGACGATCCGGACCATGTGTCCAATGAACTGCCATCCTACGCTGTGCGGCATGACGGTCACGATCGAGGACGGCTCCCTCGTCTCAATCGAAGGGGACGAAACCAACCCCGACAGCGAAGGTTTTCTGTGCATGCGGGGCAAGGCCGCCCATGAGGTCGTCGGAAACACTGGCAGACTTCTGACGCCGCTTATCCGACACCAGCGGGACGGAGCGGACTGGACACCAACGTCCTGGGACGACGCGCTAGATACCATCGCTGCAAGGATGCAAGCCGTTGGACCCAAGGCGGTCGGCTTCTGGCAAGGCCATGGCAACGCTGCGAACGACTACGGCTTTGGCCTGAAACGCGCCCAGATGGAGCGCTTCGCAAATCTCTATGGGTGCCAGTTCTGGGACCCTGCAATGATCTGCTGGGGGCTGGGTGCCTTTGGGGCCGGACTGACCGGTGCGATCGAAACCTCGACCAAAGAGGATTTGAGCGCCCATTCCGAGATGATCATCCTGTGGGGCGCAAACACGGTCAGTCAGGCCAGCACCCTGAAACACGTTGAAATCGCCAAACGACGCGGTGCGCGGATCGTTGTGGTGGACGTGCGCCGGACCGAAGCCTCGGCCCTCGCGGATGAGGTGATCCTTTTGCGGCCGGGGTCCGATACGGCCCTCGCCCTTGCCATGATGCATGTCATCGTCGCTGACCGCAGCTGGGACGCGGGCTTTGTCGATCAGCACACCCTGGGGTTCGCGGCGCTGAAAGTACACCTGCAAACGATGACCCCGCAATGGGCCGAGGCCCTGACCGGCGTCCCGGCGGAACGGATCATCGGGCTTGCACGCAGCTACGCAGCAATACGGCCCGCGATGGTCGTGATTGGTGGATCATCGCTACACAAGGGCGGCAATACCTATGAGGCGGCGCGGGCGATTGCCTGCCTGCCCGCCCTGACCGGCAACTTTGGCAAACCAGGGGGCGGGCTTGGTCCCAGGCATGGCGGCCGCAGCCATGGGGCCGGTTTTGCCAGTCAATCCGCCACCGACCGGCGCGTGCCGGGGGCCTATGTGCCCAACCAGTTGGAGGCCATCGTTGAGGCTCTTGAAACCGGTGCGGTTAAGGTCCTGTTTGCGATCGGATCAAATGTGCTGTCCTCCTTTCCCGACACCAACCGCCTTCGGGCAGCGCTGGCAAAGGCTGACCTTGTTGTGGCCTACGACATCTTTTCAAACCAAACGATCCGGGAAGCCGCCGATATCGTCCTGCCTGGCACGATCTGGCTGGAAGAGATCGGGGCAAAGGCCACGAATACCTATGTTCACCTGTCCGACCGCGCCATGACGCCGGCTGGGGACACCAGACCGGTGTACGAGCTTTACAAGGGTCTTGCGGCAAGGCTGGGGGTTGCGGATGTCTACCCTTGGGCCAATCAGGAAGCCGCGATGAACGCAGTGCTGGACCATCCAGCGACAAGGCATGCGACCGTCGCCGACCTGCGGTCAAATGGCGGGCGGGTGGCCCTGAACGTCTCGCAGGTGGCCTATCCCACGCTGGAATTCGCGACACCCTCTGGCCGGATCGAGTTCTATTCGGAACGCGCCATCAAAATGGGATTACCCGCTTTGCCCAGCGCATCGGCGGACGATCCTTCGGGGACCGCTTCGACAGGGACCGCTTCTGGGGGGAGTGGCCTGACGCTCGCCCATGGTCGGACGTTTGCCCATTTCCATTCGTTCTACGATCACGGCAGGGCCTTGCCGACCCTCGCCGCGCGCGAAGACGTCCCAGACCTTTGGATCGCACCGCTGGATGCGGCGGAAAGAGGGATTTCAGATGGGGATGCGATTGATCTGTCCAATGAACAGGGCGCCTTTCAGGCAAGGGCCAAGGTCACCCCCCGCGTCCCCTCAGGCCCAGTCTGGATAAGGGACGGTTGGCCCGGCCTCAATGTTTTGACAAGCGGGGCCTCGGTCTTGCCCAACGCCGCCTTGACCACCTTTCCCTTTGCGGTCGGTCAGGCCAGCTTTGCCGCGAGGGTGGAAGTGCAGCGCAGCGATATCGGACGGGCTAGGCCACCGCGATCCGACGCACGCCAAAGTAGCTGACCACCACCATTGCCGCGGCCGTGGCCAGGCACAGGGGCAGCCCGCCGACTTGATAGCTTAGCCCCGACAAAAGGGTCCCGACGAGGCGGCCTGCCGCGTTGGCCATGTAGTAGAAGCCGACATCCATCGTCACCCGCCGTTCATCGGTGAAAGCCAGGATCAGGTAGGAATGCAGCGAAGAGTTCACGGCAAAGATCCCGCCAAAGACCATCAGACCAAGAATGACCAAAGCAGTCAGGGTCGCTGACGGCGCATCGGCCGAATAAACCGACACCGCCAGCGCGGCAGGAACAACGATCAGCAGACCAACCCAGAACCGGGCCTGCCCCAAAAGCTCTCCGGGTGAGCGGGAGGCGGCCCTTAGCAGCCGAGGTGCCGCGCCCTGCACGACACCGTAAAGTATCGTCCAGATGGCCATGAAGGTTCCGATCAGGAAGAACGCCGCCCGATTGCCTGCCTCTGACCCGTCCGACAGGACGGCGTAGAAGTAGATCGGGATGCCCACGACAAACCAGACGTCCCGCGCGCCAAACAGGAACATCCGGGCAAAGCTAAGCCAATTGATATTGCGGTTCTTGGAAAAGACCTCGGAAAACTTGGCATCCTTGCGCCCGGCGGGCAGGCCCTTTGGCATTCCGATCAGGACCCCGATCAGGATTGCGAACAGGATCGCCGCCATGGAAAGGATCGAGGGGACGAAACCAAAGAGCGCCAAAAGCCCCGCCCCCAGCAGAAAGCCCGCCCCCTTGACGGCGTTCTTTGAGCCGGTCAGCAGCGCCACCCAGCGGAACAACCCTGCCCCATCCTTTGGGGCCAGCAGTTTCACCGCGCTTTTTGAGCTCATCTTGGCAAGGTCCTTGGCCACGCCCGACACCCCTTGCACTGCCATGACAAAGGCAACCGAGGCCGCAAGCCCCCAAGCCGGATCAAGTTGCGCCAGCGCCAGAAGGGCCACCACCTGCAGCGTCAGCCCGGCATAAAGGGTTGAGGTCAACCCAAAGCGGGCCGCAATCCAGCCGGCAGAGAGATTGGTGACAACCCCCGCAACCTCATACAGGACGAACAGATAGGCCAGTTGCACTGGCGAAAACCCAAGCGTGTGAAAGTGCAAAAGCACCAGCATCCGAAGGGCACCGTCGGTGAGCATGAATGCCCAATAGGCCGCGGTGACGGTCGCATAGGCGGCAAAACCGGCGGGTCGTGTCACAGCCGGCCGCCAACCATCAGGGCCACGTCCACCAGACGGTGGGCATAGCCAAATTCGTTGTCGTACCAGACATAGACCTTCAGCTGTGTGCCGTTCACCACCATTGTGGACAGGGCATCGACGATCCCGCTGCGGGGGTCGTTGGTATAATCCGATGACACCAAGGGCCGGGTCTCATAGCCCAGGATGCCCTTCAGAGGACCGTCAGCGGCAGCTTTGAAAAGGGCGTTGACCTCTTCCACCGTGGTTTCGCGGGCCATCTCGAACACGCAATCGGTGATCGAGGCGTTCAGAAGCGGCACCCGGACGGCATGGCCATTCAACTTGCCCGCAAGTTCGGGGTAAATCAGCGTGATCGCGGTGGCCGACCCTGTTGTGGTGGGGATGAGATTGGTCAAGGCCGATCGGGCGCGGCGCAGATCCTTGGCGGGCCGGTCCACGATGGTCTGGGTGTTGGTCACATCGTGGATCGTGGTGATCGAGCCGTGCTTGATCCCGATCCCCTCTAGCAGCACTTTGACCACGGGGGCCAGGCAATTGGTGGTGCAGCTGGCCGCCGTTACGATGTCGTGCAGGGCCGGATCATAGACGTCGTCGTTGACGCCGTAGACGATGTTCGTCGTCGGGCCGTCCTTGACCGGTGCCGACACAACCACCTTCTTGACCCCGGCGGCAAAGTAGGGGGCGATCTTCGCCTCGGACTTGAACGCCCCGGTGCAGTCGATCACCACGTCGACCCCGTCAAGGGGCAGGTCCTCGATCTTGCGGGTGTTGGTCAGGGGAATCCTCGTCCCGTCGATGGTCAGGGCATCATCATCAGCGGCAAAGGTCGCGGGCCAGCGGCCATGGACGCTGTCGAACTCCAACAGGTGCGCGTGCATCGCCGGATCCCCGATGGCGTCGTTGAGAAAGGCGATCTTTGCCCCCCTTTCCAGAAGAGGGCGCAGCGCGAGCTTTCCGATACGGCCGAGGCCGTTCAAGGCATAGGTGGTCATGGGGTTCAGAGGTCCTGACTGACGGTGGCCTGCCCGATAGCGTCGATCCGGGTCTGAAGCGACCCGCGATCAAGGCGATCGAACGGAAGGGCGGTGAAAACGGTTATGCGGTTATGCAGCGCGCCATAGGCCTGATGAAAGGCAAGGCGTTGTTCGGCAAGGGTTCCTGTCGCCTTGACCGGGTCAGGCATGCCCCAATGCCCCGAAACCGGTTGACCGGGCCAGGGTGGGCATTCTTCGTTCGCGGCCCGATCGCAGACGGTGAACACAAAGTCCATCTGTGGCGCGTCAGCCCCCTGAAACTCGGCTATGTTCTTTGATCGCAGGGCGGTCACGTCGTGCCCTTTGGAGGCAAGCATCTCCACCGCCAGCGGGTTCAGAGTCGACCTGGGGGTGGTGCCGGCGGAAAATGCCCTGAACCGGTCGCCTGCAAGATCGCGCAGGATGGTTTCGGCAAAGATGGACCGGGCAGAGTTTCCGGTACAGACGAATAAGACGTTAAAAACTTTGCTGGGTGCCACAGCCGCATCCTCCATAAAGGGCAAGAACTGCGGTGGGCAAAGGTCTGCCCGACCGCGACAGCAATCCTGAAAAAGGTCCGTCACGACCTCACGCGTGGCCTCAAGGTTCACACGGTAGAACAGATGCGTCCCTTCCCGGTGTTGCGAGATAAGGTCCGCCTGCCGCAGGGCAGCCAGATAGACCGAAGTGGTGCTTGGCTTGAGCTCAAGCACCTGACCAATCTCGCCCGCCGACAGCTCGTCCGGGTACCGTCGCATAAGCAGTCGAAACACTCCCATGCGTTGGGGGTGTGCCAGTGTCGCAAGACGATCTGTGAGTCGTGATTCCATATTTCATGGATATTTAAATTATGAAGGTCTGACAAGTGGAGTCTCAGCATCCAGGCTGACCGAACAGCCAAAAGGTTGCACGTTGTGCCTGGACGCGCCGAGGACCACCCGACCGGATCCGTTGACCCCGGCAGCATCTCCACCCGATACCGCGCAATTTCTGGCACTGCCGCAAAATCGGGCAAGACTTTCGCAGACCTCCCATTGCGCATGGCCGCGAACTTTCGGACAGTGCTGGCAGAATTCACAACGACCGAAATGCCTGGAGGCTCCGATGAACGATCAAAGCAGTATTCCAAACGATCTTGACAGCTTCTGGATGCCCTTTACCGCCTCGCGCTGGTTCAAGGACCGGCCGCGCATGATGACCGGGGCCGAAGGTCTTTATTACACCTCGATGGAAGGGAAGAAGCTGATCGACGGCACTGGGGGCCTTTGGTGCTGCAATGCGGGTCACAATCATCCCCACATCGTGGCCGCGATCCAAAAGCAGGCCGCAACCCTCGACTTTGCCCATTCATTCAATCAGGGCCATCCCATCGCCTTTCAGGCCGCCAGCCGTCTGGTCGAGCTTGCCCCCGGATTTGACCACGTCTTCCTGACCAACTCGGGATCGGAGTCGGTGGATACCGCCCTCAAGATTGCGCTGGCCTATCACGCCGCCCGGGGCGAAGGGCAGCGGCGCATCCTGGTCGGTCGGCAAAAGGCCTACCACGGCATCAACTTTGGCGGGCTGTCCGTCGGTGGCCTGGGTCTGAACAAAGGGCAGTTCGGGACGCTTTACCCCTCGGTCCAGCATATGCGGCACACCAACCTGCCCCAAAATGCCTTTACCAAGGGCAGCCCCGAAAATGGTGCCGACCTTGCCGACGATCTGGCGATGATCTGCGAAACCCAAGGGGCCCACACCATCGCCGCCGTGATCGTAGAGCCTGTGTCCGGCGCCGGCGGTGTGTTCCCGCCTCCCGTTGGCTACCTGCAGCGGCTGCGCGAGATTTGCGACGCCAACGGCATTCTTTTGATCTTTGACGAGGTGATCACCGGTTTCGGCCGGATGGGCACTGCCTTTGCCTACCAGCACTACGGGGTAAAGCCGGACCTGTTCACGGTGGCCAAGGGCATGACCAATGCAACCGTCCCGATGGGTGGGGTCTTTGCAACCGCCAAGGTGCGCGAAGCGTTCCTGAGCGGTCCGGCCAACATGCCCGACCTGTTCCACGGGTACACCTATTCCGGCCATCCCCTTGCCTCGGCCGCCTGTATTGCAACGCTGGATGTCTACCGCGACGAAGGCATCTTTGAGAACGTCGCCAAAATGGCCCCGCTCTTCGAGGAGATGTTGCACAGCCTCAAAGGGATCGAGAAGGTCGTCGACATCCGCAACGCGGGGCTGATCGGCGCGGTCCAGCTGGCCCAGGACGGCCCGGTCGGCGCGGCCGGTCGCGCCGCCTACGAGCGGCTTTGGGACAAGGGGCTGGTCGTGCGCCCGATTGGCGACAGCTTTGCCCTGTCCCCACCGCTGACCATCGACGCGGCCACCATCGACAAGATCGGAGAGCTGCTGCGCGCCGACCTCTCGGCCTGACCCTTAGGACATTTTATGGCCTTGGAACGTCCTCGCGAACCATCGCGAGGACGTTTTCGTTACTTCACCGCGCCCAGTGTAAGCCCAGCGATGAAGTGCTTTTGCATCAGGAAGAACATCAGAACCGGCGGCATCGCGGCGATGATCGATCCTGCGGACACCAGATGCCATGCCGCAATCCACTGACCGTTCAGCGATGACAGACCCGCCGTCACCGGTTGCGTGCTGGCAGAGGTCGTCAGGACCGTGGCCCAGAAAAAGTCGTTCCAGATAAAGGTAAAGACCAGCACCGATAGCGCCGCGATGGCGGGCCGCATGAGGGGCAGCACGATGTACCAAAAGATCTTCCACTCGGCCACGCCTTCGACCCGGGCGGCCTCGATCAATTCGCGCGGCAAGGCAGCGATGAAGTTCCGCATGAACAGCGTGCAGAACCCGGTTTGAAAGGCGATGTGGAACATCGCGAGGCCTGCCGTGGTATTGTAGAGGCCCATGTTGAACGTCAGGTCGCGCACCGGAACCATCAGGATCTGGAACGGCACAAAGTTGCCCGCCACGAAGAGGAAGAAGATCAGGATGTTCGAGCGGAACCGGTAAACGCCCAGCGCAAAGCCGGTCATGCAGGACAGAACAAGCGTGCCGATCACCGTGGGGATCGTTACCTTGAACGAGTTGAAGATATAGCGCCCGATGGGCGAGTTCTGGAACACCTCTGCATAGTTCGAGATGGCAAAGGCCGAAGGCCAGCCAAAGTAGTTGCCCGCCGCAAGGTCAGAGGACGGCCGGACCGATGTCAGCGCCACCCCAAGCAGGGGCAACAGCCAAAGGATCAGGGCAATCGGCAGGGCAACCTGATAGGCGGTGCGGACAAAGGAGGATGCCTGATCAACGGGACGTGGAAACATCTCAGTTCACCCCTCTTTCGTCGCGGACCATCTTCCAGATGAACCCAGAGATGAAGACCATCATGATCAGAAAGAGGATGACCGCGATGGCCGCGCCATAGCCCATCCGGTAGCCGTATTCCGACAGCGCCTGTTCATACATGTAATAGGACAGTACCCGCGACGACCCGAACGGCCCGCCATTGGTCATGATCGACACAAGGTCAAAGGACCGAAGGGCACCGATGACCGTGACAACGACCGCGATGAATGTCGCCGGGCGCAACTGGGGCAGGATCACATACCACAGCATCTTGAACCCCTTGGCTCCGTCCAGACGGGCCGCCTCGATCTGGTCGGGGGCCACGTTGTTCAGGCCGGTAAGGTAAAGGATCATGCAATAAGCAATCTGCGGCCAGAGGCCGGCGGCGATAATCCCGTAAGTGACAAGATCGGGATCGGCCAGAACGGCAATCCCCTTGCCCGTCAGAAACTCGGTCAGCTTGTACAGAAGGCCAAAGTTCGGGGCATAAAACCACGAGAACATCAGCCCGACGACGACCTGACTGATCACGAACGGAAAGAAGAACAGCGATTTGTAGATGCGGATGCCACGCACCGTCTGGTTAAGAAAGATCGCGATGCCAAGGCCCATCGGGACGGCCAGCATATAGAGGACCAACCAGATGACGTTGTTCTTGAGCGAGGTCTTGAACGCCCGGTCGTTGAACAATTCCTGATAGTTCGCCCAGCCCAGCCATTGCGCCTCGCCCAGTCCGTCCCAGTCGTAGAACGAGATGCGGAAGCTTTCGAAGATCGGCCAGACGACATAGAGGGCAAACATTATCATGCCCGGCGTCAGGAACAGCCAGGGCGTCAGCCATTGCTGGTTGGACCGCCACCAGGAGCGTTGCCGCGTTTCGCTTGATGTCACGGACATGCGCGATCCCCCCACTCGTCGCCGCGGCCGCTACGGGCCGGAATGGTGGCGGCAGGTTTCCCCGCCGCCGCCAAAGGTTGTTACTGGTAGATACGCTCGCGCGCCTGCTCCAGACGGCCAAGGATGTCATCGAGGTTATCGGGGATAACCATGAACTCCTGGAAGCCTTCCATGCCAAGCTTGGCCATCTCTGCCGGAGCGTCCCGGTCAAAGAACTGGGCAATGCCGCCGGGTGTGGTCGACAACAGCTCGAACCCGGCCGTGATGAACGGGTCGGACCCAACGGTAGAGCCGCTATTGATGGGCAGCTGGCCCAGCGCCTCGTTCAGCTTGGTCTGCACATCGGCCTGGGCCACAAACGCGAGGAAGGTCTTGGCGTCTTCCACGTTGGTTGCACCGGCGGGGATGTGGATGGTGTCGGTCGGGGCTTCTTCTGCCCGTGCGACATCAGGGTTGATCGTCGGGAATGGCATGAAGCCCAGCGTCTCGTCGGTCATCCCGCCGTCCTTGAACACGCCAACGGCAAAGATGCCCATGACATAGTTCGCGGCGCGGCCCTGAACGAGCAGGGTTGCTGCGTCCTGCCAGTCGATTGCGGCGTGGTTTTCGGTGATGTAGGGCTGAATCCGGGCCCATTGTGCAAAGGTCTCGCGCACACCATCGTCGGTCCAGGCCACGTCGCCCGAGGTCAGCGCCATGTGATACTCATAGCCGTTGGTCCGCAGGTTCAGATAGTCAAAGATGCCAGCTCCGGGCCAGAGCGCCGACGTACCGGTGGTCAGGCAGTCGATATCGGCGGCCGCAAAAAGCTCGCAGTTGGCGACGAATTCGTCATAGGTGGTTGGCACTTCGGCGCCGACCTGCTCGTAGGCGGTTTTGTTGAAGTAGATGCCCCACTGGTAGTAGGTATAGGGAACGCCCCACTGCTTGCCATCAATGGTCATCGAAGCGATGGCAGAGCCGAGCGACTCGTCCAGACCGTTGTCGGCCCAGACGTCCGACACGTCCATGAACTGACCAGAGTTGACGAACGGCGCCATGCGGTTGCCTGCATACCAGTTGGCCAGATCCGGCGCGTCGGTGGTCAGGAAGTTACGGATCGCAGTCTTGTACCCTTCGTGATCGAAGTTCTGAAGAACAACGTCGATGTCGGGGTTCGCAGCCTCGAAATCCGCGATCAGCGCCTCAAAGGCAGCCAGCGGGATGGGATCAAAGTCAGCGTAGTAGTTCAAGGTCCGCTGCTGGGCCATCGCACTGGTCCCAGCCAGCAAAGCGATGCCAAGCGCCAGCGGGGCGCTTTTCTTGAGGTGCAACATGAAGTCCTCCCTGTGTTGCTACAAAACTTGTTCCAATATTTGAAACTAAGTTTTGAATATTGAAAACTTAACCGCAACTCGCCTAAGGTTGTCAGCAGCCGCGCGTGCCCCGTTTAGAGAGAGGGGTACAGAGCCGAAGGAAACCGGGGGTTGAAAAAAGGTATGTCGGAATTGGGCGATGGGACAGTCGGCAAGGCGCTCGATGTGCTGGACCGTGTTGCGTCCTTTGGTCGACCTGTCCGCTTTTCCGAACTACTGGATGACGCCCCCTACCCCAAGGCCACCCTATATCGGTTCGTCCAGACCCTCACCAATCAGCGCATGCTGGCCTATGACGCAGACACTGGCACCTATTCGCCGGGCGTGCGGCTGGTCCGGCTGGCCCATTCCGCATGGTCCCAATCCTCGCTCGCCCCGATCGCCCGGCCCGAGCTGGAACGGCTGGCAGCCGACGTGGGCGAAACGGTGCACCTGGCCCAACTCGACCATGCCCAGGTTCTGTACGTCGACAAGATCAACCCGACGCGCCCCGTCCATGTGTTCAGCGACGCGGGCAAGGTCGGCCCCGCCTATTGTACCGGGATCGGCAAGACAATCCTGGCCTACGAGGATCCCGACCGGGTCGAAGAGCTGATTGCACAGCAATCCTTTCACCCCTTCACCCCGGCCACTCTGGCTGACGCAAACAGCCTTCGCGCTGAACTGGTCGAGATCCGCGCGCAAGGCCATGGATTTGACCGCGAAGAGCATGAACCCGGCATCATCTGCATTGCCGCCCCGATCCTGAGCGGACGGGGCCGCGTGCTCGGGGCCGTGTCGATCACCTCCACGACCCAGCGGCTATCACTGGCCGCCCTCGAAAAGCTTGCCCCAAGACTGCACGAAGCCGCCGACAAGATCGGTGCCGCCGTCGGATCCTGGCGCTTTCCAGACATAGACCAACGGCCCAATTGCAACCGGGAGGACAGACAATGACCGGCGTCACACTGAATTCGGTGGTCAAGAAATACGGCGATACGCAGGTGATCCACGGTGTCAGCCTTGAGATCGACGATGGCGAATTCTGCGTGTTCGTCGGCCCGTCCGGTTGCGGCAAGTCCACACTTCTGCGGATGGTGGCCGGCCTCGAGGTCACAACCGGCGGATCCATCCGGATCGGCGAACGCGATGTCACCCGTCTTGATCCGTCCGAGAGGGGGGTGGCGATGGTGTTTCAGACTTACGCCCTTTACCCGCATATGACGGTCGAAGAAAACATGGGCTTTGGCCTCAAGATGAACGGCCACCCCAAGGCCGAGATCAAGGCCAAGGTGTCCGAAGCCAGCCGCATCCTGAAGCTGGACGAGTACCTCAAGCGCAAGCCCGCCGCCCTTTCGGGGGGACAGCGGCAGCGGGTATCCATCGGCAGGGCCATTGTGCGCGGTCCCGAGGTCTTCCTGTTCGACGAGCCGCTGTCCAACCTCGACGCTGAATTGCGCGTCGAGATGCGCGTCGAGATTGCCCGCCTGCACAAGGAAATCGGGGCGACGATGATCTACGTCACCCACGATCAGGTCGAGGCGATGACGCTGGCCGACAAGATCGTCGTCCTGCGCAAAGGCGTGATCGAGCAGGTGGGCCGCCCGATGGACCTTTACCGCGACCCGGACAACAAATTCGTGGCTGGCTTTATCGGGTCCCCGGCCATGAACTTTCTGGCCGGTGAGGTTAAGGCCGGGGTGCCCCATGTCGCTGGCCTTGGCGGCCCGGTTGATCGCAAGATCCCCGAGGTGTGGTCGGGCAAACCGATCCATGTGGGCCTTCGCCCCGAAAACCTGTCCCTCGACATGACCGGATCAACCCATAAGGTCGAACTGACCGAAAGCCTTGGCGGAGTGTCCTACGCCTATCTGTCGGCCCCGACCGGAGAGCGGATCGTGGTCGAGGAACGCGGCGATCAAAGGGTCGAGGAAGGAGCGATGGTCGGCCTGACAGTTGACCCATCCCGCCTGTTCTTCTTTGATCAGGCGACAGAGATGCGCATTCGCTGACCGATCAGCTTTTGGCCGGGGGGCCTAAACTGGCCATACGGCCCAGCACATCAAGGCCCTGCATGTTCAAAAAATGCAGCATGTCGATGAATATCCAGTTCTCGGCCAGCTTGTCACCGTCGCGGCGATAGATGTCGACGACCCGCATATCGGCGCGGGTGTTGCTGCCGGTCATGCCCGTATAACCGCCCGCATTGGTCAGGGTGAGGTTGGGCCAGCCGAAAAAGCCGCCGTAGGTGCCCTCGGCCATGCGGCACAGATGTCCGTTGAACACCCTGTCGGTGATCTGCGTGCGGAATGGGCGCTGGTGCTGTTCTATATAGCGGTCAATCGTATAGGTCGCCCCGATCCCGGCAGGGCCCCACCAGATCATGTCGTCGTGCCAGCATTCGGCCAGCTCCTCTTGCGGGGTCTGGAACCGTTGATGCGTATTGATGTCGCCGATCATCCGGTTGATGAGCGCCAGCGTCGCCTCCCCCTCGCCTGCCTCCTGCGGACCGTACAACAGACCATCGTGGGTCATCGGGCCGGGCTGAACCAGATGGGCGGCGGTCTGGGGCGGAAGCGGCTGTAGCCCGGCCTGCATCATCAGGTGCAGAATATCGCAGAACAACGCCGTCTCGGTGATCACACCCTCTTCGACCTTGTTGAACTCTGCGTAGCGCAAAAAGATCATCTTGCCGGTGGGGGGTATCCCCAACCACGGCGCATCAAAGAGGCCCATCAGATGCCCCATCGAGGCCGTCCAGACAGAGGTGAAACCATCCATCTCGTTCTGACCAGCGAAAAAGATATCCTCGCGCCGCTGGACCCGGCTCATCGACGTCAGGAAGGGGGCCCAGAAGGTCTCTGCCACGGCCGCCGCGCCGCTCTGTTCGTGGAACGGGTGCATCCCCCGCCACATGTAGTCGGGGCTGACGGCAGCGGCGATGATATCCCCGACCGTGTCAGGGCTGGCCCCTGCCAGCGCCTTGTAATGGGCTTGAACGGTGGCTTTGGCGGCTTGCAGGTCGGACATGATTACCCTTTGACGGCTCCGGCGGTGAGGCCGCTGACGATCTGACGTTGGAAGAACATGATAAGGACAAACAGCGGCGCTGTGGCAGAGACAACGGCAGCCACGGCATACATCACCTGCCCCTCGACCTGTGTCGTCCCCAGAAAACTCGCGATCTTGGGCACCATCGTCTGGTTCTCCTGGCTTAGCAGCATCGCCGTGACGGCAAAGTCGTTATAGGCCAGAAGAAACGAGAACAGCCCCGTCGTGATCACACCCGGCCACATGACCGGAATGATGACATGGCGAAACGCCTGAAACCGGGTGCAGCCGTCGACCATGGCGCTTTCGTCCAGATCCTTGGGAATGTTCAGAAAGAACGAGTGCAGCATCCACAGTGTGAAGGGCTGGTTGATCGCCACCAGCACGATGATCGAGGTCGGCAGATGCCCCCAGAGGTTCCACTGAAAGAACGGCAAGAGGTAACCCGACACCAGCGTGATATGCGGCATCGCCCGAAACACCAGCGCGATCATCAAAAGCCAGAATGCATAGCGATACCCCGACCGGGCCAAGGCATACCCACCCAAGGTGCCAAAGGTGAGCGAGATGATGACGGTAAAGAACACCACGATCCCGGTGTTCAGCACAGCGCGCCAGAACTCCCGCTTGATCCACGCGCCCTCGTAGCCGGCGCCGGTAAATGCGCTGCCCGTCTCGGCCGTGGTAGCGATGCCCCAGACGGCGTTCATCCAGTTGGCTTTGGAAAAGAAGTCGGCCTGAACCTTGAACGATCCCCAGACCGTCCAGACAAAGGGGAACGCGGCCAGGATCACCCAGATGCCGACAAAGGCCAGCGTCATCGTGACCAGCAGCGGGGAGCGGCGTTGCGAAGCGGCAGCCATGTCAGGCCCTCTTCCTGTTAAAGTCGCGCCAGGTGCGGATCAGCACTGGGCTAAGCAGGACGCAGACCCCAAGGATCGTCAGGACCGAGGTCGCCGCCGCCGAGCCGAACTGCTGGGTGTCGCCGCGAAGGTCGTTGTAGATGATCCAGGACAGCGAGGTGGCATTCGCCTGCGCCGAAAAGCCGACGATCGGCTCGAACACCCGGAAATTGTCCATCAGCTGGATCAGCGCGATAAAGACGACAAGCGGCGCCATGTAGGGAATGACGACGTAGCGCACCCTTTCCCAGCGGCTCGCTCCGTCGATCAGGGCCGCTTCAAGCGTGTCCTCGGGCACGGTCTGAAGCCCGGCATAAAATACGATGAAGGCGAAGGGGGCCGAGTGCCAGACGCCGTAGACGATCAGGGTGATCCAGGTCAGCACAGGCGACGCCTTGAGCGACAGTGAGCCATCGTTGAACAGGGCCTGCAAAGTCGATCCGATGATCCCCCGCGCATCAATCATCCAGAACAGGATAAGCGAGCCGATCAGCGGCGTGATGATCATCGGGAGCAACGACACAAAGATCGTCGGCCCCTTGGCGAACTGCGGCAGCGAATTGACGCCCAGCGCGATGAACAGCCCCAGGACGATGACAAGCGGTGTCACCACAAAGGTATAGGTCATGGTAAAGGCAAGCGCGCTGTAGAACGGCAGGTTCATCAGACGCGAGAAGAACTCAGCAATACTGGCCGAGGATGACCATGCCTGCGATACTTCGAGGCTCGCCAGATGGTTGCGGTCAAAATAAGTGCCAAGCCCGTTGAACCGGCCCAGCGGTTCTGCCGCTTGCAGGGCGGCGGTGGCCTCAACGTCAATGCTGGTCGTTTCGGTGCAGCCAAAGGGACCGCAACTCTCGCTCACGATCAGGACCTGCGTGTGTTCAACGAACAACGACTGAACGATGACCGACCCGATGGGCAACGCAATGAACAGGATCATCGCGACAAGCGACGGCAGGATGAACCAAAGGAACGTGCGATGCGGCATGGGCGTGGCTCTCGCTTGGGGGTGCCGGGCCGGGGGTCCTTCCCCGGCCCGGCGACAGGTCTACTGCAAAAAGCCCTGTGCGGTCGCGGCGGTCGTATAGGCCGCCTCGATGTCCGCCAGCGCCTGTTCAGCGCTTTCGGAGCCTTGCAGGAACTCGGCCAGATTGTCGCCCGCAGCGGAATGCATCAGGCCCATGAACGGGCTCATCGGATAGGGCACGGCCCCGGCAGTGGCCGAGGCAAAGACACCGACCGCAGCCGGTGTCGGCTCGTAGCCTTCACCCAACCAGACGGCCGCATCCGAGTTGGCCGAAATCACTTCGGGCGAGATGCCATTCAGCATGGCGATGAAGGTCGCCTCTGCATCTTCGTCGCTGATGTTGGCCGAAATGGTGAAGCCATCCCACCACAGTGTAGTGGCGGGCACTGTTCCGCCACCCGTGGTGACAGCGCCAGCCAATGCAGTATTCTCGACCACTTCGGGCGTAGAGCCTTCGTCATCCAGAAGCGTGCCGGCGCGCGACCCCCATAGGGTGGCGAGGGCTACTTCACCGGCCTCCCAAAGGGCGCTGGTTCCGTTGGAATCGAACGTCAGGAAATCGGGGTTGGAATATTCGGTCAGCGCCTTGAGCATGTTGAGCGCGGCAACGCCCGCCTCGTCATTGACCGAAGCCTGAGCAGTGCCGGGGACAAACATCTCACCGCCGTAGCCCATGTACATATTCACGAACTCTTCACCCAGGTTCCAGCCGGCGCCGGTGTTCAGCGCGACCGGATATTCCATGATCCCCGCGGCGCGGATCGCCTCGGCAGCGGCAAGGACCTCTTCATAGGTGGTGGGCGCATCCAGCCCAACCTCGGCCAGGATGTCCGAGCGGTAGAACAGGTGCTGGGCATTGGCCATGAAGGCGATTGCCATGACCTGGCCGTCGATCGTGATCAGCTGGGTTGGCTTCAGACCGGCACCGTGTTCCGCGACAAGGTCATCAAGTGGGCGGATGAGCCCGGCGCTTAGAAGCGGCACGATGGACGAGTTGGCCACGACGGCGGTGGTGTATTGCGCCGGGTTCGCCGTCAGGGCGGCGACCTGAAGGTCGCGATGCTCTGTGGTCTGATTGGCCGTGACGGTCACACGGTCACCCGCGCATTCCATCGCGCCGGCAGCGACCGCATTCAGGGCCGCAAAGTCATTGGACAGGATGCTGACATTGCCGGCGGTGATACCGCATCCGGCCATGGCCGTCGTCCCACTCAGCACCACCATCACGGTGGCAAGAGCAGTCATTTTGGTGGGTGTCATAATCTGGGATCTCCCTGGCTGATCTTCTGCCGCGTCTCTTGCGCGGCTGGTGTTCACTTGCCCTACGCGGGCACGGGATGCCGGACAGCCGAATCCCAGCCGCCATGCATACGAATGCAAGTTAACAGCACTTTTCACACTCTCAAAACAAATAATGATGCGCACGATCCAAAATTTTGGCAACTTACTGACTATTCCTGCCGCAATCGCTCTGATATGCTTGCTTGCATTCGTATTCAACTTGGAGGCCGGAAATGGCCGAGATCCAGCTGCGCAACATATCCAAGCGGTGGGGCACCTTCGTCGGTGTCGACAGCCTGGACCTGACCATTGCGGACCGCGAATTTCTTGTCCTTCTGGGCCCATCGGGCTGCGGCAAGACAACGACAATGCGGATGATTGCCGGGCTGGAGGAGGCGACCGAGGGCGATATTCTTATCGACGGCAAGCGGATCAACGACCTTGACCCCAAGGACCGGGACGTGGCGATGGTGTTCCAAAGCTATGCGCTTTACCCAAACATGAACGTCTACGAGAACATCCGCTTTCCCCTAAAGGTGCGCCGCATCGACCCGTCCGAGCATGACGCCCGCGTGCGCCGCGCCGCTGAAATGGTCGAGCTGACGGAATTCCTGCATCGCAAACCGGCGGAACTGTCGGGGGGCCAGCGCCAGCGCGTGGCCCTTGCCCGCGCCATCGTGCGCGAACCGAACGTGTTCCTGATGGACGAACCCCTGTCCAATCTTGACGCCAAGCTGCGGGTTTCGACCCGGGCGCAGATCAAGAATCTTAGCCACGAGCTGAAGGTAACCACCGTCTACGTCACCCATGACCAGATCGAGGCGATGACCCTCGCCGATCGGGTGGTCGTGATGAAGGGGGGAATCGTTCAGCAGGTCGGCACACCCACCGACATTTATGACCGCCCTGCCAATACCTTTGTCGCGGGTTTCATCGGCTCACCCGCCATGAACCTTCTGGAAGGGTCGATGGAAGGTGGCGTCTTTACCGGCCCGAACGTCCGGGTGACCGGCCTGCCCGAAGGCCTGAGCGGCCCAATCACCCTTGGCTTTCGGGCCGAAGATTCCTCTGTCGTCGAACAGGGCGAGATTTCGGCGCCGATCTATTCGCTGGAACTTCTAGGCGATGCGACCTTAGTGACGGTCAAGGCAGGCGGCGGATTGGTGGCGGTCAAGGCCGCCAAGGATTTCCGCGCCGAAATTGGTGCCCCCTTCTCGGCCTCTATCCCCGCATCCATCTGCCATCTTTACGACAGCACGACCGGAGAAAGGGTCTGATCCTTGTTCCGATGTCAAAGCCACTTTGAAATCAGCCGGATAGCAGGCAAAACCATTGCCATGCCCCGCGCCTGACGCGACCCACCAAATCAAGGACCCGAAAATGACCATCACGCACCTCAAATCCGGCAAACCCGAAAGTGAACGGCAGGAAGACGATGCCAAGGTCCGGGCGGTGGTGGAAACCACACTGGCAGATATCGAGGCGCGGGGCGATACAGCTATCCGTGAGCTGTCAGCCAAGTTCGACAAATACGAGCCCGACCATTTCCGCCTGACCCCGTCCGAGATCGAGGCCGCGATGAGCCGGGTGTCGGCCCGCGACATGGAGGACATCCGCTTTGCACAGACCCAGATCCGGCGCTTTGCCGAGGCGCAGCGGGCCTCGATGACCGATATCGAGGTCGAGACGATGCCTGGCGTTATCCTTGGCCATCGCAACATCCCTGTGCAATCGGTTGGCTGCTATGTGCCGGGAGGCAAGTTTCCCATGGTCGCCTCGGCCCATATGTCTGTTCTGACGGCAAGCGTGGCGGGCGTGCCCCGCATCGTGGCCTCTGCCCCGCCAGTCGACGGCGCCCCTCATCCCGCCATCGTTGCGGCGATGCATATGGGCGGCGCACATGAGATCTATGTGCTGGGTGGCATGCAGGCTGTCGGCGCGATGGCCATCGGAACCGAGACGGTCGAACCGGTCCACATGCTTGTCGGTCCCGGAAACGCTTTCGTGGCCGAGGCCAAGCGCCAGCTATACGGCCGCGTCGGCATCGACCTTTTTGCCGGCCCGACCGAGACCATGGTGATCGCCGACGACACTGTGGATGCCGAACTGTGTGCGACCGACCTTCTGGGTCAGGCAGAGCATGGCTACAACTCGCCCGCCTGCCTGATCACAAACAGCCGCAAGCTGGCCGAGGCGACCC
The DNA here is from genome assembly GCA_937916485.1 of uncultured Paracoccaceae bacterium. Next base: position 13,410 of record CALFSV010000178.1, on the reverse strand, counting down.
TGGCCGAGATTGACCGCATCCTCGAGATCCTGCCAACCCGCGAAACCGCTTCTGTCAGCTGGCGCGACTATGGCGATGTCATCCTCTGCGACACCCATGAAGAGATGCTGCAAGTGGCGAACGACATGGCCTATGAGCATGTGCAGGTGATGACCGACCGCGACGACTGGTACCTTGAAAACATGCAAAGCTATGGCGCCCTGTTCCTTGGCCCCCGCACCAATGTGGCGAATGGTGACAAGGTGATCGGCACCAACCACACCCTGCCGACCAAGAAGGCGGGCCGCTATACCGGTGGCCTTTGGGTGGGCAAGTTCCTGAAAACCCATAGCTACCAGCGGGTCACGACCGACGAGGCGGCGACGCTGGTGGGCGAATACGGCTCGCGCCTGTGCATGCTTGAAGGGTTTGTTGGCCATGCCGAGCAATGCAACATCCGGGTGCGCCGCTATGGCCGCAAGAACGTGCCCTACGGGACCGCCGCTGAATGACACCTAAGGCCCTCAAATTCCTGATCTCACCCTTTCAGGAGGCGGCCGCGAACGGGGCCGCCCCGGACGTCCGGGCGGCGCTTGACGCTGTAATGTCGCCCGAGGCCGTGGTGCACCTGTGCCATCCCTTTGGCGATGTGACCGGCTCTGCGGGGCTGTGGACCGCCGCCCTTGGGCCGCTCTTTGAGGCGCTGCCCGATGTTGAGCGGCGCGAAATGATCGTGCTGGCTGGCACAACGCCCGAAGGGCAGGACTGGATCGGTTGTTGCGGCAACTACATGGGCACCTTTGTCCGGCCCTTCCTCGACATTCCGCCGACCGGCCACCTTGTCCACATGCGCTATCACGAGTTCTTTCGTGTCGAGAATGGCCAGATCGTCGAAATGCAGGCCATCTGGGACTTGCCCGAACTAATGATGCAGGCCGGCGCATGGCCCCTCGCCCCGCAACTTGGCGCCTATCTCTGCACCCCTGCCCCTATGACGCAGGACGGTCTGACAGCCGAAGGCGACGGTCAGGCGACGATGGACCATGTTCTGGCGATGCTCACGGCCATGGTCCGCCACCCCAGCCAGGGCGGACCCGAGGTGATGGAGCTTGAGCGGTACTGGCACCCGCGCTTCAACTGGTACGGCCCCGCCGGGATCGGCACCAGCCGGGGCATTTCCGGGTTTCGCAACTGGCACCAGATCCCGTTCCTGCGGGCCATGCCGGACCGCGCACTAGACCCCTCTGGGCTGATCTCGCACTGGGTGGCCGAAGGGGCCTATGTCTGCGAGACCGGTTGGCCCAACATGCGCCAGACCCTGAGCGAGGGCGGATGGCTTGGCATGCCGGCGACCGGCAAAACGGTCCTTCTGCGCAGCCTCGATTTCTGGCGGATGGAAGCAGGGCTGATCCGGGAAAACTGGGTTCTGGTCGATCTGTTGGACGCGATGGCGCAACAGGGCCTCGACGCGTTGGCGCGCATGCGCGAGGTCAACAAGGCCCGACCGGGCTATGACTCCGAAACTGGAAAGGCGCTGACATGACCCTGCCCCGCACCCCCTCTTTCCGCCTTGATGGCCAACGCGCCCTTGTCGCGGGGGCCTCTTCGGGCATCGGCATGGGCTGCGCCGTGGCGCTGGCCGAGGCCGGGGCCGAGGTGACACTTGTAGCCCGCAACGCAGACAAGCTCGCCGCCCTTCAGGCAGAGATGACGAAGGCCGGGATGACGACGCATTCGCTACCGCTTGATGTCACCGATACCGAAGCGACCGCCGCTGCGGTCGCCGAGAACGGCCCCTTTGATGTGCTGGTCAATTCGGCCGGTCTGGCCCGGCACAGCCCGGCTATAAACACGGCAGAGGCCGATTATGACGCGGTGACCAACGTGAACGTCCGGGCGGCCTACTTTCTGACCCGCGCAGTCGCCAAGGGGCTGATCGCGGCGGGCAAGCCGGGCAGCCTGATGAACATTTCGTCCCAGATGGGTCACGTCGGCGGGGTCGACCGGGCTGTCTACTGCGCGACCAAACACGCGCTTGAAGGGATGACCAAGGCGATGGCGATCGAATGGGGGCCGCTTGGGATCCGGGTCAACACCGTCTGCCCGACCTTCATCCGCACCCCGCTGGCTGAACAGACCCTTGCCATCCCCGAACGGCGCAAGTGGATCGAAAGCATGATCAAACTGGGCCGGGTGGGCGAGATTGAGGATGTGATGGGCGGCGTTGTCTTTCTGGCCTCCCCTGCTGCCGGGCTTATCACCGGGACCTCCCTCCTGATCGACGGGGGCTGGACGGCAGACTGATGGCAGAGGCCCGGATCACATCGCAGGACGTTGCCCGACTGGCCGGTGTCAGCCAGTCGGCGGTCAGCCGTGTGTTCACCCCCGGTGCGTCAGCCTCAAAGGCCACGATCGCCAAGGTCCAAAAGGCGGCCGAGCATTTGGGTTACCGGCCCAACGCCCTTGCCCGCGCGATGATTACCGGCAAAAGCCGGATCATCGGGCTGGTGGTGGCCTACCTCGACAATCAGTTTTACCCCGTTGCCCTCGAACGGATTTCCAACGCCCTTCAGGCCAGCGGCTATCACGTTCTCGTTTTCATGGCCTCCAACACCCAGGACGGGATCGAGCCTGTCGTGCAGGAGTTGATGGGTTATCAGGTGGACGGGATCATCACCGCCTCGGTCGGCATGTCCAACGACCTGACCGACCGTTGTGCAGCGGCAGGCATCCCGGTGGTGATGTTCAACCGGGGGCAGGACGGGTCGGGCCATTCGGCGGTGACCTCGGCCAATGTCGAAGGCGGGCGCAAGGTCGCCGAATTCCTGATCGCAGGAGGCCATAGGCATATCGCCCATATCGCAGGGTGGAGCGGATCGTCCACAGGCCGGGACCGGCAGCGCGGTTTCGAAGAAGGGTTGGCCGCCCACAGTCAGGCGCCTGTCGCCGTGATCGACGGGCTTTATGACCGGCAGGTTGCAGCACAGGCCACCCGGGATGTTATGGCCCTGACGCCCCGACCCGATGCCATCTTCGTCGGCAATGACCATATGGCATTCGCCGTCCTAGATACCCTGCGCAGCATGGGCATATCGGTGCCCGGCGAAGTGTCCGTCGTGGGATACGATGATGTGCCACTGGCCGCCTATGGCGCCTATGAGCTGACCACGGTGCGCCAGCCCCTCAACCGCATGGTCGAGGCGACGGTCGAGACCCTTCTGGCCAAGATCGAAGACCCCGGTCGCCCTGTCCAGAAGATCGAAATTGACGGCCCGCTGATCCTGCGTGGATCGGCCCGGATACCCCAAGGATGGACGACATGAAGGGTTTTGACCCCAAGTTCAAAGACTTTCCCGACTACATCATCAAGATCACGAAAGAGATCTGGGAAGATAGGGGGGTCGCAACACTCAACCACTATTACGCGCCGGACATCCCGGTCCGCTCGCCCATGGGGCTTACCCGGGGCAATCAGGCTGTCATCGCCTCGACCATGGCGACGATCAACGAGTTTCCGGACCGCCAGCTTTACGGCGAGGACGTGATCTGGAGCGGCGATGAGGAGGCCGGCTTTCTGTCCTCGCACCGCCTGCTAACCACCGCTACCCACACCCGTGATGGCCAGTTTGGCCCTGCCACCGGGCGCAAATGGGTGGTGCGTGTCATTGCCGACTGTGCGGCGAAAAATGACACCATCTACGACGAATGGCTGATCCGGGACTATGGCGGCCTGGTCCGGCAACTTGGCCTCGAGCCCCGCGACTATGCAGCGAGGCTGATCGAGGCCGAAGGCGGGATCGCCAATGCCGCCCGTGTCTTTACCCCCGAAATGGACGTGGACGGTGGCTATCACGGGACCGGAAACGACAACATCTGGGGCCAGCGCTACGCCGGAACCCTGTCGCGGATGATGGACAAGGATTTTGCCACGGTCCGCAACGACTACGACCGCGCCGTGATCGGTGAATTTGCCGGGTCGGTGAACTCTATCGGCTGCGATGGAACGACCCAATTCTGGTTGGGCCTGCGCTCCTCTTTTCCCAATGCCACCTTCACGATCCATCACCAGATCGGGATGGAGGGCGACATGATGTCCCCCCGCGCGGCAATACGCTGGTCGCTGGACGGGCTGCATGAAGGTTGGGGCAGCTTTGGCAAGCCTAGCGGCGCGCCGGTGCACATTATGGGCATGTGCCACGCCGAATACGGCCCCTTCGGCCCAGAAGGCCATTCGATCCGGCGCGAATTCGCCCTGATCGACGAAGTAGCGATCTGGAAGCAGATCCTGATGCATCAGTGACAGGCCCCATCGCCAAGTCCGCAAGGAGAGACCAATGACCACCGCCGACCTGTCCGATCGCATCGTCCGCTATGGCGAGCTAAGGCCCTGCAAGACTGCGTTCATCGACGCGCACACGCCGGGCAGCGACCAGAAAGAGAACTTTACCATTATCGGTGGCGGTGTTTCAGAGTCGCCCGACCAGCATGTCCATATCGCCCTGCCCCATGGCTTTAACATCGGTGCGGCAGGGCAACCGCCGAAATGCCGCAACTCGCTACACTCGCATCGGACGGCCGAGGTGTTCTTTGTCCTTTCGGGCCGCTGGCGGTTTTTCTGGGGACGCTGGGGCACAGCGGGCGAGGTCGTTCTGGAAGAAGGCGACATCATCAACATCCCTACCGGCATCTTTCGCGGGTTTGAAAACATCGGGACCGACTACGGGATGATCATGGCGATCCTGGGCGGCGACGATGCCGGCGGTGGCGTCATCTGGGCCCCCCAGGTCATCGAGGATGCCCGCGACCACGGGTTGATCCTGTCCGAAAGAGGCAAGCTTTACGACACCAAGAAGGGCGAACAACTGCCGCCCGGTGTCGGTCCCATGCCCCTGCTGACGCAGGCCGAGCTTGAGGCCTTTCCCGAACCCACGACACGGCAGGTCCTGCCCAATCACGTCGCCCGCTATTGGGACATGATGGCCCTGTCGGACCGCCAGCCCGTCAAGGTGATCGGGGCAGACGGCCTGCTGCGCGACAAGCCGGGGTTTGAGGTTGAATTCGTCTCGCGTGGGTCGGCAACGGCCGAGATGCATCAACACGACCGGCCTTCGGTGCTGATGCCGATGCGGGGCCATTGGCGGGTAAGCTGGCCCGAAGGCTCTGCCGTGCTGAACCCGGGCGACACGATGAGCATCCCCGAAGGTTTGCCCCATGCGGTCGTGCCGGCCATGACTGGTGAAGCAAGCCTGTTTCACGTCGTCGCCACCGGTGACCCTGCCGGTCCAACCTGGGAATTTTGAACTGGCACAATGGGCGGCCAGACGACATAACACTACCCGACTGAAAGGATACCGCCCATGAGCCGGATCAAGACCACCCATGTGGGCTCACTGCCCCGGACGCAGGACGTCGTGGACTTTATCTTTGCCCGCGAAAACAAGGAGGCTTATGACACCGCCGCCTTCGATGCCGCAATGACGGCCGCGGTTTCGGATACTGTCCGGAAACAGGTGGCTGCGGGTGTTGATATCGTCTCGGACGGAGAGACGTCCAAGATCAGCTACGCAACCTACGTCAAGGACCGCTACACCGGCTTTGACGGGGACAGCAAACGCAATGTGCCGGGGGACCTTCGCCTGTTTCCCGCCTTTTTGAACCGGCTGGCCAACGATGGGGGCACGCCAAAATACGCCCGTCCCATGTGCGTGGGCGAGGTCAAGTCAAAAGGCCAGGGTGAACTGGAAAAGGACATCGCCAACCTCAAGGCAGCGATGGCCGAACATGGGGTTGAGCGCGGCTTTATGAACGCCGCCTCGCCGGGTGTCATTTCCCTGTTCCTGCAAAACGCCCACTACAAAACCCGCGACGCCTATCTCGCCGCCCTCGCCGATGCGATGAAGGCGGAATACGAGACGATCGTCGCCTCGGGCCTGGACCTGCAACTCGATTGCCCCGACCTCGCGCTGTCGCGGCATATGTTGTTCACCGACCTCACGGACGCCGAGTTTGTGAAAGTGGCGCAAAGCCATGTCGACGCGTTGAACCATGCCCTGTCCGACATTCCGGCCGAAAAGGTGCGCATCCACATCTGCTGGGGCAACTACGAGGGGCCGCATGTCTGTGATATCCCGATGGCGACGATGTTCGACACGCTGATGTCGGCCAAGGCGCAATATGTGCTGTTTGAAACGTCAAACCCCCGTCACGGCCACGAATGGACGGTGTTCCGCGACCGGGCGGCCGACATTCCGCAGGACAAGGTGCTGGTGCCCGGTGTCGTCGACACCACGACCAACTTCGTTGAACATCCAGAATTGGTGGCCCAACGGCTTGCACGTTTCGTCGATATCGTCGGGGCTGATCGGGTGATCGCCGGCAGCGATTGTGGTTTTGGAACCTTTGCCGGTTTTGGCACGGTGGACCCCGACATCGCATATGCCAAGCTGGGGGCGATGGCCGAAGGGGCTGCCCTGGTCAAATGACCCCGCTTGTCCTGCTTCCCGGTATGATGTGCGACGCCCGGCTTTTCGGGCCGCAGATCGCCGCCCTTTCGGGGCGGATCGAGGTTATGGTGCCGACCTTGACCGCCCATGACACGATGGCTGGTCTGGCCAAGGACGTGCTCGCCACCGCTCCGCCCAAGTTTGCCCTTGCCGGGCTGTCGATGGGCGGGATCGTGGCGATGGAGATGTTGGCCCAGGCGCCCGAAAGGATCAGCCGTCTGGCGCTGATGGACACGAACCCAAAGGCCGAGGCGCCAGAGGTTCAGGACCGGCGCTTGCTTCACATGGTGGCAGTTGAAGGCGGGCAGCTTGACCGCATCATGCAAGAAGAGATGAAGCCAAACTATCTGGCCGACGGCCCCAATAGGGCGGCGATCCTTGACCTATGCATGGATATGGCCCGCAAATTGGGTCCCGAAGCCTTCATCCGCCAATCGCTTGCCCTGCGAGATCGCGAGGATCGGCAGGAAGTGTTGCGACAGGCGGACCTGCCCGCGCTCGTTCTATGCGGTCGCCATGACAGGTTGTGCCCGGTCCACCGCCACACCCTGATGCACGACCTTCTCAAGGGGTCCGAGCTTTTCATCATCGAGGACGCAGGCCATCTGCCGACCCTCGAGCGACCAGCAGAAACAACGGCGGCGTTGGTCCGCTGGTTGTTTGAAATCGGGGATGACAGGGTTTAATCCGGCCCCCGACTGTGTGCCCGACCACAAAAACCACAAAGTAGCAGCCTGCCAGTGCCTTGCATCATGCGGTATCGACGCGGACGGGGCAATTGGTGTCGCAAACCCGTTCGCACCCGATCGACTTTGAACCTATGGGTTATGCGGTCTGGCCGGTTGGCATTGCACGGAAGAGATGCGGTGAAGGTTTCGCACGGATGAAGAAATTCGGCCTGGATTCTGCGGACATCCGCATTCTGAGTGCAATTCAGCAACATGGGCAGTTGAGCAAGACCCGGTTGGCCGAGATCGCCAATCTGTCCCCGACACCCTGCTGGGCCCGCTTGGACAAGTTGAAGGCAGCCGGCTTTATCCGGGGCTATCGGGGCGAGCTTGCACTCGAGCATATCTGCGCGTTCACGCAGGTCGTCGTGACCGTCTCATTGACCCATCACCGCAAGACGGACTTTGACCGCTTTGAAGGTTTTGTCCGAAGCCAGGACGAAATCACTGAATGCATCGCCACAGGGGGCGGGACAGACTACGTCATGAAGGTGATCTGCCCAAGCCTTGCCTGGTTTCAAAGCCTGATGGATAAGATGCTTGCCGCCGACCTGTCAGTCGATCGCTACATGACCTACATCGTCACCCGCAGCGTCAAGGCAAGCCAGCCAAACCTGGTCAAACTGGTGGCCGGGGACGGATCCCAACCACAGGCGCCCAAACGGTCCGACTGACCCGGAATAAACAGCCTGTTCAGTCTGGAAATCGCCCGTTTTCAGTCCGCGGCGATCCAGAATTCAAGAGTAACAGATGCCTCATGGTTAGACAGTCCTCAGCCGATCCGGTTGCAGGCTTACAAGGCGAGAATGTAGATGCAGGCAGATGACTTCGGGTTCGGAACCCAGATCCGCAAATCCCCCTATTTCGACGCAACCGTCCGTTGGGGTGCCACCGCGTTTTCCGTTTACAATCATATGTATATCCCCCGCGACTTTGGCGATCCCGTGGAGAATTTCTGGACCCTCGTGAACGACGCGATCCTGTGTGATGTCGCAGTCGAACGTCAGGTGGAAATCACCGGTCCCGACGCCGCGGCGTTTGTCCAGATGCTCACCCCGCGGGACCTGTCCACGATGGCAGTAGGACAATGCAAATACATCCTGATTACCAATGCGGATGGCGGCATTCTGAATGACCCTATCCTGCTGCGTCTGGCCGAAAACCACTTCTGGATCTCACTTGCCGACAGCGACATACTGCTGTGGGCGCAGGGCTTGGCCATTCACTCTGGCCTTGATGTGACGATCACTGAGCCGGATGTGTCACCACTCCAGCTCCAGGGCCCCAAATCGGGCGAGATCATGCAGGCGCTGTTTGGCGACAGCATCCTGGATCTGCGCTACTACTGGCTGCGCGAGATCGATCTTGATGGTATTCCATTGATCGTATCCCGTACCGGCTGGTCCAGCGAACTGGGCTATGAGATTTACCTGCGCGACGGGTCCCAGGGCGATGCCTTGTGGGAACGGATCATGGCGACGGGGATGCCATTTGGCCTCAAACCCGGCCACACCTCCTCGATCCGGCGGATCGAAGGCGGGATGCTGTCCTACCATGCCGATGCAGACATCAACACCAATCCCTACGAGCTGGGCCTTGACCGTCTTGTGAGCCTCGACTTGGAGGCGGACTTTATCGGCAAGGCCGCTTTGCGCCGCATTCACGAAAACGGGGTCAGCCGTAAGCAGATCGGCCTGATCATTGATGGAGAGCCGCTCAAGGGGCCCAACACCACGTTCTGGACGATCAACAAGGATGGGGTGGCCATCGGCAAGGTCACATCTGCCGTTTACTCGCCCCGGCTTGAGCGGAACATCGCTTTGGCGATGGTCGCGGCCGACTACGCCCACATCGGGATCGAGGTTGAGGTGGTGACAAATTCTGGTCCAAGCCGGGCAACCGTCGTAGAACGGCCCTTCTATGATCCGAAAAAGAAAATCGCTGCCGCCTGATCAAGCCAGCCAAATCAAGGACCACACCATGTCCGATCTCGCTATCGAGTTGCACTGGCAGCGCAATGAGCCTGCCTTGCAGCCCGGCAAATACTCGGCCGAGCACACCGTTCGCTTTAACAACAGCCACGAGGTCCAGGTAGACGCCGCCCCTGATTGGGGCGGCCAGCCGGACTGCACCAACCCCGAACAGGCGCTGGCCTCTGCCCTGTCGAGTTGCCACATGATGACATTCCTCGCGCTTGCGGCCAAAGCCGGTTGGCCGGTGGCCAGCTACCACGACTACGCCGAGGCGCATCTGGGCAAGAACGCCAAGGGTCAGATGTCGGTCACCCGTATCGACCTGCATCCGGTCGTGCGTTTCGACACCGGGTTTGCGGTCGATGCCCCCAAGATGGCCGAAATGCAGGACCGTGCGCATCGCTACTGCTTTATCGCCAACACGCTGGCCGATACGGTGGAAATCAATATTCTATAGTCCTTGAGGAAGGAACTGCCCCATGGACAAGAGAGATATCCTGCTCCGCGATCTGGATGACGAGGGCATCCTGCGGCTGACCCTGAACGACGCGGGCCGCCGCAATGCCTTGTCAGAGGCGATGTTGGCACAACTGACCGCCGCCTTTGCGGATGCCGGGGCCGATGCCTCTGTGCGGGTCATTGTTCTGGCCGCCAACGGACCGGCGTTTTGCGCAGGCCACGATCTGAAAGAGATGACCGCAAGACGGGCCGCCCCTGATCGAGGTCAGGCCTATTTCGCCAAGGTCATGGCCCAATGTTCAGCCATGATGCAAGGCATCGTGAATTGCCCCAAACCCGTCATCGCCGAGGTGACAGGCATCGCCACCGCGGCAGGGTGCCAATTGGTGGCCAGTTGCGATCTGGCCATTGCGGCGGACACGGCGCGGTTCAGCACCCCGGGTGTGCATATCGGCCTGTTCTGTTCGACCCCGATGGTTGCGCTGTCGCGCAATGTGGCCAGCAAACATGCGATGGAGATGTTGTTGACCGGCGACATGACATCGGCCAATCGCGCGGCAGAGATCGGGCTGATCAACCGGTCGGTCGCCGTTGAGGTGTTGCAAGACGAAACCATGGCCCTGGCCCGCAAGATCGCCAGTAAGTCCAGCATGACCCTTTCCACCGGAAAACGCGCCTTTTACACACAACGCGAAATGACCCTGTCCGAAGCGTATGACTACGCTTCAGGGGTCATGGTCGAAAACATGCTTGCCCGCGATGCCGAAGAAGGGATCGGGGCCTTTATCGAAAAGCGCGCGCCGCGTTGGCAGGATAGCTGAGGCCATGGAACCAAACCCCTATAACGTCGGACTGGATCGCAACCCTGCAAACCATCAACCTCTGACGCCGCTGACCTTTCTGGAACGTGCCGCCAGCGTCTTTCCTGACCATACCGCCATTGTCCACGGCGCGCTCCGGCGCAGCTACGCGGCGTTTTATGCCCGGTCCCGGCAACTGGCCTCGGCCCTTGCGGAAACGGGGATCGGGCGCGGGGATACGGTATCCGCCCTTTTGGCAAACACGCCTGCCATGCTGGAATGTCACTACGGCGTTCCCATGTGCGGGGCGGTCCTGCATTCGATCAACACCCGCCTGGATGCGGCCATCATCGCATTCCAGCTCGACCATGCGATGGCCAAGGTCGTGATCGTGGACCGCGAGTTCATGCCCCTGATGCAAGAGGCGCTGGCGCTGGCCACGGTGAAACCTCTCTTACTCCAATATGATGATCCGGAATTTACCGGACCGGCCACCGACAGCGATGCCCAGGACTACGAGGCTTTCCTGACAGCGGGTGATCCGGATTTCGCATGGCTTATGCCCCTCGACGAATGGGACGCGATCTCCATCAACTATACCTCCGGGACCACGGGTGATCCCAAGGGGGTCGTGTCCCATCACCGGGGCGCATACTTGTTGGCGCAGGGCAATGCCCTGACCACCTCGATGCAGAAGCATGCGGTCTACCTCTGGACCCTGCCGATGTTTCACTGCAACGGCTGGTGTTTCCCCTGGACGATGTCGGCCATCATCGGCACCCACGTCTGCCTGCGTCAGGTTCGGGCAGAGCCGATCTGGAACGCCCTTGCCGATGAGGCTGTGACCCATCTGTGCGGGGCGCCTATCGTCATGTCGCTCATGATCTCGGCCCCTGATGCGATGAAACGCGATCTGGATCGCACGGTTCAGTTCTTTACCGCTGCAGCACCCCCCCCCGAAACGCTTTTGGCGGATATGAAGACGGCGGGCTTTGACGTGACCCATCTATATGGGCTGACCGAAACCTATGGTCCGTCGGTGGTCAACGACTGGCACGACAACTGGTCTGATCTGCCGCTGGCCCAGCAGGCCACGCTGAAATCACGCCAGGGCGTGCGCTACCTCGCGCTTGAACAGCTCGACGTTCTGGACCCCGAAACGATGGTGCCGGTCCCAAGGGACGGCACAACCATGGGCGAGGTGATGTTTCGCGGCAATGTCGTAATGAAGGGCTATTTCCACAATCCGACAGCGACACAGGCCGCCTTTGACGGGGGATGGTTCCACTCGGGCGACCTGGGCGTGATCCATCCCGATGGCTACATCCAGCTTAAGGACCGGTCCAAGGACGTCATCATCTCGGGCGGTGAAAACATATCCTCGATCGAGGTGGAAGAGGCGCTTTACAGGCACCCGGCCGTCGCTGTCGCGGCGGTGGTGGCGATGCCGCACGAAAAGTGGGGCGAGACCCCCTGCGCCTTTGTCGAACTTGCAACAGGCCACGACGCGGATGCAGAGACGCTGCGACTTTGGTGCCGCGATCAGTTGGCGCCCTACAAGGTGCCGGGCCGCTTTGTCTTTATGCCAGTGCCCAGGACATCGACTGGCAAGATCCAGAAGTTTTTGCTGCGGGAACATGCCAAGGGACTTTGCTAGAGCTTCCGTTTTCGCGGTTTGTGTCTCTTCGGGGGAACGCTGGCTTGGTTCGAGGGAATGTCACTATATTTAAGTGGGTATTTTTGGGTTTCTTGTTTTTCAGAGGACAAAAAGCCCCTGCATTTGGCGGGGGCTTTTTGTTTTATTGGGGTTTTGGGTTGCGGGAGCTGGATTTAGCCTTTGGCGAACAACCGTTCACGTTTTATGGGGGTAACCGAGGGCGTCGGCCACCGAGTTGATGGCGATCACTCGGCGGCCATGTCGCTTGTCGTGGCGGCGCCGCCGCCGAATTTGCGCGCCAGTTCTTCATAATTCGCCCGATCTTTCGCCTCGCGTTCCGCTGCGCGTTCGGCTTTGCGGGCTTCTGCCTCGGCGGTCTTCTTTTCGTCATAGGTGGCCACGATCGCTTCGACCTCCGCAGGGCACAGCGCGTGTTCCATGATGGTGTGGCGGTCCTTTGATGGGGCGGCGCAGGCGAGGGCCGCGACGACCTCGATGCGGGCCTCATCCGACAGGGACGGCAGCACCGCCGCAAAGTTCTGGCCGACGGCATTGGCAAAAGCGATGGAGCGGTTCAGCTCATTGATCGCGACCTTGGCGATTGCACCGGACTGGATCTGCTGGATCGTCTTGCGCGGGTCGTTGGCAACGGGTGTGGCGGGCTGTCCGACGCCACCTGTGGTCTGTGCTGCGACGATACGGGCAACGAGGCTGTTTTGGTTGGTTTTGGACATGGGGGTCTCCTTTTTGTCCGGGTTGTGGGTGCCCCACCGACTGCGCGACTGCCGCGCCGCCGTGGGGCTGGACATAAAGGAGAAATGTTTCCTCCGGCACGGGCATCAAAGTTGCCGTTTTGCGCCCTAAATCACCGGAAGCCATTGTCGCCGTTCGAATCTTTTTTCTGATATTCGGCTGTTCCGATGCCGTCCCGATTATGGCCACCCACCGATTGTCCTCGTTTGCGCAACATTTGCTGAACGCTGACCACCTGTTTGGCGACCTTCTTCCACGATGACCCGAGGCTTTCGCGGACGCTATCCGGCAGGGCCTTGACCACCTCCATCAAGGCGCCACGCGTGGCCTCGACCTCCTCGAACTCGGCGCGCAGACGCTCTTCGGCTTCGGCCTTCGCGCGGCCACGCAGGACGCGCCACGACCGTCGCAATGCGTTCAGCCCGCGCAGATGCCCTTTGGGGGATTTTCGGGCCCTTGCCTTGAACGGCGCATCCGCTCCAGATGCCGCTGCGTGATCGGCGACTGGAGTGCCCCCACTGAAGTGGTCCACCAACTGGGATAGTTTTATCCCATTTT
>CALFSV010000177.1 GCA_937916485.1 uncultured Paracoccaceae bacterium | reverse complement strand
GCAAAGATGGCCATCGAAATCGAGTTCTCTTTTGCAGCACTGAATGAGTCAGCGCGACGGCACATTCGCGTGTTTCAGATACACCAGTTCCTTGACCGTTTTGCGAGGCGTTGTTGCACAAGTAATGCCTGAGACACGACACCCCCTTTCCCCGTTGGCATCAGGCCACGCGAACGATTTCGGCGGTGCCGAGTGCGTTGAAGCGGTTGATGAGGGCAATGCGGATTTGGATTTCGGCGGTTTGGCTGTCGGGGTGTCTTGCGGCGATGCGTTCACCGAAGGCCTTGAGGCAGCGCATCTTTGCCTCGATCCGACTTCGGGCGTGATATCCCGTCCAGCGCTTCCAGAACGCCCTGCCATAGTGGCGAGTGGCTCGTAGGGTCTCGTTTCTGGCGATTGCGGCCGGGCAATCTTCCTTCCAAGGCCGTCCGTTCTTGCGGATCGGGATGATCGGCGTTGCCTGCCGGTCGATGATGGCGGTGTGGCATCGGCGCGTGTCATAGGCACCGTCCGCGGTCACCGTGCCGATCTCTTCGCCTTCGGGGATCTGGTCCAGCAGTTCTGGCAGCACGGGGCTGTCACCATCGCTGCTGGGGGTAAACTCCACCGCCCGGATGTCCGAAGTGGCCGTGTCCATGGCCAGATGCACCTTGCGCCATTGGCGTCGTCCCTGAACGCCATGCTTGCGGGCCTGCCATTCGCCATCGCCAAGGAACTTGACGCCGGTGCTGTCCACAAGCAGGTTCAAGGGGCCATCGGCGCGCCGATACGGGATCTGGACGGCCAGCGTCTTTTGGCGTCGGCACAAGGTCGTATAGTCCGGCACAGCCCAGTTCAGGTCCGCCATCTTCAGCAGGCTGATCACCATCCCGGTCGTTTGCCGCAACGGCAGCTTGAACAGGACCTTGATCCCGGCTTATTCACCGAAATCTGACTGTAGCGGTTGCGTGCGCCTGAAAGTGCTTTAGATTCAGGTTGCTAGACAAAAATCACAGGCAGCTTCGGACGCACGCATGGGTGAAATGCTACAGCCAGTCATTCCGGGTTTCAACAGGTCGTTGCGGGTCGAAAGCCGGGCGGACCGCCTGACCGGCGACCCCGGGGCGGTGCTCCTGCGCGAGGTGCTGGAACGCAGCGGCATTGTGTCGTGGATGACGGCACGTCTGAGCGACCCTCGCAGCAAGGTCGATGTGACCCATGATCTCGCTTCCCTGATCCGCACCTCTATTCTGCTGTCGGCACAGGGCTGGCGGGATCACGACGATGCCGATGCACTGCGCCATGATCCCGCTTTCCGGCTGGCGGCCAGTTCGGCGGCCGGGCTGACGCCACTGGAGGGGCCAGGGCTCGCCTCGCAGCCGACGCTGTCGCGCTTCACCGCCTTGATGGCCGCACCTGCCAATCTCAAGGTTCTGCGTGAGGCGGTGCTGGAGATGGCGGGGCGCGGGATCAGGGCCGAGCGTCAGGGCAAACGGATGCCGTCCGTCACGCTCGACGTCGACAGCGCACCCATCGAAGTTCATGGCCATCAGCCGAAGGCGGAGTGGAACGGCCATTACAATGCCCGGATCTACCACCCGCTGATCACCTCCATCGCTGAGACGGGCGACATGCTGGACGCACGCCTCCGTGCGGGCAATGTCAGCACCGCCGAGGGCGCGCTCGATGTGATCCTCGACGTCGTCGACAGGGCGCGCAAGAGTTTCTGCGATGTGGCCATGGTCCGAATTGATGCGGGCTTTCCCTCGGCCGCACTGCTGGCGGGTCTGGAGGCCCGGGGTATCGATTACGTCTCACGGCTGCGCGCCAACCCGGTGCTGGACCGGCTGGCCGAGCCCCACATGGTCCGTCCCGTGGGGCGCAGACCTGTGCAGCCCAGGACTTGGCTGCGCGAGTTGCGCTATCAGGCCGACAGCTGGGACAGGCCGCGACGGGTCATCCTCGTCGTCAAGGAACGCGAAGGCGATCTGCTGTTGGACCGCTTCTTCCTGGTGACCTCGCTCAGCTGGACGAAGCTGCTGCGCCATGAGGTGTTGGCCCATTACCGTGAACGCGGCAAGGCCGAGGGGCACATGGGGGAGTTGAAGGACGTGCTCGCCCCGGCGCTGTCGTCGAGCAACCGCGCGAAATCGCACCTGCGCGGCAAGAAGCTGAAATCCAGAACCCCGGCCATCGACGCCTTCGCCTGCAACGAGGTGCGCCTGCTCATCGCCTGTCTGGCGTATCAAGTCATGCACATCGCACGACGGGCCATGGCAAAGGCGACCGGGACAGGCTGGAGCCTGCGCCGCCTGCGCGAGAGGGTCTTGCGTGCCGGTGCCCGGCTGGTGATCTCGGGGCGACGGATGACCTTGGCGCTCTCGTCGGCCGCCGCGTCATTCTGGGCGGTGCTATGGCCACGACTGATGGCACTGCAATGGGCCGACCCGTAACAGCCCAGCATCGGAGGGTTTGAGAACGAGAAACCGCCTCCGCGCGGCCCGCGGTCATGCGCAAGAGATGCCCGCCCGCCCCAGAAATCCGCCGAAACCAGGCCCAGCCGTGCAACCACCCCGCCAGCCATCACCAGATCCGGCTCAGAGCCCCGGATAGAGGACGTCCCGGGCCTCGAACCCCCAAAAAACCGAAAGCGGAGCAGGCTTCGGTGAATAAGCCGGGATTAACTCGATACAGAGTTCGAATGAACCGACGATGGTCTTCGATGGATACGATGGGCTTACCTTGCTTTCCGACTCTTTCCGGGTTTGCACCCGACGCTGGCTGGTAGCCCCAACGCAAGATATCACGGATGTGGCGAAGAATTGTGTGATGCGCTGCC
>CALFSV010000176.1 GCA_937916485.1 uncultured Paracoccaceae bacterium | reverse complement strand
CGCCCCCATGCAAGTCGCCGACGCCGCCACCATAGACTTCACCGGCTCGGCTATCTCTGGGGCAAACTTTTCCGGAGGCCCCCCATCGCTCACCTCCAGCACCATCGCCAAGTTGAACGAAGCACAGCAAAACTGTCTCAACGGAGCCTTTTCCGGGCTAGCCGCAGATGAGGCGAGCGTAGCGATAGTTATCGACTATAGTGCGAGTGGCACGCTGACAGCCGTTGGGACAGCGCTGGCGAACAAGGTTTCGCAACAAGAAGACTTGGATCCCCCGAAAAGACCGTGTGGTCAGCGCACATCGGCTACAATCAAGTCATCAATTCCGTTGCTTGCAACATATCCCGGAAACGGCGCAGTACCAACCGTTCGTGTACCATAGTATGTAGGATGAAAGAGGGACCCCTGTCCGAAATAGGGGGGTACCCCCTAGGTGGGGTCGGCGAAGTGGGGATCTTCTGTTGTGTTGGGTGGGTCCGAAGCACGGGTCAGCCTCTAGGCTGTGCGCCATCGGGGAGCGGTTATGGGAACAACACCCCATCACCGAACAAATATTAATGAAATCAGTGATAGTTGGCGGAGGAGGTGGGATTCGAACCCACGGTACGCTTTCACGCACGACGGTTTTCAAGACCGTTGCAATCGACCACTCTGCCACTCCTCCGACGAAACCGTCCTTAGAACGCCGTTACCGATTCTAAAAGCAGGATCACGCTTAGGGGAAATCCGCCAAGGCGCGGCAGGTCGGTCTTTCAAATCAAGCGCGTCAAGGGTATCGTGCCTGCAATCGGGGCAGGTCGTTGGCTGAAAGCGTCAATGCCTCTGGACCAGGGCAAACTCAATGACCGGATAACGGTCACGCACCCATCGTGACGGTGCGAAGGCAAAGGGGCAGACGGATGAGTGGCTTTCCCATCAGGCGGACCGCATTTTGGCAAATTGGCGTTGTTGTCGTACTGACAGTCGGCCTGACCGGTTGCGACGAGAACGGGTCCTTCCAGTTTCCGCCAATGGGCGACTCGCTTGAATCGAGCCCGGCCGTAAGCGGCCAAACAACCGAACTGGTCGAACGCGACGTCGAAGCCCCTGAGGTTTTTCAGGTGACACAACAAGGACTTTGGGATGGCCGCCCCTCGCTTGGTGGGGTCTGGGTTGCCTTTCCCGACGTAGCAGAGCCTGAGCGTGTGATCATACGCAACCAGGAAACCGGCGCCTTTGTGATCGGCGCCCTGTTCCGCCGCGAGCGTGAGAACCCCGGTCCCGCCTTGCAGGTTTCCTCCGATGCGGCCGCGGCCCTCGAAATGCTCGCTGGCGCCCCGGCCACCCTGAACGTGACGGCCCTGCGCCGTGAAGAGGCCGCCGTACCTGCCGAGGTTCTGCCAACCGCAGACTTCGATGCCCCCTCCGAGATTTCCGAGGCACCGCTTGACCCGATTGCAGGGGCAGAGGCGGCACTTGCCTCGATCGAGGCGGCAGAGGCCGCGCCCTCCGACGCTGCCCCCGTTCCCGCAGCGGCCCAGCCCCCGGCACCGGCCCCGAGCGCCACGACATCTACCCCCCTTCCCCCAAGCCTGGAGCGGCCCTACATTCAAATCGGCATCTTTAGTGTCGAGGCCAATGCCAACAACACAGCGACCGCCATGCGGACCGCCGGACTGACCGCGCAGGTGGTTCGCCAGGAAAGCCAGGGCAGCACGTTCTGGCGTGTCATTGTCGGCCCCGCCACGAATGCGGCGGACCGGGCACGCCAGTTGGAGCTGGTCAAGGATCGTGGGTTCACGGACGCATACTTCGTCAGGAACTGAGCCCGAACGGAGGCCCACGGGTCACCGACGCACCGCAAGACTGAAAGGAGAGTTCCAGAATGTTCCGATCCTTGCGCGCCATGGTTCTGGCCGTCCTTGTGCCCGTCCTGCTGATGGCCCCCTATCTGGCCACAGCCCAGGAATTTGTGACCCGGGCCGGGGCCGCCTGGGTGTATGATCAGACGACCGATACCATATTGCTGTCGACAAATGCCGACGATCCGATGCCCCCGGCTTCGATGTCCAAGCTGATGACACTTTACATGGCGTTTGAGGCCATTGCGGACGGTCGGCTTCTGATCGATCAGGAATTGCCGGTGTCGCAGCATGCTATGGACTACGGCGGATCCAGCATGTTCCTGCGCGCCGGAGAGCGGATCAAGGTAGAGGATTTGCTGCGTGGCGTTATCGTTCTGTCCGGCAACGACGCCAGCACAGTACTTGCCGAGGGCCTGTCCCCCGACGGAACCGAGGCCGGCTTTGCCCGCATGATGACCCAGCGCGCCCAGCAGATGGGTATGCTGAATACTACATTTACCAATGCCAATGGCTGGCCCTCTGCCAGCCACCGCATGTCCATGCATGACCTGGGTATCCTTGCCAATCGTCTGATCCTGGACTTTCCAACCTTCTATCCGCTCTTTGCCGAGCAGGAATTTCTGTTTGACGGTCGGGTCCCGTCGAACACGCAAAACCGCAATCCCATTCTTGGGCTGGGGATCGGCGCCGATGGCCTCAAGACCGGGCACACCCAGGAGGCCGGATATGGTTTGGTCGGATCGGCCAAACAGGGCGACCGGCGCATCATCTTTGTCATCACCGGTCTCGACACCGCCCAGGCCCGTCGGGACGAGGCCGAGAGGGTGGTCAACTGGGCGTTCCGCCAATTCATCCAGCGCAAGGCCACCGCCGCAGGAACCCATGTCGCCGAAGCAGACGTCTGGATGGGAGAGGCGGCCACGGTTGGGCTGAACCTGTCTGAAGACCTGTCATTGCTCCTGCCTATCCTGAACAGCGATGCTCTGACCGCGGAGGCTGTCTACGAAAGCCCGATCGAGGCTCCGATTGTGGCCGGCCAGACCCTTGGCGAGCTTGTGATCACCCGCGAGGGCCTGCCGGAAGTCCGCGTTCCCCTTGTGGCCGAAACGGACGTGCCACGCGGCGGCTTCAGCACCCGCCTTCGCACTGCGGCGATGGTCTTGCTAGAGCGGTTTGGTCCCGACGCGGCAGACGGCGCATGACCGCGCAACACGGCGCGCCCGGCGGGCTGTTCGTCAGCTTTGAAGGGATCGACGGATCGGGTAAGTCCACCCAATCCCGCGCTTTGGCCGCGCGGCTGAAATCATCGGGCCTCGATGTCGTTCTCACCCGCGAACCGGGCGGTAGCCCCGGGGCCGAGGAGATCCGGCAACTCGTCCTGACCGGTGATCCCGGTCGCTGGTCCGCCGAGACGGAAATCCTGCTCTTCACCGCCGCCCGCCGCGATCATCTTGAGCGGTTGATCAACCCCGCCCTTGCCAAAGGGCAGACCGTGATCACCGACCGCTTTGCAGACTCGACCCGGGTCTATCAAGGGGCGACACGCGGCGATCTGCGGTCGCTTGTGGACAAGCTGCATGACCTGATGATCGGGCGCGAACCTGACCTGACCTTCATCATCGACATGGACCCTGCCGTCGCCCTCGCCCGGGGCCTTGGGCGCGGGTCGGGCGAGGACCGGTTCGAGGACTTTGGCCTGGGGTTTCAGGAAACCCTCCGCCACGGGTTCCTAGCATTGGCCAAGGCGAACCCTGACCGCTGCCTGCTGATCGACGGCAACCGCGAGGCCGAAGCGGTCGAGGCCGAGATCGCCGCCCATATGCAGGCCCGCCTGCGCGTCCTCGTCTAGGCCGCACTATGGCTGCCATGGACATTCTTGATCTGCCAGAACCTGACCGGATCGAAGGCGCCCCGCATCCCCGCGAAGCGGCCCGCCTGATTGGCCAAGACGTGGCGGAACAAGGTTTTCTGCAGGCCTACAACAGCGGTCGGCTTCATTCCGGCTGGCTTTTGACCGGGCCGCCCGGCGTCGGCAAGGCCACGCTGTCCTACCGGATCGCCGCCTTCCTGCTGGCCGAGGCCCCAGCCGGTGACGGGCTTTTTGGGGCGCCTCCGCCGCCCACAACGCTGGCGATCCCGGAGGATCATCCGGACTGGCACCTGATCCGTGCAGGCGCCCACCCCCGACTGTTTGTCGTGCGACGCGGCCCCAACGACAAGGGCGACAAGCTTAGCGCCGACATCCGGGCCGAACAGGTCCGCAATCTCAAGGGCTTTTTCCATCTGTCTGCGGCGGACGGTGGTCGCCGTGTGGTGATCGTGGATGCCGCCGACGACATGAACCCTACCGCGGCCAACGCCATACTGAAAGAGTTGGAGGAACCGCCCGCCCGAACAACCATGCTCCTGATTTCGCATCAGCCCAGCCGGCTCCTGCCAACCATCCGGTCGCGGTGCCGCGAGTTGCGGTTGGCCCCCCTGCCCGCCCCCGCCCTAGCGGGTGCGCTTGAGGATTTGGGCTTGCACAGCGACACGCCCGACGCGCTGGCGGTTCTGGCCGGCGGGTCGGTCGGTGGGGCCATCCGGATGATCCAGGGCGATGCTCCGGCCCTTTATGCAGCGCTGGTGACACTGTTGTCCGGCCTGCCCCGCATCGACCGGCAAGGCGCCCTGCGCATCGCAGAAGGCTGCGCGGGAAAGGGGTCCGAAGCGCGCTTTGCCCTGACCCTCGACCTGATCGACCTGTTCTTGTCTCGCGCCGCCAAAGCCGGGTTGATGGGGGAACCCACGTCCCAGGGCGCGCCCCACGAAGCGCGGTTGCTGGCGCGGCTTTCACCGCATGATCACGCCGCCCGGTCATGGGCCGATCTGCAACAAAGCCTCAGCGCAAGGGCCCGGCACGGGCGCGCCGTCAACCTTGACCCGGCGGCCTTGATCCTTGATATGATCTTTCGGATCGAAGAGACGGCCCGCTCCATCACAGCCCCTGCCGACTGAAAGCCCAAAGCCCTTATGTCCACCGCCCCGACACTCGTCGACAGCCACTGCCACCTTGATTTCCCCGACTTCGCCGATGAACGGTCAGACGTCGTGGCGCGCGCCGTGGCCGCTGGGGTCACCCGGATGGTCACCATCTGCACCCGGCTGCGCAACGAACCCAGCGTTCGAGCCATCGCAGAGGCTCATCCCGAAGTGTTCTACGCCGCGGGCACCCATCCGATGAGCGCGGCCGAGGAACCCCTGGCAACCGTGGACCAGCTTATCGCCCTGACCGCCCACCCCAAGATGGTCGGCATCGGTGAGACCGGCCTTGACTATCACTACACCGCCGAAAGCGCCGAGGTGCAGCAGACCTCGCTGCGCATCCACATCGCCGCCGCCCGGCAAACCGGGCTTCCCCTGATCATCCACGCCCGCGACGCCGATGCCGATATGGCGGCGATCCTCACGGAAGAATATCGGAACGGCCCCTACAGCTGCGTGATGCACTGCTTTTCCTCAAGCGCAGAACTGGCCCGCGCCGCCCTTGACCTTGGCTTCTACCTGTCGATGTCCGGGATTGCCGCTTTTCCACGCAGCCAGGAACTGCGCGATATCTTTGCGGCAGCCCCAGCCGACCGGATCCTGGTGGAAACCGACAGCCCCTACCTCGCCCCGCCGCCTCACAGGGGGCGGCGGAACGAACCCGCCTATACCGCCCATACCGCCAAGGTCGGGGCCGAGGTCTTTGGCCTGACGCCAGACGACTTCGCAGCCCAGACCAGCGCCAATTTCGACCGGCTCTTCTCCAAGGCCGCGCTTTGGACAGCGGAGGCGTGATGGCACATCTGACCTTCACCATCCTGGGCTGCGGCTCTTCCGGCGGTGTACCCCGGCTCTCGGACCAGGGGGGCGACTGGGGCGACTGTGATCCGGGCAACCCCCGCAACGCGCGTCGGCGCTGTTCGCTGCTGGTGACGCGGCACGATGCGGGCGGTGAGACGCGGGTGCTGATCGACACCTCGCCCGATCTGCGCTCGCAGCTTCTGGATGCAAAAGTCGGGCGGCTCGATGCCGTGGTCTATACTCATGCCCATGCAGACCATGTCCACGGGCTCGACGATCTGCGGATGATCGTCTTCAACATGCGCAAGCGGCTTCCGGTCTGGGCGGACGGGGCAACGGCCGACGCGCTTCTGGCCCGCTTCGGCTATGCCTTCGTGCAGCCTGCCGGCTCCGCCTACCCTCCCATCCTCGACCTGCATACCATCACAGGCGATGTCAGCATCACAGGCGAGGGGGGCACCATCACGCTCAGCCCGTTCGAGGTCGAGCATGGCAATATCGACGCCTTGGGCTTTCGCATCCATGGGCTCGCCTATCTTCCGGATGTCTCCGCCATCCCGGAAAAGGCCTGGGAAAGCCTGCAGAACCTGGACATCTGGATCGTCGACGCCCTGCGGCGGACGCCCCATCCCACCCATGCCCATCTTGCCCGCGCCCTGGAATGGATCGAGCGCGCCCGACCAAAGTCGGCAGTCCTGACCAACATGCACATCGATCTGGACCATGACGCTGTTGCCCTCGAAACACCCGACCACGTCGCACCGGCTTACGACGGTATGACCCTGACGCTGCCGGACTGACTTTTTCTTGCCTCAAATATTCCCGCCGGAGGCTCCTGCCCTTTGGCCCCATGCAAAGGCCCGGACATCGTGAGCGCGCTGACCTCCGTCATCCTCCCCGTCTTTATCGTGCTGGCCTTTGGCTATGTCTCGGTCTGGCGGGGGTACTTCAGCGATATCGGCGTCGACACCCTGATGAAGTTCACCCAGGGCTTTGCCATCCCTTGCTTGCTGTTCCGGGCCATCTCGCAACTCGACCTCGCGCAGGAATTTGAATTCGCGCTGCTGTTCAGCTTCTACGCTGGGGCGGTGTCAGGCTTCGTCATCGGTATTTTCGGGGCCCGGGTCCTGTTCAAACGCAGCTGGGAGGATTCGGTTGCCATTGGCTTTGTCGGGCTCTTTTCCAACTCCCTGTTGCTTGGGCTGCCCATCACCGAACGGGCCTATGGCACCGACGCACTGGCAGGCAACTTCGCTATTGTCGCCATGCATGCCCCCTTCTGCTATGCAACCGGCATCACGGTGATGGAAATCGTGCGGGCGCGGGGCACCGGGCTCGCGTCCCTGCCCGGCAAGGTCCTGCGGGCCATGTTTCGCAATGCGCTGATCGTCGGCATTTCACTGGGGTTCTTCGTCAACCTGACCGGCCTGCCCTTACCCACCGCCCTGACCGAGGCGCTTGACCTTATGGTGCGGGCCGCCCTGCCCGCCGCGCTCTTCGGCCTTGGTGGCGTGCTTTACAGGTATCGCCCCGAGGGCGACATCCGGGCCATCCTCTTTATCGTCAGCGTGTCCCTGATCGCCCATCCAGCGATCACATGGAGCATTGGACGGGCCGAAGGGCTCAGCGATGCGGCCCTCCGCTCGGCCGTGGTCACCGCTGCCATGGCACCGGGGGTGAACGCCTATCTCTTTGCCAATATGTACGGCAATGCCCGCCGGGTTGCCGCCTCGGCTGTGTTGGTTGGAACGGGTCTGTCGATCCTGACGGCAACCTTCTGGCTGACGATCCTGCCCTAGGCCGCTAGAACCACCTGCGCCTCATGGCGGCGCACAGATGGATGCACCGCCGCACCGTAAGTCGCGGGATCAAACTCAAGCTCGGGAAACAGGCTGTAAAGCTCGGCCCGGGTCTGGCACGGCAGGCCCGCCACGCCGGTTTCACCTGGGTGAAAGCTTTCGGTCTCAACCCCTTCCGACCAGATGATCTGATGGCGGGAGAACAATAGATGATGGTATGTGAGGATGCCTCCCGTCTCGACGATGACATCGCGGCCATTGACGAAGTGGAGGGCCGGGATCAACACCGCCTCTTCGCCGCAAAAGACCTCTGCCCGCCAGTCCGTCACCCGCACCCTGTGTTGTGGGGACAGGCGCAGGGGTCTGGCATTGCCGATCGCACCCGTTCGGAACAGGACCGGGGCATAGGCACCCTGCGCCGGCCAGCTTCGAGACGCATGCCACAAGACCGGCTGCGGCCCGTCATGCAAGGTCAGGACCAGATCACCCACCTTGATTTCCTCGACCAGACGCGGCCCGTCGGGGGTATCGATCATCGTGCCAGAGGCAAAGCAGATCGGCGTGGCATAGCTTGTCGCGGCAAAGGACGGCCCTTCGCCTGCACTTGTCACCGTCAGCGGCACGCCGACCGGAGGAAAGCCGCCCGGCCCTCCGATAAAGGCAAGGCCTTCGACCGTGCCATAGGCGGGGCTGCTGTTGTTGACGTTAAGGGCGACGACCGTCCAGCTATCGCCCCCGTAGCTCAGCACCATCCGAAATTCGGCCTCGACGACCGTTCCGGCATTGTAGGTCTGACCGTTGAAAGTCTCGGGGGTCGCCAACTTCTGGCTGGTGTCGCTGTCCTGAAAGTTGAGATCATTGTCGTTGATGCTGACCGCATGCCAGGCATTGCTGTTCAAGGTGATCGTCTGGCCAACCATATGCACACCACTGCCCTGCGTGATGCCATCCAGTTGATTGGCTGTCACGTTGGACTGAGCGTCCGTGACGGTCAGCTGGTTCTCGTCCAGAACATAAATATCGTAGGGCATAATGCAGTCCGAAAAGAATTCATTCTTTTCTAGACTGCAGGCATGGCAATGAGGTGGCGCAAAAGCGGCGCGATCTTGGCCGGTCGGGTCAGCCCGGAGACAGTCCGCGCAGCCGTTCGGACCGCCGGCGCAGAATCTCAAGCGTCGCCAGCAGCAGGATCGAAATCGAGATCAGAACCGTCGCCGCCGCCAGAATGGTCGGGCTGATCTGTTCGCGAAGTCCGGTGAACATCTGCCAAGGCAGCGTCTTTTGACCGGCCGATCCGACAAAGAGCACAACCACCACCTCGTCGAACGAGGTGATGAAGGCGAACAGCCCGCCGGAAATGACCCCCGGCAGGATCAGCGGCATCTGCACCCGGAAAAAGGTCGTAACAGGCCCCGCCCCCATGTTCGCCGCCGCCCGCGTCAGTGAGCGGTCAAACCCGACTAAGGTAGCCGTCACGGTAATGATGACGAAAGGGATACCCAGAGCTGCGTGGGCCAGAACGACCCCCCAATAGGTGCCCTGCATCCCGATCCGAGAATAGAAGAAATACATCCCCGCCGCCGAAATGATCAACGGCACAATCATCGGTGAGATGAGGACCGCCATGATCGCCCGGCGAAACGGCACATGGCTTTGCGACAGACCAATCGCAGCCAGGGTTCCCAATCCAACCGAGATAAGCGTCGCCACAGGGGCGATCTTGAGAGAGTTCATCAACGGAACCTGCCAGGCCTCGTTCGTGAAGAAGTCGGCATAGTGCTTGGTCGAATAGCCCGCAGGATCCAACCGCAGCATCTCGGGCGTGAAGGTGAAAAAGTCCTGAGCGTTAAAGCTGAGCGGGATGATCACGATGATCGGCGCGATCAGGAAGAAGAAGATCAACCCACAGATCACGCGAAACCCATAATACCAGATCCGCTGTCCGGTCGTTGCATAGATCGGCGGGCCGCTCATTGTGCGCGTTCCTTCTTGTAGTCTTTGGGGGGAATGGCTGTCTGTGTCATTGCCTCAGCCCCCCAGCTTGACGTTGTCGATGCCGACCAGGCGGTCGTAGGCCCAATAAAGCGCCAGCACGAGGATCAACAGGATACTTCCCAACGCCGCCGCCAGACCCCAGTTCAACGAGGACGAGATATGATAGGCGATCCGGTTCGAGATGAAGACCCCCTTGGTCCCGCCCACGATCTCGGGCGTGATGTAGTAGCCGATGGCCAGGATGAACACGAGGATCGACCCCGCCCCGATCCCGGGCACGCTTTGCGGAAAGTAGACCCGCCAGAACGCGGTCCAGTTGGTCGCCCCGAGGCTTTTGGCAGCTCGCAGGTAGGACGGCGGAATGGTCCGCATGACGGAGTAAAGCGGCAGAATCATGAAGGGCAGCAGGATATGGGTCATCGCGATGATCGTGCCGGTGGCATTGTTGATCATCACCAATCGGTTGTC
Organism: uncultured Paracoccaceae bacterium; assembly: GCA_937916485.1. The sequence goes on along the minus strand of CALFSV010000176.1, from coordinate 6,410 downwards.
GTCCGCCACAAGGCCGATCCAGACCAGAATGTCATTGATGACCCCTTGTTGCTGCAACAGGACCTTCCACGCCGAGGTTCGCACCAGTAGCGATGTCCAGAAAGGCAACAGCACAAGGATCATCAGCACATTCGCCGTGCGGGCCGGCAGGTTGGCCAGCAACCAGCCGATCGGATAGCCCAGCAGGATACAGGACCCGGTGATCGCGAGGCTCATCCACATGGTCCGGATGAACAGTTGGATATAAAGCTGCTCGTTCTCGGGGCGCCACTCGGCACCCTCGGGTCCGTTCTTCATGTCCACGGCGTTCAGGAAATAGCCGTCGGTGTAAGACGGACTGTAGGTCTTGATCGTTTGCCAGATCTCGACATTCATCCATGCATCGTCTTCTTCGATGAACAACTCGCGCAGCGAGACTGTTTCAAAGCCGGACACATCGACAGAGGGCATTCCTGCGGGCACCGCGCCCGCGGCGAGATCCCGGAAAAGCGCCGTGTAGACAAAGTCGTAGATGTCTTCGTCAAGGGGATCGTCTTCCTTGACCTCGATCATGATCCCGACCCAGGCGTCATAGGCGTCCGCCGTCAGCGGCAGGGCCGCCCTGAGACTGTCGTCCGCCATCCAGGACGCCCACTGGGCGGGGTCTTCGAAGGTAGGATCCGCCTCGATGAACTGGTCGGTGTAAATGTCGGTGTCGAAACGGCCGATGGACCGCCCCGTTGAGCGGAAGACCGATGAGATGCCAGTCAGTTCGTAATTCAGTCGTGATCCAAGGCGGGTGTGGCGCTTGTATTCCTCGGCCACGACCAGATCGGTGTAAAGGCTTGCAAAGACCTCTTCACCGGGTGCCTCGGTGGAGGTCGCATCCCAATCCGCCAGTGCATCGACGGTGCGGGGGATGGTTTCAGAGACGATCTGGTTCTCGACAGAGCGGAACAACATATCCACGATCGGGGCGACAAATGTCACGAGGACAAAGATCAATAGCGGCGCAATCAACGCAAGGGCGCGCAGCTTTTCGCGGCGCAGCGCCCGGTTGAGGCTTGATTTCAGGGTCCGTCCGTCAGCGGCCATCATGGGCCCGGACTTCTGTTCCGCCGTTATGCCGGTTGCGGTTGCGTCTGCCATCAGGTTCCCTCCACCACGACGATCGTACCTTCAGAACTGGCCCGCCGGATGTCCGCTATCTTCTGATAGGCCGGATCATGATAGGCTGCGAGCGCCTCTGCATAGCTTGGAAATTCCAGGACGACGTGGCGGCCTTCAAGGCTGCCTTCTACCGTCTGGGATGTGCCGCCCCGCACGATGAACCGGCCACCGAGCCCTCCCAGAACGTCGGTGTTCTGGTCGATATAGCCTTTGTAGACTTCGGGATCTGTGACGGCGATATGTGCGATAATGTAGCCTTTGGGCATTAGCGGCGTCCTATTGGGTTGGTGTAGGGCGGGGATTGCTCCCCGCCCTGACCAATCGCTTATTGTGCCAGCCAGGACTGGAACTTGGCGTCCAGATCGTCCCGGTAGTCAGCCCAGAAGTCGTACTGGGTGACAAACACGTTGGTGGCGTTTGCCGGATCGGTCGGCATGTGCTCGGCCATCGGGATGCCAAGAGCACCGTGGTTGCCAACAAGCGGAGCCGAGGACGCACGCGTCGGGCCGTAGGAAATATACTTGGCCTGATCAGCAAGACGCTGGGTGTCGGTTGCGAAGTAGAGGAAGTCCAGCACGCGGGCCAGACGGTCCTCGGGCAGACCCGCAGGAATGACCCATCCGTCAAAGTCCAGCATCTGAGCGTCCCAGAGCATACCGATCGGCTGGCCCTGCTCCGCAATCGCCGAGAAGAGGCGACCGTTGTAGGTGGAGCCCATGACGACTTCGCCATCGGCCAGAAGCTGGGGTGTTTCAGCACCGGCTGTCCACCAGATCACGCTATCCTTGATGGTGTCGAGCTTGGCAAAAGCCTGGTCCTGACCTTCGGGCGTCGCAAGAACGTCGTAGATGTCAGCCTTCGGCACGCCGTCGCAAAGCAGGGCCCACTCCATGTTGGCAAGCGGATTGCGGTTCAGCGAACGCTGACCGGGATAGGTTTCCAGATCAAAGATCGCGCAGATGTCTGTCGGCGGGGTGTCGCCAACCAGATCGGTGCGATAGCCGACTGTGGTCGAGAAGACGATCTGCGGAATGAAGCAATCCGAAATCAGCGAGTCGCCAAAGTCATCAGAAGCAGAGCTTCCATCGGGGGCCGGGGCGAGGATGTCGTCCACGTCCACTTCCATGGCCAGACCTTCGTCACAAAGGCGGATGGCGTCCGCCGCTTCGACGTCGACCAGATCCCAGGTGATGTTGCCGGCTTCGTTCATGGCGCGCAGCTTGGCCACGGCCTCGGACGAGCTTTCATCATAGATGATGCTCATCTCGGGATGCATGGCGATGTACGGATCGGAGTAGGCACCGATCTGGCTGGCCTGATAGGCGCCACCCCAGCTGACGATTGTCATTTCGTTGGTCATTGTTGCATGGGCATCGGCAAGTGCCATTCCGGCAATCGCCGTAAGGGCAGTGCTCGCCATTGCCATCTTAACTGTCTTCATTCTTATTCTCCCGTCTATGAACCCGGTTTTTGTGACTTTGAGGAAAGGGTACCCGGGCCGGATCCTGTCCTTAATTTCCGCCTCGCTCATGCGTCGAGCGCGCGGCAATCTTCTGCGAGCCAGCCGACCTCGATCTGTTCGCCCGGTTGGAGCCGGACCTGATCGGGGGCGTTGCGTGTCTTGATGACAAAGTCGTCGGTTCCTGCAACCCGTAGCCGGGTGCGGAAAATATCGCCCATGTAGATGAATTCCAGCACCTCGGCCTTGAGGGTATGAGCCCCTTCGCGCAGGCGCGACTTATTGAATTCAACCCGCTCAGGCCGGATGGACACCTTGGTGCGTTCGCCCACATGCGACACGTTTACCGGCATCGCATCAATGATGTCACCACTGTCCAGTTGGACCGTGCAGGTCGCCCCGTCGATCTGGGTGACCTTGCCTTCAAGGGTGTTATTCTCACCGATGAACTGGGCAACGAAGCTGTTCATGGGTTTTTCGTACAATTCCGAGGGTGGTGCCAGCTGCTGGATCTTGCCCGCCTCGAAAACAGCGACCCTGTCAGACATGGTCAGGGCCTCTGTCTGGTCGTGTGTAACGTAAACCACCGTGATACCGAGATCGTGGGCCAGGCGGGTAATCTCGAACTGAAGGGTTTCACGCAACTGCTTGTCCAATGCGCCCAGCGGTTCGTCCATCAGCACCAGTTCAGGCTCGAACACCAGAGCGCGTGCCAGAGCGACGCGCTGCTGCTGGCCGCCCGACAGTTGCGACGGACGGCGACCGCCAAAGGCGCCCATCTGGACCATATCAAGAGCACGCTTGATCTTGGCTTCACGCTCGGACTTGCCCATCTTGCGGACCTCAAGCGGAAAGCTAAGGTTCTCGGCCACTGACATGTGGGGGAACAGCGCGTAGTTCTGAAACACCATCCCGATGCCGCGCTTGTGCGGCGGGATGTTGTTGATTGGCTTGCCGGCCAAGCGAATGTCACCGTGAGTCGCGGTTTCAAACCCGGCCAGCATCATGAGACAGGTCGTTTTGCCGGACCCTGACGGCCCAAGCATCGTCAGGAACTCTCCCTTTGGCATTGAAAGGTTCAGGTCCTTCACGACGAGGGTTTCCCCGTCATAGCTTTTTTGCACACGTTCAAATTCGACGAACGCTGCGTCGTTGCCATGGTCCAAGCCAAGTCTCCCTGTCGTCTGACGGCTTTTGCCGTACTTCTGATCCGTGACTAGACCGAAACGCACCAAAAGATGCAACCTGCCTAATCGACGGTCTGTGATAAGGCCCCAAATGCCCACCAGATCGACAAGTTTTTGGGCGTGTGGCAGGAAAAAGGGCTGAAGCTTGCCCTCGTTCGGGACAACTGACTTTGGATTTGCGGCGTCCGACAGACCGATCGCATCGGGTCTCGCCCCCCTGGACCGGGCGTCAGCGCCATTCTCGGCGCAACAGACCGGAAAAGCGGCAGGCGGTCTGTGAACGCAAATTCATCAACCCATCTGCCTTTGAGGAAACCGCAAAGCCCCTACTGTCTTCGCACCATTGTCTTTAGACCGTGATGTTCGAGAGCAACAAGAAACGCCCTCTACGGCACCGACTCTCAGTCCGAGAGATGATTGAGCACCCAAAGAAATCAAGGGTGCTCGAAAGGCTGCACGAGCCGGTCCGCGTCGCGCTTCAGCCCAGGTCGTCGGGCATCGGCATGCGTCCGCTATGCGATTGCGTACCGGTGGCACGTACAGCTCAGCGCATGGTGCTTAAACCCGTTCGAGCTGATGGACAAAGGCTTAGTTAGCGGTCTCAGGGCCGCCCGGATCCTTCTCAACAGTTCCCAGTACTGCGGCGAAGCCTTCTGCCTGAATTGAGACCGCAACATGCTTGCCGGCAGGGCTCGTCACATAGATCGAATTGGGGTTTGCGCGGAAGTGGCCGGGCACTTTGCCGTCATCGACGTGAATCCGGGCCTGTTCGGCAGCTGGAACGACGACGGCGGGATGGTCGACATAGCTTGCGATCGCCCCGCTGTCAGCATTTGTGATCGTGTAGTAGACCGTCAGTGTAGTCAGATCGGCGGCGCCACGAGCACCACGAGGATCCAGAGCGCAAATGCATAAGTCGGACCGCTCGCAGAACTTTTGGCCCAGAGGCTTAGGCCAAAGCCAACCGTAAAAAGTGCAGTCAGATAGAGAACACCCGCAGCCCCGGTCAGGGCTAGCCTTCCCACATCAGCGATGGAAAGCCCGATGCCAGAAACAAGGGGCAGCCAGATCGCCGTGGTCAGAAAGACAAGCCCAAGAAACACCGCTCCCAACCCCGTACCGCCGACAAGCTTTACAAGCGTATAGGCCCAATGCGGCAACGGTCGGGTCAGGACCAGCGCCGGTGTCTGAAGGCCACGGTCGGCTGCCGCAGCGCGATAACCTGCGACCAGAGCGATGACCGCCCCTACGATCTCGATCTGCTCGATCATGCCGCGCCTCAGTTTCGGCAGATAAAACTCCGGCGCGGCGATGGCCGAGGCGTCCTTGCCCAGTGACAGAAGTTGGGCGCGTGCGGCAGAAAAGGTCGCAGCGTCGCTGTGAAGCGCGATGGCCCCGGTTACGACCGATACGGTCGCTGCGACGATCAAGGCCAATGTCGCCCAGAGCAGAAATCTGACGCGCAATTGTTCTCGGGTGTCGCGGACAGCGATGGTAAGAACGTCGCCAGATAAGGAAGGACATCAGGCATCGGGGCCTCCCGCATTCAAGCCGCCGGCGGTGGCCGTCAACCGGTCGGCTGCGCGAAGGGCAAGGAGCCCGAACACAGTGATGTAGGCCCAACTGCCAATCAGAAACAGCATCAGGTGCATCAGGTCCCCTGCCCTGACGACCAGCGCGGGACTGGCAAAAAGCGTCGCAACAGAGATGACAGCAGCGACCGCCATCATCACCCCAGTAGCGATCACAAGCGCGCGCAACTTGCCAAGAGCGATGTCGCGCCGGTCAAACGGGCGTGTGCCGATCAGCGGCTGCGTGCCAGCCCACCGGTCTGACTCGATCAGCATTTGGCCAATCACGATCGTCCCAAAGGCGCCGATCAGGCTGATATAGACCCCCAAATTGCGCAGCACTGCCAACGGGACGGTCTTGCCGATGGGATTCGGCGGCACCGGCTGATCGGCGGTGGTCAGGTATTGCACGCCGTCGCAATAGATCGCATTGACGGTCACCGACGCCAACCATCCCAGCCAGGCCCTCACCAGCACCATGGCAGCAAGGAATCCGACCAGCAGAAGGACACTGCGGTCCCGGATCAGATTGGCCAGCGATTGACGGGCGATGAGGTTTGCCGGGCTCATGCCGGCACTCCCGGCTGGTGCTCGGCAACGCCGAGATAGAGGTCTTCCAGCGTCTGTTCGTCGTACTTCTCGGCCACAGCCTGCATCGTGTCGTGGCAAACCAGCTTGCCCTGCGCCAGAATCCCGATCGAGGTGCAACTGCGCGCCAGTTCAGACAGAAGGTGCGTGTTCATGCAAACGGTCATCGCTGAGGCATGCAGTTTCTCGATGATCTCACGAAGCTGGCGCACACCCATCAGATCGAGGCCCGATGTCGGCTCGTCCAGAAACAGCACCTCGGGGCTGTGTAGGATCGCTTGGGCGAGCCCGACACGCCGCCGCATCCCCTTGGAGAAGGTCCCGACATTCCGATCAGCAAGCGGCACAATGCCCAGAAAATCCAGCGTCTCTCGGACGGCCTCGCTGGGATCGGGAAACCCCGACAACCGGGCAAAGAACGTCAGGTTTTCGCGGGTGGTGAAGCGGTCGTAGAGG
>CALFSV010000175.1 GCA_937916485.1 uncultured Paracoccaceae bacterium | reverse complement strand
CCCTCCGTTCCGCAATATGCCTAAACTGTCCCATGGGCGCTGACGTCAGACACCCGGCGAGGTGGCGGGCCGGGCTGACGAAATGTTCGGTGATCTTGTCGGGCGTAGTCGTGGCAAGGCGGGGCAGTTGTCCGGGTCCCTTATCGTGACTGCTCTGGCGGGGGTTGCGCCGCTGGTTATGCCGGCCATCGGGGCTTTTCATCTTGCCCACCCCCTGATCGCGCTTGAGTTTGTCGCCGGGGCGCAGCTGGCCCGGCTTGAATATGGGGAGGCGCATGTCGCGATCCGCGCCGGGGCCAAGCCCGAGGTGCCCGACTACGTCGTGACCATGTTCTGCCGCCTGCGGTTCGGTCTTTACGCCAGCCACAGCTATATCGACCGGGCAGGGCACCCTGACCCGGACCGGCTGGACGGGCACCGTTTCGTGGGGGCGGTCGGCCTGCGGCGGCCGGTGCCTTATGCGGACTGGATGACCGACAATGTCCCATCCGACGCGCTGGCGCTTCGGACGACGGACCAGCAGGTCCTGCACACTGCCGTTTGCGAAGGGTTGGGTCTTGGCTTTCTGGCCGAGCATGATGCCTGCGTCAGGCCGGACCTTGTGGCGATCATCCCGCCCGGTGATGCATGGTCCACCGCCCTTTGGATGGTGACCCATGTCGATCTGCACCGCACGACCAAGGTCCAGGCGTTTCTGACCTACCTCAAGTCCGCCAAGCTGAGTTTCGACTGCCAAACAGATGCGCAATACAGCGAGCAACCATAGGCTTGGCGACCTCGGTCCCCGCTGTGCAACGCCAGTCGCTAGTGCATGGATCGGCCCTGCGCGATGGCGATATGGTGTTCCCGGTGATGATCCCCGGTCGCCATCAGGCCAAAGAAGCCAAGGCCTCTGATCTGCGCGGCATCGCGGGCTTGGGGATCCGTCACAGTCCAGATGATTGTTGCCTCATTGGCAACAATGTCCGACAACCAGCCTGTTTCCCCGGCAAGGACGGGACCATGGGCAGGTACCATCCGCGAAGCGGCCTCACCCGGGCGACCGGACAGCGATACCGTCATTCGAAGGCCGTTCGGGACCTCTTCTGCGTCAACGGTCGCGCCGAGGACCAGTTGCGTCATATCGACGAGGTGGAGGCGAAGGGCGTCAATATCGACCCGCTCCCAGTCGGTGTCGGGGTTTTGCGACAGCAGTTGCACGATTTCGGCAATCGCCGCAAACGAACTGTCGCCGGGTTCGGTTGGCATCAACAAGGTCGCGTGCATACTGCCGTGATCTTGATGGTTGCTGTGTTGGGCGGACACCGTGCCAGTGGTCACAAGCGTGCCGATCAGGACAAGGGCAGAAAGGGTAAGGGTTTTCACAAGAGGTTCCTTTTTGGCGCAATGTGTCGGGTGTTTGCCGGGAGGCCCTGCGGGGAGGCCTTGCGGGTTTGCAGACCACATATAGGATGCAACGCGCCCTTTCGCGACGGCCGCTCCTTATTCTGGGTTGGTCCGAGGGTGAAAGCAACGCTGATGATTGCCGGCCAAGGATCGCTGGCCACCTCACGAGCGGCCCGTGAAGGTTTGACCCCGGTCCTTTGAGGAAACGGTGCGGCACCAGCGGGATTTGGTCGTTGCGCAAGGGGCTGGACCATGGTGTTTGGCCTGCTTTATGACAGCAGCATGGCCGCGCCAGCCCCATCGCGCACCATAGGAGAGCCAGGAATGCCAAAAACCGAAGCCCTTCAGGCCGCGCGATTGTCAGTCGCCCCGATGATGGACTGGACCGACAGCCGGTGTCGGGTGTTTCACCGCGTCCTGTCACATCAGGCCTTGCTCTATACCGAGATGGTCACCGCACCGGCGGTCATCCATGGGGATCGTGATCGCCTGTTGGGCTTTGACCCGGTCGAACATCCCTTGGCCCTCCAGCTGGGCGGGGCCGATCCCGGGCAGCTGGGGCAGGCGGCCCGGATCGGGGCGGATTATGGCTATGACGAGATCAATCTGAACTGTGGTTGCCCGTCGGATCGGGTACAATCGGGGTCGTTCGGGGCGGTTTTGATGGAAAGCCCGGATCTGGTGGCCGACTGCGTGGCCGAAATGATCGCGGCCTCTCCGGTTGAGGTGACGGTCAAGTGCCGGATCGGGGTCGACGATCAGGACCCGCAAGAGGCCTTGCCCCGCTTTATCGAGGCGGTAAGCCGGGCGGGCGTGCGTCGGTTTTCGATCCATGCCCGCAAGGCCTGGCTGCAGGGGCTGTCGCCGAAGGAAAACCGCGATGTCCCGCCGCTTGACTATCCTTTGGTCTTGCGGATGAAACATGACTTTCCCGACCTTCACCTGTCGATCAACGGTGGGATCACCAGCCTCGATCAGGCAGAGGCACTTCTGGCCGATGGTATGGACGGGGTGATGATCGGACGGGCGGCCTATCAGACCCCCTTCGAAGTTCTGGGTGAGGCGGATCGGCGCATCTTTGGGGCATCCCATGGTGTGACGGCGGAAGAGGCCGTCATGGAGATGCTGCCCTGGATCGAGGGGCATCTGTCGCGGGGCGGGCGGCTGCATCAGGTGACGCGCCATATGCTGGGCCTCTTTGCCGGGCGTCCCGGCGCGCGTGGCTGGCGCCGGGTCCTGTCCGAGGAGGCAAGCCGCGATGGGGCGGGCCCCGAGGTGGTGTTAAAGGCGCTGGCGCAGGTCAGCCAGGCGGCTGCGGCGGCCTGATCCGGATGTCCCGCCAGACCGATCTTGAGGACGCGGGCTACGTTGTCTTTCCCTATGACGAAGGCGTGGCACAGTGGGCGCGGGCGGCAGAGGCGGCGGCACATGATGTTCTTGCCGATCCTGACATGCAGTCCAAATGGTGGCGGCATGACAAGACCTGGTTTGTCGGGGTCGATGCCCTGCCGACTGACGCGACCGGGGCCATTGGAGGCGTCGCCCTGCAAGGCCCCTGGTCTGATCTGGTTCGGCCTACCGTCGCATGGCACAAGGCGCAGCTGTCCGTCGTCCGGCCCGGCTATCCGGGGCGGGATCCGACGGAAAGCGACGCCGCCCATGCCTTTCGCCGGCACAGGGACGCGGCCCATCTGGACGGGTTACTGCCCCTTGGGCCACAAAAGCGGCGGCATCTGATAGAGCCGCATGCCTTCATCCTTGGCCTGCCGCTGAACGCGGTGGCGCCGGGGGCCAGTCCACTGGTGGTCTGGGAAGGCAGTCACCGGATGATCCGGGAGGCCTTTGAGGAGGTGTTTCGGGGACTTGAGCCCCGGGACTGGGCCTCAGTCGACGTGACCGAGGCGTACAAGGCCGTTCGGGCCCGGGTCTTTGAGGCCTGTCCAAGGCGCGCGTTGCCGGTGTTGCCGGGGCAGGCCATGCTGGTCCACCGGTTGGCGATTCACGGTGTAGCACCTTGGGGCAATGGAGCCTGGTCGAGCGGTGGGCAACGGATGGTGGCCTATTTCCGGCCCTTGCTGGACGATATCGGGGGATGGTTGGGGTAAGGTGGGTCCGGACCCACCTTACGTCAAAGCTGTTCCAGCCGGGCCGCCCGTCCGCCGCGCCGCTTCTTGAGGAGGCTGCCCCTCTCGGTCAGCTCTGCCATGATGGCGCTGCGCATGTCCGGCGTCATCCGGCTCCATGCCCCGATCTCGTCGATGGAACGCAGACAACCGGTGCACAGCCGGGTGGCGGGGTGGATCACGCAGATCTTGATGCAGGGGCTTTCGATCTCGGCCCGGGCCCAGACCTTGTCGGTCGGATCTTGCTGCGTCATGCGTTTCTCCTCAGATGGGCCAGGCGGTCCAGTATGCCTTGCAGGATATAGGCTGCCGCGACGTGGTCGATCACCTCTGCGCGACGTTTTCGTGTCGTATCCGCCTCAAGCAGGGCGCGTTCGGCGGCGACGGTGGACAGACGTTCGTCCCAGAAGGTGATCGGCAGGGGCGTCAGCCGTTCAAGGTTGCGGGCAAAGGCGCGGGTGGACTGCGCCCGAGGCCCTTCGCTGCCATCCATGTTGCGCGGCAGGCCGAGGACAATGCCGCCGATCTCGCGGGCGGCCACGATCTCGAGCAGCCTTGCGGCATCAAGGCCGAATTTGCGCCGCTTGATGGTTTCAAGCGGGCTTGCCACGGACAGCATGCGGTCTGACACGGCAACACCGATCGTGACGGTGCCCAGATCCAGCCCGGTGATGGCGGCATCGCGGGGCAGGGCAGCGGCAAAGTCTTCGGGCGTTTCGCAGATCATTGGACGGCGATACCCGCCCGTTCGGCCGCTTGCGAGATGACCTCCATCGCGGGGGCAGAGGTGGCAAAGACTTCGCGTGCCTCGCGCCAGATCGCCTCCGCCTGCTCGGTATCGCCCAGCACGCCGTAGGCTGCGATCAGGCGGGCCCATTCGTCGGCGGTGCCGCCTTGTGTTGCCAACCGGTCCGACAGCTGGGCCACCATGCCTTCGATCATGGCCTGCTGGTCCTCCGCGCTCATGTCGCGGGCGGCGGCCAAGGCATCCGCATCGGGGCCGCGTTCGGGGGGCAACGTATATTCGACACCGGCCCGAAAGGCCGCATCCTCGACCTGGACCCGGGCCAGTTGTACATAGGGGTCATCCCGCCCGCCTTCGTTGATCACGTCCCGCCACAGGCGGAAGGCCAGGTCGGGCCGGTCGGTCTGGGCGTAGAGCAAGCCGTAGTAGTAGCGCGCGCCCAAGTTGGTGTCGTCTCGGCCCAGCACGTCACGCAGGATCGCCTCGGTCTCGGGCGAGACGAACCCTTCTGCGGCTGCAACCATCCGGTCGACAAGCGCCATACGATCTTCATCCGTGGCGTCAATCCCGCGCAGTTGCAGGACCCGCTCTTGCGCCCGCGCTGCTGCGCCGAATTGTCCAAGACGGGCCTCGTGCAGTGCCAGAAGCGCCCAGCCGCGCAGGTCATCCGAGCGGGTGGGCACGATCTGGCGCAGTTCCTCGACCATGGCGAGGTAGTCGGCGGGCATGTCGGGGGTGGCTGCGGCACCGATCCCGTCGGCCGCAAGCCGGGCCTCGGCCACGGCTTGTTCAGCCTGCGCCTGGCTCATCCGGCCTTCGCGGAAGGTCTGGCTGTCCGCGATCCGTTGCGCCAGCGGGATATCGGGATACCCCGGTGCGCCAAGCCGGTCGTAGGTCCAAAGCGCGCCGCCGACCACCACAGCCGCCGCCACCACCGCCATCGCTGTTGTAGCGCGGGCTGGGGCCTCGGTCAGGCTGCGCTTGCCAGCGGCATCGGCGGCCAGCAAGCGGCGCGACACTTCGGTCCGCGTCCGCTCGGCCTCGTCGGGGCTTAGGGTGCCCCGGGCCAGATCGCGGTCAATCTCGGTCAATTGGTCGCGATATATCGCCACATCCTGTGCATCGGCGACAGCATCTTTGCCGCCGCGAAACATCGGAACAAGGAGCAAAGCCGCCACAACGGCGGCCATGATCGCGCAAATGATCCAGAAAAGCATCGGGTGGGCCCTTTTGGCTGAATTCTGGTCGTTACTTACGCATCAAGTGCCCTCGGCGAAAGGGGGCGCGGCCTTTCGTCCGGCCCGAGGATAAGGCTATACCGCGACAACTGAGTCTGGTGTCGCATTCGAAGGGGCATGTGACGCAGTCAGTCGCAACAATTCAGCCGTCCGGGTTCAGGAAGAACCGCAGTCCATGCCGCAGCCCGTTGGGGGATTCGCCTTGAAGAAACGCTATTCCGTCTTTGCCATCGCCCGCGAGGCCGCCCGCCATCATCTGGGGTGGGAACGGGCCTGGGCCTCGCCTGCGCCAAAGGCAAAATACGACGCCATCATCGTCGGCGCCGGGGGCCACGGGCTGGCGACCGCCTACTACCTTGGCAAGAACCACGGCATCCGCAACGTGGCGATCCTTGAAAAGGGTTGGCTGGGTGGCGGCAACACGGGCCGCAATACCACGATCATTCGGTCGAACTATCTGCAGGACCCGTCCGCTGCGATCTACGAAAAGTCGCGCTCTCTTTACGAAGGTCTTAGCCAGGACCTGAACTACAACGTCATGTTCAGCCCCCGTGGCGTCATGATGCTGGCCCAGACCCAGCACGAGATCCGCGGCTACCAGCGCACCGCATATGCCAACAAGCTGCAGGGCGTGGATACCGAGTTCATATCCCCCCAGCGGGTCAAGGAACTGTGTCCGATCATGGACATCGACGGTCCCCGCTATCCGGTTCTGGGCGCCCTGTGGCAGCCCCGGGGTGGCACGGCCCGTCATGACGCCGTGGCATGGGGCTATGCCCGAGCCTGTTCGGACATGGGAATGGACATCATCCAGCAGTGCGAAGTCACCGCCATCCACCAGTCTCAGGGCAAGGTTACCGGCGTCAGCACCACCAAGGGCGAGATTTCCTGCGCCAAGCTGGGCGTCGTCGTGGCCGGTCATTCCAGCGTTCTGGCTGGAATGGCGGGCTTTCGCCTTCCCATCGAGAGCCTTGCCTTGCAGGCGCTTGTCAGCGAACCGATCAAGCCTTGCATGGATGTGGTCGTCATGGCCAATACCGTTCACGGCTACATGTCGCAGTCCGACAAGGGCGAGATGGTCATTGGTGGCGGCACCGACGGGTTCAACAACTATACCCAGCGTGGATCGTTCCATCATATCGAGGAAACGGTCCGGGCGCTGGTCGAGACCTTTCCGATGATCTCGCGCCTCAAGATGCTGCGCCAGTGGGGCGGGATCGTGGATATGACTGGCGACCGCTCTCCGATTATCTCCAAGACGCCGGTGGGCAATATCTTTGTCAACTGCGGCTGGGGGACGGGCGGTTTCAAGGCGATCCCCGGCTCTGGCTGGGCGATGGCCGAACTGATGGCCAAGGGCGAACCGGGTCCTTTGGCGGCCGAGTTCACAATGGACCGGTTCCGCGCCGGCAAATTCATCGACGAAAGCGTGGCGGCGGGGGTGGCGCATTGACCTATCCCATCGCCCTGGCCTTTCACCTGACACGAGGGTTCCGCCCATGCTGACACTCACCTGCCCCTATTGCGGCGTTCATGCCGACGAGACCGAGCTTGCCCCCGGCGGCGAGGCGCATCTCAAGCGGTTCGGCCCCGGCTCGGAGGACGAGGCGTTCGAGGACTACCTGTTCAAGCGCGAGAACCCCAAAGGCATGCATTTTGAACGCTGGCGGCACGCTTATGGCTGCGGAAAGTGGTTTCTTGCCGCCCGCTGCACCACCACGCTTGAAGTCTTTGGCACCTATCCCGCCCAGACCACCGAGCCGCCGCAAGAGATCAAGGACAAGATATCCGGCAAGCGGCCGGGTTGGACATGGAGGCTCTTTTCATGAGCACGCGTCTGTCGACGGGGGGGCGGTTTGTCGACCGCGCCCGTCCCGTTTCATTCGACTTCAACGGCAAAAGGCTGCGCGGGCTGGCGGGCGATACCATCGCTTCGGCGCTTCTGGCCAATGACCAGATGTTGGTCGGCCGGTCGTTCAAGTATCACCGTCCGCGCGGCGTCGTGGCCTCGGGCGCAGAAGAACCCAATGGGCTTGTGAACCTTGGCACGGGCGCGAAATTCGAGCCCAACCAGCGCGTCACCACGACAGAGCTGTTCGACGGGCTGACGGCAGCAAGCCAGAACCACTGGCCCAGCCTTGAGTTCGACGTGGGCGCGGTCAACGCGCGGCTGTCCCGGTTCCTGCCCGCCGGGTTCTACTACAAGATGTTCATCCATCCCCGGTCGTTCTGGAAACATATCTACGAGCCGTTCATTCGCCAGTCGGCCGGCCTGGGCAAAGCACCCAAGGACCGCGATACCGACACCTACGAACACTTTCACGTCCATGTTGACGTCCTGGTGGTCGGCGGTGGTATCGCTGGTCTCGCCGCTGCTATGGCCGCCGGTCAGGCCGGCGCCCGGGTCCTGTTGATCGAGCAAACCGCCCATTGGGGCGGCCGCGCCGGGGTGGACCAGCCCCAGATCGACGGCAAGCCCGCGCAAGAGTGGATCGACGAAACCGTGGCCGCCCTTGGCCAGATGCCCAATGTCCAGATGCGCCTGCGCATGATGGGGGCAGGGGTCTACGACCACGGCTATGTGCTGGCCTATGAGAAACTGACCGAACATGACCCGACCCTTGCCGGGCCGCGCCAGCGGCTATGGCAGGTCCGCACGGCGCGGGTGATCACCTGCACAGGCGCCATCGAACGGCCCCTGTCCTTTGCGGGCAACGATATTCCGGGCGTGATGCTCGCCTCTGCCCTGCGCGACTATGTGGTCAACTATGCCATAAGCGCGGGCGACCGGACGGTGGTCGTCACCAACAACGATGACGCCTATCGGACCGCCATCGCACTGAAGGCCGCGGGCCTTGTCGTGCCTTGCATCGTCGATGCCCGCCCCTCACCTTCGGGCGAGCTGATCCAGACCGCCCGCGAGATGGGTATCAGGGTCGAGACCGGCAAAGGCATCGCCAAGGTCAAGGGCGGCAAGCGCGTCACTGGCGTCGCCATCTGTGCCCAGGCGGGCGAAGGCGCGGTGCTGGAAGAGATCGCCTGCGATGCCGTCGCCATGTCGGGCGGCTGGTCGCCTGTCGTGCACCTGTGGTCCCATTGCGGGGGCAAGCTGGTCTGGGACGACGAAAAGGTCATGTTCCGCCCCGATGCGGCGCGTGGGCCGACCGGCGCCGATGGCGCGGTGTTCGTCCTGCCCGGCGGCACGGCTAACGGGGCATTGCAGACGGCGGATGTTTTGACGGATGCCTTTGCAGCGGGAAACTCCGCCGCCGAGGCTAGCGGGCACAAACCCAAGGGCAGGGCCCCAGCAGGTTCTGACCCAGCAGAAGGGCCGATCAGCCCGGTCTGGATGATGCCGCAGGGTGCGGGGATCAGCCTGCGCGAAAAGATGTGGCTGGACTACCAGAACGACGTCAAGGTGTCGGACGTGCAGCTGGCCGCCCGCGAAGGCTATGAAAGCGTGGAACATGCCAAGCGCTACACCACACTTGGCATGGCGACCGATCAGGGCAAGTTGAGCAATATCAACGGTCTGGCGGTTCTGTCCGACGCGCTGGGGGCGGCGATCCCGAATGTGGGCACGACCACCTTCCGCCCGCCCTATACCCCCATCACGCTGGCCGCGATTGCGGGCGTGGCCAAGGGGGATTTGTTCCAACCGGTCCGCAAGACGCCGATGCACGATTGGCATGCCGAACACGGGGCCGAGTTTGAGCCTGTCGGCCAGTGGCATCGCCCCTATGCCTTTGTCCGCAAGGGCGAAAGCACCCATGACGCCGTCGCCCGCGAGGTCAACAACACCCGCAAGGCGATGGGCCTGCTGGACGCCTCGACCCTCGGCAAGCTGATTGTCAAAGGCCCCGATGCGGGCCGGTTCCTCGACATGATGTATACCAACATGATGAGCAACCTTGCCGTCGGCAAATGCCGCTACGGCCTGATGTGTTCGGAAAACGGGTTCCTGATGGACGACGGCGTTGTCGCCCGGATTGATGAGGACACCTGGCTTTGCCACACCACGACAGGCGGGGCTGACCGGGTCCATGCCCATATGGAAGACTGGCTGCAGTGCGAATGGTGGGACTGGAAGGTCTATGTCGCCAACGTGACCGAGCAGTTCGCACAGGTCGCCGTTGTCGGCCCCAATGCCCGCAAGCTTTTGGAAAAGCTGGGGGGCATGGATGTGTCGAAAGAGACATTGCCCTTCATGCAATGGGCAGACGGCACCATCGGCGGCTTTAGCGCGCGGGTGTTCCGCATCAGTTTCTCGGGCGAGCTGAGCTACGAGATCGCGGTGCCGGCCGGGCAGGGCCTTGCCTTCTGGGAGGCTTTGATGGCTGCGGGCGAAGAGTTTGGGGTCATGCCTTACGGCACCGAAGCCTTGCATATCATGCGGGCCGAAAAGGGCTTCATCATGATCGGGGACGAGACTGACGGGACCATCATCCCGCAGGACCTTGGCCTGTCCTGGGCAATCTCAAAGAAGAAAGAGGATTTCCTGGGCAAGCGGGCGCAAGAGCGGTCACATATGACCGCCCCCAACCGCTGGAAGCTTGTGGGCCTTGAGACTTTGGACGGTTCGGTTCTGCCTGACGGGGCCTATGCAGTGGCGCCGGGCAACAACGGAAACGGCCAGCGCAATACCCAGGGGCGCGTCACCTCGACCTATATGTCGCCGACCCTTGGCAAGGGGATCGCCATGGGGCTGGTGCTGAATGGCCCGGACCGGATGGGCGAAGTGATCGAGTTCCCAAAGCTGGACGGGACCGCCGTTCAGGCCCGGATCGTCGATCAGGTGTTCTTTGACAAGGCAGGGGAAAAGCAGAATGTCTGATGCCATCAGCCCGATCGGTGGCCGCACCACCGAGGCCTTCGTGACCGTGCGCGGCATGGGCCCGCGCGGCATGATTACGCTGCGCGGTGATCTGTCGTCCTCCAAACTCAAGTCGGTGTGCACTGGTCTGACCGGGGTCGACTTTCCCAAAGCTGGTCACGCAAACTGTGTTGGCGAAAAGGGGCTGTGCTGGATGTCCCCGGACGAGGTGCTGATCCTTGTGCCTTACGACCAGACGGCCGCCGCACTTAACACTCTGCAAAAGGCCCTGGTGGGCACACACCACCTGGCGGCCAATGTGTCGGACGCCCGGGCGTTGATCCTGTTGGAAGGGGCAGGGGGACGCGAGGTTCTGGCCAAGCTGGCACCAGTCGACCTGCACCCCGACAGCTTTGGCCCCGGTCAGTTCCGGCGTACCCGGTTGGGCCAGATCGCGGCGGCCTTCTGGATGCGGGATGCCGAAACCTTTGAGGTCATCTGTTTTCGCTCGGTCGCGGAGTACGCCTTTGACCTTCTGTCGGCTTCCGCCAAGGAAGGGCCGGTGGGCTACCTGGTTCCCTAGACCTCAGACCTCAGACCTCTGGCGTCAGGCCGCCGAGGGTGCAGTCCGGATCGCGTTTCGGGCGGACTGCAGTCTTGCGTTTCCGACGTTGGACAAAAGCGCCTGGTCCAGCACGATCACGGCGTCCTCCGGCTGGCCTAGGGCAACCAGGCATTTGGCATGCAGCAGGACGACCTTGGGCGCTGTGGTGTCCAGGCTTGCCAGCACCTCAAGATCCTCAAGCGCAAGGCCGGGCTGATCCAACTCTAGCAAGGCGGCGGCCCGAGCAAAACGGACCTCCTGTTCTCGCGGGGCAAGGGCTACGGCATTGTTCAACGTCACGATCGCTTCGGCGGGTTGCCCCAGCCGGGTCTGTAGGCCCGCAAGATCGGTGTAGAGGGAGGGCAGATGCAATCCGGCCCGGATAGCAGCCTCGATATCCGTGGCCGCCTTGTCGAAATCCTTGCACTTGGCCCGCACCAGCCCGCGCCACGCGATATGGGCCGGTTGCGGGCCAGCAATTTCTGCCGCCGCCTCTGCGGCGGTGCGGCTTGTTTCAAAATCCCGCACGAGCCAGGCGGCGGCCGAAATCCTGTGCTGGATCATGGCTTCGTCGGGATGGGCGCGGGCCAAGGCGTCCAGCGCGGTCAGCCCATCCTCCGTCGGTTCAATATGCATATGGTAGAGCAGTTCGATACTGCGCAGCTCTGGCGACGGTGCAACGTTGCGCAGCTTTGCAAACGCCTTTTCAAAGCCGCTGTGGTTGGGATGCTTGGCCACGTAGGTCTTGGAGTAGCTGCGCAAAAGCAGGAACCAGTCCCATATGAGCATTTCGATACCCGGTGCGCGTAGCGGCTGGGTCATGCCGCGCTCTGCCAGTGTCTTGAGAACGCTGAAGGCGGGGTTTCTTTCCACCTGCGGAAGGGTGCGGCTGCGCATCAGCAACATCAGGGGTGAGGGCGGCAGAAAGTTGGCGCCATTCAACAGGCCAAGCCGGACCATGACCCCGACCAGTTCCCGGACATAGGGGGTTTCGGGTTCGTGCCAAAAGGCGTTGGCGGCATGTTTGGCGGCGGCCTTGAGGTTGCCCTTGCCCAAATGGGCAATCGCATGAAGCGCCTCGCCATTGGCGAAGTCCTTTCGGTGATAGACCGGCCGGGTCAACATGATCGCACCCGTCCGGATCGCCCCTTCGGGATCGCCGGCCTTCAACTGAAGCTCTGTCAGCAACGGGTAAACGAACGAGATGTCTAACCCGCCTTCGACATAGGCTGATACGGTTTGTGCGGCCGCAGCATAAAGGCCCTCGGCGGACTGGTCCATGACAAGATGCTGAATGGATTGCCCAAGATCGCCCGCGTCAGCGACTATGTCGACTTTACCATGAGCCGCCAGACGGGCGGCAAGGCGGGCGCGTGCCGCTGCGCGCTCCTCTGGACTGATGTCTTCTATGACGTCGATCTTGACCGACCCGCCCAAGGCGGCGGCAGTCGAGGAAAAGGCGCTGTTGCCCGGCGCAATGATCCGCGCGCTGCAGGACATTGCATAGAGTTCAAGAAGATCCCGTTGACCCTCGCCCACGTCGGCGCCGTCAAAAAGTGTCTCTGCTGGGATGAGGGCCGGGTAGGCGGCCTTGAACCGGCTGATCGCCTTGGCCGCGTCGGAATAAAGGACCGGTTTGATCCCCTCGGCCAGAACCCTTTCCATATGCAGCATATAGTAGTCGTCCGGGATGTACTTGTCCGGCCAGGCGCGGTTCATTGCCCGTGGAAAGCTGGTGATATCGCCCCGCCGCAGGTGATAGGCCGTGCTGCCCGCGACCTTATCGGAAATGTCCTGCAGGAACGGTGTGAGTGCGGGTGCAAAGGGAAAGCTGCGCCAGATCCGGGCACAATCGGCAGCGACAGTGCCTGGGTCCTCTCCATCCAGGACAGCAAAGCCGAAGGGCATGTCGACCATGACGTTCGTGCCAGAGGCCAAGGTCTCGCGCAGGCCCATGATACCGTCTGCCTTCACGGCATCGAACCGGATCGCGGATGTGCGGGCACTTTCGAATTCCTCCCGGCTGATGAAGTGGTCTGTGACCAGATCCGGTGCAAAGAAATCCAGCGGATCATTAAAGACCCGGCCAATGTCGGTGGCAGCGTGCCAGTGCACAGCAAAGGGAAGGTCATGACGTGCTGCCAGTCGCATGGCATTGACGACGCAGATGATGCGTGCGCCCAGCCGATCGTTGCGAAAGGCGAGAATTCGCCCTGTCTCGATGTTTTGACCCATACTTGCTGCCCCAGACTTTCTTTTTCTCTCATCCTAGCCGGGATCGGTATTTTTGGGAAGGAAGGAGACCAAACCGGTTCGCAGGTTGAGGCCCAATCCACGCGGTTGCCCTTGACCTCTTGCTAACAGACCCTCAATTAACACAAGACTGAACTCCAGACCGTAAGGAATGCTCTCATGGCTTTTACCCTTCCCGATCTTCCCTATGCCCACGACGCACTCGCAGATAAGGGCATGTCCAAGGAAACCCTCGAATATCACCACGACCTGCACCACAAGGCCTATGTCGACAACGGCAACAAGCTGATCGCCGGCACCGAGTGGGAGGGCAAATCCCTCGAAGAGATCATCGTGGGGACCTACAACGCCACGGCTGTTGCCCAAAACGGTATCTTCAACAACATCAGCCAGCTTTGGAATCACAACCAGTTCTGGGAAATGATGGGCCCTGGCACCTCTGCGATGCCCGGTGAAGTCGAAGCCGCGCTGGTCGAGGCCTTTGGGTCGGTCGATCAGTTCAAGGCCGATTTCTCGGCCGCTGGCGCCGGTCAGTTCGGCTCGGGCTGGGCCTGGCTTGTCAAGGACACCGATGGCAGCCTCAAGATCACCAAGACCGAGAATGGCGTGAACCCGCTGTGCTTCGGCCAGACCGCGCTTCTGGGATGCGATGTGTGGGAGCATTCCTACTACATCGACTTCCGCAACAAGCGTCCGGCCTACCTGACCAACTTCCTCGACAATCTGGTCAACTGGGAGAACGTCGCCTCGCGCATGTAAGCGCAGCGGCATTCGCAATACCTCAGGGCGGCTCCGCATTCGGGGCCGCCTTTTTCTTTGATCAAGGGACGGTCACTGATGACAGAGCCGATGAAGGGGATCCTGGCGATGGCTGCGGCCTGCCTGATCTGGGGGCTGTCGCCGATCTTCTACGCCCAGGTCAGCCATGTGCCGCCGCTTGAGGTGCTTAGCTACCGGACCCTGTGGTCGCTGATCTTCTTTGCCGGCGTGCTTGCCTTGCAGGGCCGCTTTGGCCAGATGGCCGCCACCCTGCGCCGGCCAACGATCGTTTGGAAACTGGCGCTTGCCGCGGGGTTCATCGCAACGAACTGGTTCCTGTTCATCTATTCGGTGGGGCAGGGGCATGTGACGGAATCCTCGTTGGGTTACTACATATTTCCCCTGGCCGCCGTGCTGCTGGGGAGGCTGGTGCTGGGAGAGCGGCTGGCCCGCCTGCAGTGGATCGCCGTGGCCCTTGCCACCCTTGCCGTCGTGATCCTGACAGTCGGGTTGCAGGCCGCCCCCTTTATCGCCATCGCCATCGCCTCGACCTTTGCCGGATATGGCCTGATCAAGAAGGGCCTCGATCTGGGGCCTGTCCTGTCGGTGACGGTGGAAATGCTGATCCTGTCGCCGCTGGCGGTGGTCTGGATCGTGCTTTGGGGGACCGGGGTTGGTGGGGGCAATTCCCTTACCACCCATCTGGTGCTGGCCCTGTCCGGTCCGCTGACGGCCACGCCACTAATCATGTTCAGCTATGCCGCCCGCCGGGTCCGGCTGTCGACCATCGGGCTTTTGCAATACATCAACCCGACGCTTCAGTTCCTTTGTGCGGCCGTTTACTTTGCCGAACCCTTTACCCCCTGGCATGCCGTAGCCTTTCCCATCATCTGGGTGGCCCTGGCGCTATACTCCGTCGCCAGCCTTGGTCAGGAAAGGGCCGCGCGCAGGGCCGCCTCGGCCGCGGGCACGTCTGCGGCCAGGGTGACGTAGTCGCGCAGGGTGTCCCCGGCGAACCCTTCTTTGATGACATGGTCGATCAGGCCCATCAGCGGGTCCCAATAGCCTTCGGTGTTCAACAGCACCACGGGCTTGTCATGCAGGCCAAGCTGCCGCCATGTCAGCACCTCAAAGAATTCGTCCAGCGATCCGGCCCCTCCGGGCAGCATCACGATCGCGTCGGCATTCATGAACATGACCTTCTTGCGCTCGTGCATCGTTTCAGTGACGACGTAGCTGTCCAGCGAGGTTCGTCCGACCTCGCGCTGGACCAGATGGATCGGGATCACACCAAAGGTCAGCCCGCCTTCCGCCTGCACCGCGCGGGCGACGGTTCCCATCAACCCGACATCGCCCGCCCCGTAGACCAGCCGCCAACGGTTCCGCGCCAGCATGGCTCCGGTTTCAAGCGCCGCCGCCTCATAACTGGGCCGCGCGCCCGAGCGAGAGCCGCAAAAGACACAGATCGACGTGGGGATGGTTGCCATGTTGTATCACCTTTTAACCCTGCGGACGTGCTGTCAGAACAGCTTTTGACCGCTCATACCGGTGTTGATAAGGTCGCTCAACCGCAAGCGTGACGACTGGGGGCTTGCGCGGGGGATTCAGGACAGGAGGACGTGTGTTGGCTTTGACGCAAGGGATGCGGCTCGCTTTGGGGGCAGGTGCCGTATTGGGGGGGGCGGTTGCCCTCTATGTGACGGTTGCCGGTATGCGCGAGACAGCCACTCAGCCGCAAGAAGCGTCGGTGTCAGAAGGCACCGCAGCGCCGGAAACCGCTGCAGTAGCCGAACTGCCACCCACCGATGTCGCCACACCCGAAGTGTCCGCGGCCATTGATCCGGCACCCGTGGCCGAGCCGTCTGCCGCGATTGCCGCACCAGCCTTTGAGGTTGTGCGGATCGAGGCCGACGGCTCTGGCATCGTGGCTGGGACCGCCTCTGCAGGTATGATGGTGGCGATCCTTTTGGACGACGCCGTGGTCAACGAGACCTCTGCCGATGCGTCGGGCCGATTTGTCGAATTCCTGGACCTTGGCGCGTCAGACCGCCCCCGTGTCCTGTCGCTGATGGCTGATCCCGCCGGTGAGGCTGTTCCGTCAGATGCCACCATCATCATCGCGCCGACCGTTGCCGAGGTTGAACCCGCGCCCGACCTTTTGGCTGAGGCCGAGACTTCACCGGGCCAGCCCGCGCCAGCCGATGACGCGTCAACGTCAGAGGCCGAAACAGAGCCGATGGCTCTTATGGCCGAAGCAGATGCCCCAACCCTGGACGGAGCCACCCCTGAAACGGCGTTGACCGACGCCGCGTCAGCCATCGCCGATACGATCGAGCAGGCCACAGCAGATGTTGTTGCAGAGGTTGCCGCAGAGGTCACAGCAGAGGTCACAGCAGAGGTCACAACAGAGGCCACAGCAGAGG
>CALFSV010000174.1 GCA_937916485.1 uncultured Paracoccaceae bacterium | reverse complement strand
TAACAGCCAGCGGCTTTAAAACTGGGATGGGCGGCGGGGCAGGGGTGCTTACTTATCCGGGATGCACTTTAGGTATAAGCGCGCGAACCTCATGAGGGTCTGGTCGGACTTGCCGTTGATCTTCCTTCGCCTACCGCATAGTGGCTGTTCTTCAAGAGCGACTTGGACCGCCGCGCCAGCGAGGGAAGCCGTAGCCGTTGACCATGACCACATCGATGTCGTCCGGGTTTTGCGCAATTCCCTCGGACACGATCGCGTTCGCTTCGGATCGCATGCGCTGCAGGATACGCTCCATGATTTCGCCTTCAGCAAAGGTCCTTGGCGCGATGGCTTTCGCCTGTCGTTCGGCCCGTATCGCATCTTTGACGTCGTCTGATGGGACCTGATGGCCGGCGGAATAGTCGTACCACCCAGCGTTGGTCTTGTGTCCAAAGCGCCCTGCCTCGCACAGCCGGTCGGCGATACGGACGTAGTCTTGACCTGCGCCCTGTTCGGCGACACGGCGTTTGCGCATGGCCCAAGCGATGTCGAGCCCCGCGAGGTCCTGCATCTGAAAAATGCCGATCGCAAAGCCAAAGTCCTGCATCGCGGCATCGACATCTTCGGGATATGCGCCTTCCTCCAACAGCAGATCAGCCTCGTGGCGGTAGGCTGACATGATGCGATTGCCGATGAACCCGTCGCAGACCCCAGCGAAAACTCCGATTTTGCCCAGGCGTTTGGAAAACGCCGCGGCGGTGGCGACAACATAATCCGCCACCGTGTCAGGCAGCACGATTTCTAGCAACTTCATGACGTGGGCTGGAGAGAAAAAATGCAGCCCAATGGCCCTGGTCGGATCTTTAAGCGTTCGAGCCATCACGTTGATATCGAGATAGGACGTGTTGGTCGCAATGATCGTGCTTGGACCCGTGTGGCGTTCGATCGTAGCAAATACCTGTTTCTTGATATCCATGTCCTCAAAGACGGCTTCAATCACAAGGTCGGTGTCGTGCAGATCGGCGTAGCTGGTGGTGGTTGTGAGCCTGCCCAATAGGTCATCAGGATTGTCGATGAGGCCGCGTTCGGCGCTGCCCATCAGTGTATGGGCGATGCCCTCGCGAGCCGCGGCTGCGCGGTCTGCCGATTGTTCGACAAGCCGGACGGCCATTCCTTTCATCAAGCAGGCGCTTGCAATGCCTGCACCCATCGTCCCGCCTCCGATCACACCGGTCGTCTCAAACGGGCGAACCGGTCCTTTGACCCGTGGATCGCGCAGGGTTTTGCGTTCGGCAAAGAAGATTTGGCGGAGGGCGGCGCTTTGGTCGCTGTCCTTCAGGCGCAGGAATGTTTTGCGTTCTTCCGCCCGGGCGGCCGCGGGCGCTCGAGTTAGAGCTGTTTCGACAGCGGACACCGCCGCCTCGATCGATATTTGCCCGCGGGCTTTCGCGCGCAGCTTTCGGGCAAGCGTGTCGTAAGCGACCTGGTCAAAGGACTGGATATCGCGCTGGAGTGTTGGTATGGCCTGCGGCGAAGACTTCGCTAGGTCCAGAGCGTGGGTCAGCAAGTTTTCTTCAGCGATTGCATCGATCAGACCGTCAGAGAGAGCCTGCTGGGCAGTTATCGGCTTGCCCCCCGCGATCATTTCCAAAGCACGTGTGGCGGGCACAAGACGCGGCAAACGCACGGTGCCGCCTGCACCTGGGATCAGGCCCAGCGTCACCTCCGGCAGGCCAAGGTGTGTTCCGGGTGCTGCAATCCGCGCGTGGCATCCCATGGCAAGCTCAAGCCCCCCGCCCAACACCGTGCCATGAAGGGCTGCGATCCAAGGCTTGGTCGCTACCTCGATTGCGTCGATCACATCGGGTAGGTACGGTATCGCGGGCGGTTTGCCAAACTCTGTTACGTCTGCCCCCGCCACGAACGTTTTGCCCGCACAGGCTAAAATCACCGCCATGACGCTATCGTCGGTCTCGGTGACGGCCAGGGCGTCAAACAGTCCCTGTCGCACTGCCTGCGACGTTGCGTTGACGGGTGGGTTGTCAATTGTGACGACGGCCACCTTTCCCGTGACCGATACTGAAACGACCATTAGGAAAAAGCCTGAAGTCCGGTCTGCCCCCGCCCAAGGATCAGCGCGTGGATGTCATGGGTACCCTCATAGGTATTGACCGCCTCAAGGTTCATCATGTGGCGGATCACGCCATATTCATCCGAGACACCGTTGCCGCCCACGTCCTCTGACAAGGTTGCGCCTAATAGGCCAAGCTCGCCCATTTCGCTCATGATTTCGCGGTAAAACACCTCATGCCGGTTGGCTTCGACCCCCCATGACAGCAGCTTGTCCTGCGCATAGGTCTTGGAGGTGTCGCGGATCATCCGCTCTTCTTCGGTCATCTGGCTATCAATTCCAAATGGATCGGCCCAGTCGAGTGCCGCAGGTTTTGCACGGGCGCCTTCGGGGGTGGCCACGTGGCCGCAAAGATCATCAGGCATGTAGTCCTCATCGAATCTGTCAGCTTAATCTGCAGCAATGAAATATCTTTAGGCTTGAAATTTCAAGCTTGAAATAAAATCCAGTTCCGGCAAAGCTGGGGAGCGAATCGAAGCTAGAGGGGGCCTTATGCGGATTGCGTGCCTTGGTGGCGGACCTGCCGGACTCTACTTTGCGATCTCGATGAAACTGCGCGACTCGGCGCATGAAGTCACCGTGATCGAACGCAATCGCCCGGACGACACGTTTGGCTGGGGCGTGGTTTTGTCGGATGAAACGCTGGACAATCTGGCGGCAAACGATCCCGTCAGCGCGGCGCAGATCAAAGAGAACTTTACCTATTGGGATGACATCGCGCTGCATTTCCGGGGGGAACGCATCCTGTCGTCGGGGCACGGGTTCTGCGGGATCGGACGCAAGACGTTGCTTTTACTCTTGCAGGCGCGAGCGCGGGCACTCGGCGTCGCTATGCTGTTTGAGACCGAAGTCGACAGCGCTGAGGCCTATCGCAAGGACTATGACGTTGTGGTGGCCTCGGACGGGCTGAACTCGAAGACTCGCACGCTTTACGCGGATAGCTTTCAGCCCGATGTCGACCAGCGGCTCTGCCAGTTTGTCTGGCTGGGCACGCACCAGAAATTCGACGACGCCTTCACATTCATCTTTGAAGAGACCAAGCACGGCTGGGTTTGGGCACATGCCTATCAGTTCGACGACACCACGGCGACCTTCATCGTCGAATGCGCGCAAGCAACGTTCGAGGCCTGGGGCTTTGGCAAGATGAGCCAGACGGAGTCCATCGCCGCCTGTGAAGAGATCTTCAAGGACCACCTTGGCGGTCATGCCCTGATGACCAACGCGAACCACATTCGCGGCTCGGCCTGGCTGCGCTTCCCCCGGGTGCTGTGCGAACGCTGGCACCACGAAAATGTAGTCCTTCTGGGTGACGCGGCCGCGTCGGCGCATTTCTCCATCGGGTCGGGGACGAAACTGGCGCTCGAAAGTGCTGTGGCACTGGCCGAATTGCTGCACACAGAGACGGATCTCGAGGCCGCCTTTGCGCGCTATCAGGGCGAACGGCGTTTGGAGGTGCTGCGTTTGCAGTCAGCGGCGCGTAACTCGCTGGAATGGTTCGAGACGGTAGAGCGATACTTTAGCCTCGATCCGATTCAGCTGAATTACTCCATGCTTACCCGCAGCCAGCGGATCAGCCACGAAAACCTGAGGGAGCGCGACAAGGACTGGCTGGAAAGCGCGGAGCGGTGGTTCATGACGCAGGCTGGTGTGTCCGAAAACGCTCCGCTGCGGAGCCCGATGTTCACGCCCTTCGCCTTGCGCGAGATGGAGTTGAAAAACCGCATCGTAGTCTCGCCGATGGCGCAATACAAGGCCGAGGATGGTTGTCCGACTGATTGGCACCTGACTCATTACGGCGAACGCGCCAAGGGTGGCGCGGGTTTGGTCTATACAGAGATGACCTGTGTGAGCGCCGAAGGGCGGATTACGTCGGGCTGTCCGGGGCTTTATACGCCAGACCATGAGGCGGCGTGGGCGAGGCTGACGGGGTTCGTTCACGCGCACACAGACGCAAAAATCTGTTGTCAGATAGGTCACTCAGGACGCAAGGGATCAACACAATTGGGGTGGGAGATGATGGACG
>CALFSV010000173.1 GCA_937916485.1 uncultured Paracoccaceae bacterium | reverse complement strand
GTGTCAGGCCTAGCGCCTGACAACCCTTTGCCGTGTCAGGCCTAGCGCCTGACAACCCTTTGCCGTGTCAGGCCTAGCGCCTGACAATCCTTGTTCGCGTCAGGCGATACGCCTGACCATCGTCGTTGCCGAACGAAAGCCAAAGATATATCGGGCGAAACCGGTCGACTGGGTCGACACGGCCTCAAAACCGCGACGTTCGTACAGGGCCCGCGCCCGATCATTGCTGTCGATCACGTCTAGCCGAACCTCCCCATAGCCTCGGGATGCGGCTTCGGCGACGATAGCCTCAAGCAGGTGCGATCCGACGCCCGCGCCCCGCGCTGCCGGATCCACAAAGATGCCGTCCATCAAAAAGCGGACGTTTTCCACATCCCGTTCCAGAAACGCAAGAATCCCGACGCGAACAAGCGCACCGATCCAGCCGTAGACAGAGGCCATGTCCCTTATGCTGCCGTCCACCAGCGCGCCTTGCGCTGTCTTGAACCCTGCGACCCCCAAAAGTTGTCCGCGACTGTCATGGGCACAGATTGCGTGATCTTTGGAGAGGACCCTACGAATATAGGTCAGCGCCTTTTTTCGGGGCCCAAGGGTGCGCCCTAGCTTGGCCCCGAACGCCTCCCAATAGAGAGTGGCAATCCGCTCTCTCTCATGTTCGGCAAAACCCTTGGATATTCTCACAAAACCTCCCTGTGACGGGGCCAATTGGGGCAACACACATAACGGCGACACTGACGACTTTGGATAATGCCAGACTCTCATCAAGAATCCAGAACTTACGTCGGGATGACCTTCCGGCTTGCTGTCAATTGCCAATCCGTCAGCTTCGCTTTACCTGCGTTGCAACGGGGGTAGGGAATGGACATGCAGGACGTCTCGCCAAAGTCAGTGTTTTGGTTGGGGGTCCGGGATGGGCTGCCGTTCCTGCTGGTCGTGGCTCCGTTTGCCCTCCTGTTCGGGGTCGTTTCCGCCGAGGCGGGTTTGCCGATCGCGCAGACGATGGCCTTTTCGGTGGCGGTCTTTGCCGGTGCGGCCCAGTTCACCGCACTCCAATTGCTTCAGGACAATGTGCCGACGGTCATCGTGATCCTCACGGCTTTGGCCGTAAACACGCGGATGGCTATGTATTCGGCGGCCCTGACTCCCTACCTTGGACAGGCCCCTCTTGGGACACGGATTGCGGTGTCTTATTTCCTTGTCGACCAAAGCTATGCCTGTGCCTCTGTCCGGTTTGACGAGAACCGGGACTGGTCCGTATCGGCACGGATTGCCTATTTCTTTGGAACGGTCTGCCCGGTCTACCCGGTTTGGATGGGTGCAACGCTTGTCGGTGCGCTTGTCGGGTCAACGATCCCCGGCTGGCTGGCGCTGGATTTTGCTTTGCCGATCTGTTTCCTGGCGGTGATTGCCCCGATGTTGCGCACGCTAGCACATCGGTCGGCGGCGCTGACCTCGATCACCATGGCACTTGCACTCGCCTGGATGCCCTTCAACCTCGGTCTTCTCATTGCGGCCGTCCTTGCGATGATGGTCGGGGCCCAGGTGGAACTCTGGCAAAGCCGCAAAAACCAGGGGGCAGAGACATGAGTTCGCCGACCACGATTTGGATCGTCATTCTTGCCCTTGCTCTTGGGTCGTTTGCTCTGCGGTTCTCATTCCTTGGACTTATTGGTGGGCGACCCATGCCAGACTGGCTGTTGCGGCACCTGCGATATGCCGCGGTCGCCGTATTGCCGGGGCTTGTGGCGCCCCTTATCCTCTGGCCCGCGGCCAACAACGGTGAACTGGACCCCGCCCGCCTCTTTGCTGCCGGGGTGACGCTCGCCGTAGGACTGGTCACGCGAAATGTGCTGGCGGCCATGGCAGCCGGGGCCTTTGCACTTTATGCCACATTGGGGGGCATGGCGCTGGCCGGGTTCTAGCCCGAGCTGCCCGCCGATTGAGCGGCCAATTGGGCGTCAAACGCCGCAACGGCCTCTTCTTTGTTGTCAGAGTCGTATTCCCGATGCTCGAATGTCTGGACACCCGGCAGCTTCGAAAATTGCCTGAGCAGATTGTCTGGAAAGAGCGTCGGACGAAAGTACTCGGGGCCGACGCTGTCCCGCAGGACGTGGGTCGTGGCCCGGGTACAGGCCGCCTTCGGCACAGGTCCATAGTCCATGACAAGCCTGAGTGCGGTTTCCGCAATCTGGGGGGAAACCTCAACATATTGCTCGACCACAAAGTACGTCGATCTGGCGTGATATGTCCGGTAAAAGTCTAGAACAGTCGGCGAGATGCCATAGATCACGTCGTTCCGTTCGGCGAGCGAGGGATGAGCAAAGGTTCCGGCCGGGTCAAAGATGACCCTTTGGCTGGCGCTCACCATCAGGCCGGTATGGGCGCCATTTTTTGTGCCCACATTTTTCATCGTAAACAGGGTTAGCGCAGTCGGGCCACTATGGCGGTAGGTCACACGCTCGATGAACTCATCGTCCGCCCAAACGCTTGGCGCCCCGCATCCGGCGGCCAAAAGGGGCAAGCCAGCGAGAATGGCCCGCCGGCCGATACCGTTGGTCAAGGTTCCCAACGGTCCGCTCCTCACCCGTTGATAAGGGCCAAAAGAACGAGGGCCACCACGATCACGATCGATGTGCGGGTCACCATGCTGATAAAGCCGTCAAATGTCTTTTCCTGGGTCGAGATGTCCATCTCGCCATGCTTGTGCTCTGCCATGTTGGTCTCCTGTCGCGTTGGGCATCAATCCGATGCTTTCGGTTAGCTTATCTTCGGGGCGCTGTCACGCCCGGTTGGCTCGTCATTCTGTCGCATTGTCCATATCCTCAAGGTCCCTCGCCAAGCGAAACCCGATGCGGCGCGGGGCTTCCGCCTCCGCCATCTTGGGCAAGGCGCGCAGCATGACGTTAAGCTGGGTGACATGCTGGACAAGTTGGGTCCTCGCCCCCTGGGGATCGGTTCCGAAGAACGTCACGAGATCGGGATCAAAGTAGCCCAGACCCTCGATCCGGATCACACCCGCATCGCCGCCGGTAAAGCCCATTGCGACCTCATGGGCATTGTCCAGTTGGGCTTCAAAGTTGCGGATATAAAGGATCAGGCGCTCATAGGCCCAGCGGGCAGGGCTTTTGGTCTCGCTCGACTCTCGCAGGGCAGGGGGCAGGGTCTTCTCGCAGGGCCGGGGCTGGTTGGGATCGGTATGCACCTCATGGACACGGGGCAATGCTCTGACCATGGCCTGGGCTTCCTCGGCCTCAGCCGTCGTTGCGATGTCGGGGTCCATAGCCATCCTTTGCAAAGTCAGCCGATCACAGCGGCGGGTCGGTAATGTCCTGCATTTCCTGCAAGATGAAGCTGGCCCAGATGTCGGACAAGCGACACCCAAGAAATCAGACGGGTGCAGAATGCGCCAAAGGCAGTGACATCGGCAAGCCATACCCCAAGCACATAATCGAGATCGGCGGTCATCCTGTAGCTCCCGCCGCTTTTTCTTGCCCCAAATATTCCCCCCGGAGGGTCCTCACGTTCCACCCGCGCAGCTTGCTGTACTTATCAAAGCGCCTGCCAAAGCCAGGCCCCATCCGGCCCCGGCCAGCGTCGGACCTTGCCCGTCTGATGCAGGTGGTTGAGGTGCCCCACCGCTTCAACCAGGGCCAGGCCGTATTCACTCGGTCCAACGGCCCGACGATACAGTGGTGGAAAACAGGCGCCTGCGACCCGGGGTTCCGAGAGCCAGTCCAGAAGGCGCTCCAGTCCCGCCTCAATCCCGCCGACCATCTGATCCAGCCTTTGCGGTAGTCCGGTGAACGGCAGCTTGTGGCCGGGCAGCACCACATGGTCTTCGCGGGCAAAGGGCATCAGATGGGCACAGGATGTCAGCCAGTCGCCGACCGGGTCGGCCTCGGGTTCCGTCGCATAGACGCCAAGGTTGGGGCTTATCTTCGGCAACAACTGATCCCCGCCGAGCACAAGGCTGTCATCCCGGCTCCAGAAGGTCGCATGTTCCGGGGCATGCCCATGTCCCATCCGAACATCCCAGGACCGGCCACCGATCTGGACCACCTCGCTGTCCATCAGGCGCCGATATCCCAAGGGAAGAGGGGCAACGCAGTCGGCATAGTTGAAGGGTCGTTCCCCGCGGCGTTTTTCAAAGATGGTAGGGTCCATGCCGGACCGGCGGTAAAAGGCCAGGGTTTCCTCAAGGTAGGTCGGTTGCTCGTCCAGAACCATCATTCGGGCCATGAGCCAGCCGGTGCGGGGCATCCATAACTCGGCCCCCTGTTCGATGAACCAACCGGCGAGGCCGACATGATCTGGATGATGATGGGTCACGATGACCCGCCTGATCGGTCGACCGCCCAAGGGACCGCTCAGAACGGCCTCCCAGATCTTGCGGGATCGCTTGGAGGCAAATCCAGTATCCACAATTGTCCAGCCATCGCCGTCATCCAGAGCGTAGCAGTTGACATGGTCCAGGGCCATTGGCAGTGGCATCCGTATCCATAGGACCCCGTCACCGATGGTCACGGCTTCACCTTCCTTTGGAGGCTCCCCAAACGGATACCGAAGCGGGGCGAGGTTGCCGTCTGTCATATCCCGGCCTCAGGCCGCTAGGTCATCAGGGCCAAGCGCCATGAGGTCAGCGGCTCCTTCGCGGACCTGCGCCAGAAGGCTGGCATGTTCCGGCAAAAGACGCCGAATGAAATAGGTGGCAAGGCGCAGACGGGAGGTGTCACCGCTTGTTGCGGCAACAAGATGTGCTTGTGCCCCCAGGATCAGGGCAAAGGCGCGCAGGTAGGGCACGGCGCCGGCATTGCGATCGTCCGCACCGGTCTGGGACACCATCCATTCGGTACATTCACGCAGGCTTTCGGCAGCGTCCCAGACGGCCTCGGCCAGATCGGGAACGGCCTCTCTTGCCTGTTCGGCCCGGTCACAGACCTCTTCCAAAAGCCGGTAGACCGCCTCGCCCCCGTCCATCAGCTTGCGCCCCACAAGGTCCATTGCCTGAATGCCGTTGGTGCCTTCGTAGATCGCCGTCACCCGAACATCGCGGGAATACTGGGCGGCCCCGGTTTCCTCGATGAACCCCATCCCGCCATGCACCTGAACGCCCAGGCCCGACACGTTGATGCCGGTATCAGTACCATAGGCCTTGGCAATGGGTGTCAGAAGGGCGGCCCTTGCTTTCCATAGCGGATCGCCGGTCGCGGTCCCCATGTCGATCGCGACGGCGAGGGACATGGCGATCGCGCGGGCGGCAAAGGTTTCGGCCCGCATCGCAGCCAGCATCCGCCGCACATCCTCATGTTCGACGATGCTGCCCGTGCCGCCGGCGCGGCCCTGTTTGCGGTCCATGGCATAGGCCAGAGCATGTTGGGTCGCAGCCTCGGCAACGCCGATCCCCTGCACACCGACACCCAGTCTGGCGTTGTTCATCATGGTGAACATCGCGGCCATCCCGCCATGCTCGGACCCGACCAGCCAGCCGGTCGCCCCTTCATAGGCCATGACAGCGGTGGGCGAGCCATGGAGCCCCATCTTGTGTTCAAGACTGACGACCCGCAGGTTGTTGCGGATACCGGGCGCACCATTGGCGTCCGGGATCAGCTTGGGCACCATGAACAGGCTGATCCCTTTGGTTCCCGGCACCCCATCGGGCAGGCGGGCAAGAACAAGGTGGCAGACGTTCTTTGTAAAATCGTTATCGGCCCAGCTGATGTAGATCTTCTGGCCGGTGATGGCGTAGCTGCCGTCCCCATTGGGCTCTGCCTTTGTCCGAAGGGCGCCCACGTCGCTGCCGGCCTGAGGTTCGGTAAGGTTCATGGTGCCGCACCATTCGCCTGATATCAGCTTGGGAATGTAAAGCGCCTTGATCTCATCCGACGCATGATGCTCCAGCGCCTCGATCTGGCCTTGGGTCATCAGGGGGTTAAGCTGGAGGGCAAGGCAGGCACCCGACATCATGTCGTTGACGGCCGTGGTCAGGGCCATCGGTAACCCCATTCCGCCATTAGCCGGGTCCGCAGACATCCCGATCCAGCCGCCCTCGGCCACCGCCCGGTAGCCTTCGGCGAAACCCGGTGACGTGCGGACGATCCCGTTTTCCAGCCGGGCCGGATGGGTGTCCCCGGCGCGTTGGAGCGGGGCCAGTACGTCGTCACAAAGGCGGCCCGCCTCGGTCAGGATGGCGTCGACCATTTCGGGCGTTGCTTCGGCAAATCTGTCGGTCTTGGCGACGGCGGAAAAGCCGACAACATGGTCCATGATAAAGCGAAGATCGGCGACGGGCGCACGATATGGCATGGGAGGTCTCCGTCAGAGGCGTCGTGTTCAAATGGGTTGGAATCGCCAAGTCTGGCGTCTATGTCTGCGTGTCTGTTGAAAATCAGCGTAAGTCCCTGCCATCCTGCCGCAACCGGAACGCCACGTCATGACCGCCGCATCCACTATCCATCTGTTGCCCGATGCCGACTGTTTGGGCCGGGCGGCGCGGTATCTGGGCCAAGGCGGCCTGGTCGCGTTTCCGACCGAGACTGTCTACGGCCTTGGGGCGGATGCCCGCAATGACTTGGCGGTGGCGCGGATCTACGAGGCGAAGGGACGGCCGAGTTTCAACCCGCTGATCGTACATCTTGCCGACCAGTCCGCCGCCGAGTCGCTCTGCCATTTCAGCCCCGCTGCGCAGCGTCTGGCGGCGGCCTTCTGGCCGGGGGCGCTGACCCTGGTCCTGCCGTTGGTGGCGCAGGCCGGTATTTCGCCACTAGTCACAGCCGGCCTTGATACGCTGGCAGTTCGGGTGCCGGACCATGAGGTTGCGCGGGCGCTGTTGCGCTCCTTCGGTGGGCCGATCGCTGCCCCGTCGGCCAATCCGTCCGGGCGGATCAGCCCGACAACGGCGCAGCATGTGGTCGACGGACTTGGCGGGCGGATCGACGCGGTGGTCGATGGCGGTGCTTGTCCGGTTGGGGTGGAGTCTACCATTGTCGATTGCAGCGGAGCGGCCCCCGTTTTGCTGCGGGCGGGCGGCATCCCGGTGGAGGCGATTGAAGCCTGCCTTGGACAGACCCTCCTATTGCCAGATGAGGCGGCCCCGGATCGGCCAACGGCACCCGGGCAGCTTGCCTCGCATTATGCCCCTATGGGCCGGGTCCGGTTGAATGCCGAGGTCGCCAGCCCTGGGGAGGTTATGCTGGGGTTCGGCAATGTTGACTGTACCCTGAACCTGTCCCCCTCTGGGGACCTGCTTGAGGCTGCGGCGCAGCTGTTTGGGCACCTGCATCGGCTTGATGCGATGAAAGCCGAGCGGATTGCGGTGTCCCCGATCCCGGATCACGGGTTGGGGCGGGCGATCAATGACCGGCTGAGGCGGGCAGCGGCGCCACGAGATTGACGGGGGAGGTGGGTCTGGACCCACCTTACGGGCCTAGCCAGCGTTCTGGCGTTCAATATAGCTGCGCAATTCCTCGGCCTCGCGGCGCGACTCGCGCAGGCCGTCCATCGCTGCACGCAACTCGGCCTCGGTCTGGCTCAGCTGATTTGTGATCTCGGCCTCGCGCTGCTGCAGATATGTGATGGCCTGATCACGCGTCTCTTCGGCCTCGTGCAAGGATTGAGCCATCTGCTCCAACTCACCCATGTCGGCTTTAGTCACCCGAGTGAACCGGTTGACCAGCCAATTGGCGAACCAGCCCAGGGCAAAAGCCAGAAACAGGATGATGGCCGTCGCGATGATGAATTCTGTTCTGTTCAAGTCTGGTCCCCAGTGTCGTAAATCATACTGCTTATCCGGCAGAGCCTTCGTCCTGCGTTGCCGGAATGGCCAACTCCTCTGGCCGGGCCTGGGGCGTCACTGTTGGCGCTGTCTCCAATGCCCCCCCGACCGCTGGATCCCAGGTCACGCCCTCATCCTGAGCTGCCGCTTCTGTTGAGGGCGCTACTGTCGCAGGCGCATCAGGACCGGCATCGGCACCTGCTTCTGCACCAACCTCCTGGGTGGCAGTTTCCGTGCCGACATCAGGCGCACTTATGTCCGCGGAGGCCGCGTCGTCCGCCCCGGTGCTGTCGGGCATGGTCACTGTTCCGTTCGCCAATTCTTCTTCCAACTCGTCCAGCGCATTGACGTCTTCGGGGACCGGATCGGGCGGGATCTGGCGGAATTCAATCCGCCGATTGGCTTCGCGCCCCTCTTCGGTGCCGTTATCTGCGATCGGGTCCGCCTCGCCGTATCCTACAGCAACAAATGTCCCTACCGGAACGCGCCGGGCACGAAGTGCCTCCAGCACAGCGTCAGCGCGGGCCTGGCTGAGGTTGAGGTTCATGATGTCGCGACCCTGACTATCCGTAAAGCCTGCAACCTCAATCTGTAGAGTATCGCAATTTCGCAGAACCTCGGCCAGGTCGTCGACGATGGGTTGGGATTCGGCAGTCAAGGTGGCGGACCCGGGATCGAATAGGATCTTGCGGTTTTCAGTCACGGCCAGCACCTGATTAAGGCATTCTTCGGCGGTGGGCAGGGCGGCAATCGGGTCCAGCGCCTCGACGTAGGTCACGTTGATGGTAAAGGATTCGGTCTGACCAAGACGTTCAATCAGCAGACGCGAGATTTCCGCGCTCGCATCCAGGTTGCCGGTGTTGCCCCGAACGGTCACGTCCTCGGGCGTTACGATAACGGCGCCATTTGACAGACGTGACAAGGCGTCAATGGCGGCCAGCACACGAACCGACCACCCCATCGGCAGCCCTTCCCCGACCCGGGTTCCCATGGTCACAGCGCCCCGGCCGAAACGGGCGATGGCCAGCCGCTCGGCGGTTTCGTTCATCAGGTCGTCCGCCACACGTCCACGGACCTGGACCTGACCTTCGGGTGACAAGGTCACGGTAAAGGTTGGTGGTCCGTCAGCCTGCGTCACGGCGGAAGCTGGAAGAACCGCCTCGAGGGCAAAGACGTCGGGAAGGGCGTTGGAAAGCTCTCCGACGACCCGGTCAAAAAGGGCGGGGTCTGTTCCCTCGGCTGCGATCAGCACGGCATCGGCGTCTGAAAAGGTCGCGCTGCCGCCGCCAAGTTCGGCCACAGCATCAATGGTCATCGCGACGGCTTCGCCCCAGGTGCCTGACGGAACGCCAAGGCCGATGGTGCAAGCAATCTGGCCCTCGGCCCCGGCCCGGATTGCAGCCCCCAGGATCCGTTGTTGCGCCTCGGCTGTGTCGGCTGCGCAGGCGTCAAAGCGGGCGCCGTCGGTATCCCGGATAAAGCGGGTTGTGAACGGTGTGATGACCGGTCGGGGCGCCGTAATACTAAGCGCGACACGCACACCGTCCGGCACGTCGCGCACCAATTGGGTCTCAAGTCGCCGCTTATCGGCGGCGCTGTCCGAGATCGCGGTGACGGCGACCCTGCCGGGACTGACCGAGATCTTGGACCGGGGCAGCTGTTCGAGCATCCGCAGAGCATAGCTGAGCGAAGGCCGCCAATTGGCCGGTGTCAGGTAGTCGGCCACTTCAAGCAAATCGGTGACGGGCTGATCACCGGCGATCCCCGAAATCTGGCGGGTCAGTGCTTCGCGATCCGTCGTCGCGGGGATCAAACCGATAAGCGAAACTCCGCTGTCGTTACGCAGGATCTCGATGGCAAAGGGGGGGGCGATGATGGTTTCAGAGGCCACAACGGACATGTTGTCGATCACCCGGCTGGCATCGACGATTCCCCCAGCTAGGGAGATGGCGCGAAAACGGACGGCTTCGGAAGGCGCCTGACCTTCGAGTACGATCTGCAAGCCATCCCCGATGACACTGGACCATTCGTAGCCATT
This sequence comes from uncultured Paracoccaceae bacterium, assembly GCA_937916485.1. The sequence continues at coordinate 75,000 of CALFSV010000173.1, read as the reverse complement.
TTCGACCAGCGTTTCCTGTACCGCACTCACCGAAACATCCTCGACCACGGTGACGGCGACACGGGCGGCAAGGATCGACAGCAGCCCGGCGAGGGCAAAGGCCAGCAAGGGAATCAGTGTTCCGGAGATGCGCATCGGGTCCGTCGTTCTAGGTCAGTCACCCGCATCTCTAGGCTTGCAATGCGCAAGGTTCAATCAAAGGAGGGCAGCGACGGCGAAAAACGGCAAAGACAGGAGCCCGGCGATCTGATTGGATCGGAACAATCGGATCAGCCCGCTACCATCCTCGGGATCAAAACGGCCAAGCTGCATCGCGAGGTGCCAGCCCATGGCCCAGGGCCCGCCAAGGGCTACGACAAGGGACAGGACAGAACGGTCGCGGGCTGCAAGGATCACCGCCAGCCCCATCAGCAGAACCGTCATGATAAGAAACCCCCGCAACCAGCGCGGGCTTTGGTCGCCGAATAGTCGGGCCGTGGACTTGACCCCGATCAGGGCGTCGTCCTCTGCGTCCTGATGGGCGTAGATCGTGTCGTAGAACAACGTCCATGCAATGCCGCTGACGTACAGCACCACGGCCGGCCAACCGAGGGAACCGGTATGGGCCGTCCAGGCGAGCAAGGCCCCCCAGTTGAAGGCCAGCCCCAGAAAGACCTGCGGCCACCAGGTAAACCGCTTGGCAAAGGGGTAGATCGCCACCGGCAGGAGGGCCGCGATCCCAAGGGCGATCGCCGCGCCGTTGAAGGTCAGCAGGATACCAAAGGCGATCAGCGCCTGGGCGACGAGCCAAATCATCGCCCCCTTGACCGTGGCCTGGCCTGACGGGATCGGCCGGGACCGGGTCCGGGCCACCTGTCCGTCGATGTTCCGGTCGGTGATATCGTTCCAGGTGCAGCCTGCCCCCCGCATCAAGAACGCCCCGATGCCGCAGCCGACTGCGATCCAAAGGTCCGACAAACGTGCCTCGCCTGTCATGACGATGGCAAGGGCCAGTCCCCACCAGCATGGCAACAGCAAAAGCCAGGTCCCGATCGGCCGGTCTGCTCGGCTTAGCCTTAGCCAGGGTCGTGTCGCCGGCGGGGCGAGGCTGTCGACCCAGTTGCCATCAACGGCATCTGCCACGGTTTCTGTCGCTGGCCCCTCTGGCATCCCTTTCATCCCGGTCATATGGTCCGCCTTATGGTATCCAAGGTTCGCCTTCATGTAGATCATCCGCTGGGCCCAGGGCAAACTGTTCCCCTGACCCAGCCGCAGGCGCATTACCTTTTTTCGGTGATGCGGATGACGGCTGGCGGCGTCCTGTCGCTTTTTAACGGCCAAGACGGCGAATGGGACGCCGAAGTGGTCGAAGCGGGCAAACGCGGCGGCATCCTTGTGTGCCAGGCCCAGACCCGTCCCTTGCAGCTCCCCCCTGATCTTTGGCTGCTGTTTGCCCCGATCAAGAAAGCGCGCACCGACTTTATCGTCGAAAAAGCGGTCGAAATGGGGGCGGCACGGGTCCTGCCGGTTCAGACCGATTACACCAATGCCGACCGGATCAGGGGCGACCGCTTGCAGGCCCATGCCGTGGAGGCCGCCGAACAATGTGGCGGCACCTTCGTTCCCGAGGTGGCCGCCTTGGGGCGCCTGTCCAAGCTGATCGACAAATGGGACCCTGCTCGCCGGATCATGATGTGTGACGAGGCCGAGGTGGGGCAGCCGCTCAACCAGAATTCTGACAATGGCCGCTCTGATGGCTCTGTTGAAGGGCCATGGGCTATCCTGATTGGCCCCGAGGGCGGGTTTTCTCCGGCGGAACGGTCCCGGCTCAGGGCGCTTCCCTTTGTCCATGTGACCAGCCTTGGCCCCCGCATCCTGCGGGCGGATACTGCGGCGGTCGCGGCCCTGACCCTTTGGCAACTGCAAAACGGGGACTGGCGGTGACGCGGGTTGCGCAGTTGCCCATTCACCGCGCGACTGAGGCGGACTGCCCGGCCATCGTGACCTTTCTGCGCAACCACATCGAAAGCTCGATGTTTCCGCTGTCCAACCTCGCGCATCACGGCCTCGGCCGCGATCACCCGAATGCCCAAAGGATCTGGATCGAGACGGACGGTCCCGACGTCACCGGTCTGATCGCCTTGACCGAAGCGGGATCGCTGTTGCCACAGTTCCCCCCGGACCGCGTCGAGCTCTTTGCCGCGGCTGTCGACGGTGAAAAGGTGGCGATGATCCTGGGTGACGCCCGGCAGGTCAGTGTTCTGCGCACGGCCTTGGGATTGACCAGGGCCCCGCTCAGGACGCTGAATGTAGAGCCGCACTTCAGCCTTGATCTGTCTGACCTGATCGTTCCGGAAGGAGAGGGTACGCTCGCGCCACTTTCCGCGGCACCAACCCAACTTCTTGTTGACTGGCGGGTCGCCTACGAGGTCGAGACGTTCGGAGGGGAGCCGTCTGCCTTGCGCGCCGATGCCGCCCGTCAGATCGCCCGTTGGACGGCTGATGACAGCCACAGGGTCCTTATGTCCAAGGGGCAACCAATTGCGATGACAGGGTTCAACGCCCGCCTGCCTGACATCGTCCAGATCGGCGGGGTATGGACTCCGCCAGACCTGCGGCGCAGGGGCCATGCCCGAAGGGCCGTGGCCTTGCACCTGTCCGAGGCGCAAAAGGCAGGTGTGTCACGCGCAGTCCTGTTTGCAGCGTCGGAACCAGCTGCGCGAGCCTACAGAGCCATCAGATTTCGCCAGATCGGAGAGTTCTCTTTGTGCATCTTCAAGAAAGCACAGGTGGTAAATGTCTGATTTTTTTCGGCCCGAGGCGCGGGCAACCCTTTGGCGCTGGCGCGAGGTGATGGTGGCTGCGGCCTTTGTTGCGCTTGGCTTGCGCTGGGCCCTTGCCTCATACGGTGTGCTGTCTTGGCTTGGTTGGGTCGTGGCGGTGATTTCGGCAGCCCTTGGCCTGGTCGCTCTGCAACGTCTGCGCTTTGGCCAGGGGGGTGGTGGTCCCGGCATCGTTCAGATTGACGAACGACAACTCAGCTATTTCGGCCCGCTGACCGGTGGGGTGATCGACCTCGATGACCTGGCGCGGCTGGAACTGGTAGGCGATGCAAGGCCGGCCCATTGGCGATTGACGCCGGTTCTGGGTGAGGCGCTGGATATTCCGGTGACGGCCGAAGGGGCGGACGGGCTATTCGACGTGTTCGCCACCCTCCCGGGCCTGCGCACCGAACGCATGCTCGAAACCCTTTCCCGAAGGCCTGATGCCACGGTTGTGATCTGGCAGGCCGATGCCGCCCCGGTGCCCCGGATTCACTAGCCCGTTGTGCGCAGGCGCAGGTCCCCTTCGGGCCGGGGGTGATTGACATCGGGGTCGCTTCGGGACACCTGTGCCATCAACACAGTCGACCATGGCCAGCAGCGGAGCGTCCCCATGTCTATCCCCCAATCCGGCGGCGGCCCGATCGAGCGGCACGAACAATTGGCAGAATTTCTGGCCAAAGGCTGCAAACCCAAGGAAAACTGGCGCATTGGCACTGAACATGAAAAGTTCGGTTATTGCCGCGACAGCCATCTTCCCCTGCCCTACGAAGGCGACCGGTCGATCCTGGCCGTCTTGTCCGGCCTGCGCGACCGCTATGGTTGGGGCGAGGTCCGCGAGGCTGGCAAGCTGATCGGATTGGTCAAAGACGGGGCAAACGTCAGCCTTGAACCGGGTGGCCAGCTGGAACTGTCCGGCGCACCGCTCGAGACCATTCACCAGACCTGTGACGAGGTGAACCACCACCTTGAAGAGGTAAAGACGATCGCCGACGAGATCGGAGTGGGCTTTATCGGTCTGGGGGCGGCACCGGTTTGGTCGCATGACCAGATGCCCTTGATGCCCAAGGGCCGCTACAAGTTGATGAACGACTACATGGGCAAGGTCGGCACCCATGGGACCCAGATGATGCGGCGGACCTGCACGGTGCAGGTCAACCTCGATTTCGGGTCCGAGGCTGACATGGTCCAGAAGCTGCGCGTGGCGCTTGCCCTGCAACCTGTCGCTACCGCCCTTTTCGCCAATTCGCCCTTCTTCGATGGTGCGCCCAACGGACACAAGTCATGGCGGTCGCGGATCTGGCGCGATCTAGATGCCAGCCGGACAGGTATGCTGCCCTGGGTGTTTGAAGAGGGCATGGGCTTTGAACGCTGGGTCGAATGGGTCCTCGACGTGCCCATGTACTTTGTCTACCGGGACGGGGCCTATATCGACGCCCTCGGCCAGTCGTTCCGCGACTTGCTCAAGGGTGAGCTACCCGCATTGCCGGGCGAAAAGCCGACATTGTCGGATTGGGCCGACCATCTGACGACCGTCTTCCCCGAAGCGCGGGTCAAGCAATACATCGAGATGCGCGGCGCCGATGGGGGGCCCTGGCGGCGGCTTTGTGCCCTGCCAGCCCTTTGGGTCGGCCTGATGTACGACCAGGGCGCGCTGGACGCGGCCTGGGATCTGGCCAAGGATTGGGATGCCGAAACCCGCGAGGCGTGGCGCGTTGCGGCCTCGGTTGAGGGGCTTGATGCCAAGGTCGGGGGGCGGTCTATGCGCGATCTGGCAGCCGAGGTTCTCACAATCGCAGAGGGCGGCCTGAAGGCCCGCGCCCGTCCGGGTGCTGGCGGGCTGGTGCCGGACGAGACGCATTTCCTGAGCGCATTGCAGGAAACTGTTGAAACCGGCCTGACGCCCGCGGATGAGCTTTTGGCCCATTACAACGGCGACTGGAACGGTGATCTGGACCGGATCTACGACGCCTATTCATACTAGGCCTTTCGGGTTGCGGGTTCCGTGACCGTGGTCGGTCCAACCACCTGCAACTCTTTGACAAACGCCACGACCTTGTCGGCGCTCATCTCGCAGGGTCGAAGCACCGGCCCCTTGTCCAGATGATACAGGTTGAGGCTGATGTAATCGCCGCCCGCCTTTTCCCAGGCTTGCAGCTTCCACCCCCGTGCACCCGCGACGGGCTGTCGGATCGCGCGGTAAGCCCGGCCTTGCCAGAGGGCCTCGAATGAACCGGTGGGAAGGGCCTGAAAGGCGGCGCTGAAGACAGCGGTGTCGTCATCGCCGCCCATCGGCCCCTAGCCTTTTGACCCGATGCGACTTTCTGTTCCGGCCCTGAGCCTGGAGATATTGGCGCTGTGGCGCAGGTAGATGAGGAGGGCGAGGGCCACGCATAGCAGACTGGCCACCCCATAGCCCATTAGGATCGCCCAGACGGGGGCGAGTCCAGCGGCCAATAGTGCCGCGAGCGAAGAGTACCGAAACAAGGCCGCGACGACCAACCAGGTGGCGCAGGCGGTGATGCCAAGGGGCCACCACAACGCCAGCAGAATGCCCAGAAATGTAGCGACGCCCTTGCCCCCCCGAAAGCCCAGCCAGATGGGAAAGCAATGGCCGACAAAGGCGGCAAGCGCGGCGATCTGAACGGCATCCTCTGGCACAAAGGCCCGGGCCAGCAGAACGGCCAATGCCCCTTTGCCGCCATCCAGAACAAGGGTCGCGACGGCGGCCTTTTTGTTGCCTGTGCGCAGGACGTTGGTGGCCCCGATATTGCCCGACCCGATCTCGCGCAGGTTCCCAAGTCCAAGATAACGCGTGATCAGAACCCCAAAGGGAACCGATCCCAGAAGGTAGCCGATTAGGGCCCAAGGGCCGATGACGCCAAGGCTGCTTTCGAAGAGCGGCATCAAACGACCCCTTCGTCAACCCGGACCCCGGACACCCAGGTGCCCTTGACCCGGCCTTGCATCCGCGCGCCGTCAAAGGGCGTGTTGCGCGACTTGGATTTCAGGGTCGTCCGGTCCAGGACAAAGGGCGCATCGGGATCAAACAGGACAAGGTCGGCAGGGGCGCCCGCTGTCAGCCGTCCGCAGGACAGGCCCAACCGTTTTGCTGGGTTCAGCGACAGGGCGCGGAACAGGCCGGGCAGGTCGATGACGCCTGAATGGAACAGACGCAGCGCGGCGGGCAGCAGGGTCTCGAGCCCGACGGCGCCACTGGCTGCCTCTTCATAGGGCAGGCGCTTGCTTTCTTCGTCTTGTGGCGTGTGCATGGAACAGATGATGTCGATCAGCCCGCTTGCCACGGCCTCGCCTACAGCGACCCTATCGTCCTCTGCCCGCAGCGGTGGCTTGAGCTTGAAGAAGGTACGGTAGTCGGCCACGTCAAGCTCGTTCAAGGTCAGGTGATGGATCGAGACACCGGCGGTGATGTTGAGCCCGTTCCGTTTAGCCCGTTCGAGCGCGGGCAGGGCGCGGGCGGTCGTGATCTGGTCCGCGTGGTAGCGGGCGCCGGTCATCTCGAGCAGGGCGATATCCCGGTCCAATGCCATCCGTTCTGCCATCGGGCTGACCCCGGGCAGGCCACGCAGGGACGCGAATTTGCCATTGGTCACCGCCGCCCCTGCTGACAGGCCCGGATCCTGAACATGGGCGATGACAAGCGCGTCAAGCGAGCGGGCATAGGTCAGGGCGCGCGAAAAGATCTTGGTATCCGTCACCACCCGGTCGCTGTCGGTAAAGGCAACGGCACCGGCGTCCTTCAGAAAACCGATCTCGGTCATTTCGCGGCCTTCGCGGCCCTTGGTCAGCGCTGCCATGGGCAGGACATGAACCGGGCTGTCGGATTGGGCGCGACGGGCGACGAACTCGAGCACCTCGGGTGTGTCGATTGCGGGCAGGGTGTCGGGGCGGGTTACGATTGTAGTCACCCCGCCAGCCGCTGCAGCCCGACCGGCCGAGCGGAAGCTTTCCTTGTGGCGTTCGCCGGGTTCGCTGACTTTTACCCCGATATCGACGATACCGGGTGCGAGGCAAAGGCCGGTGGCGTCGATGATCTGGTCAAAGCCGTCGTCAGGCGGGGCCTCGCCCTGGGTCACAACCTCGGCGATCACACCGCCGCGCAGGATCAGATGGCCCGGGGTCTCGGTCCCGGCCTCGGGGTCGATCAGGCGGGCATTTCGAAACAGCGTGTCGGTCATTGGTCAGAGCTTTCAATTGAAACGGGGCGCTGCTGGAACGGGGTCTGCACGGTCAGCCCGCCACCCAGATCATGAGACCAACAAGGGCAAGGGCGGCCAGGATGACATAAAGCGCGATCTTGCCGCCAGTCCTCGGGTCATAGGTGGGCTTTGGCCCGTTGTCATCGTCACCGCTCATGCCATGGCCTCGGCAGCGGCTGCGCCCCGGGCGGCTCGAAGGTTGCGGGCCAGCAGGTCCATCGCGGCCATGCGCACGGCAACCCCCATCTCGACCTGGGTCTGGATGACGCTGCGGTTTATGTCGTCCGCGATGGTCCCGTCAATCTCGACGCCACGGTTCATCGGGCCGGGGTGCATGACGATGGCATCAGGCTTGGCAAAGCCAAGCTTGTCGGCGTCAAGTCCATAGCGGTGATAATACTCTCGTTCCGATGGGATGAACCCGCCGTCCATCCGCTCTTTCTGCAGGCGAAGCATCATGACCACATCGGCCCCTTCAAGCCCCTTCTCCATGTCGTCAAAGACCTCGCAGCCGAACTCCTCTACCCCAGAGGGCATGAGGGTCGGCGGGGCGATCAGGCGAATGCGGTTCTCCATCTTGCCAAGCAACATGATGTTGGACCGGGCGACCCGGCTATGGGCAATGTCGCCGCAGATGGCGATGGACAGGCGATGCAGACGTCCTTTGGCCCGCCGGATGGTCAGGGCATCCAGAAGGGCCTGTGTGGGATGTTCATGACGACCGTCTCCGGCGTTCAGGACGACGCAGTTCACCTTCTGCGCCAACAGGTCCACGGCCCCGGATTGGGGGTGACGGACCACCAGGATGTCTGGCCGCATGGCATTAAGGGTCAGGGCGGTGTCGATCAGCGTTTCGCCCTTCTTGATGGACGAGGCTTGCATGGCCATGCTCATCACATCCGCCCCGAGCCGCTTGCCTGCCATCTCAAAGCTGGCCTGGGTGCGGGTAGAGTTTTCGAAGAACATGTTGATCTGGGTCATCCCGGCAAGGGCATCGCGGCGGGTGATGCCGCGCCGGTTCTCTTCGGCATAGCGGTCGGCAAGGTCTAGGACGGTGGTGATCTCGGTGGGGTGCAGAGGCTCGATGCCCAACAGGTGCATATGGCGATAAGACATAGGTCAGCCTCCAGCGGTTTGACCGCTTATAGAAAGGCAGGGCCGGGGCGACAAGGCCGGGACGAGTGGGGAGGTGGTTCCCTCGTAAGGTGGGTCATGACCCACCTTACCCCCTGCCCATTCCGCTTGCTTGGGTTTAGTCTGCGATCATGGATTCGCGGATAGATCATCAAACGGCCCGCGCGATGCTGGCTTGGCATATCGAATGCGGGGCGGATGAGGCCATCCTCGACGCCCCGATCGACCGCTACGGGCTTGACGCCGTTTTGCCAAAACCTGCGGCCCTCGCCACAGTGGCTACGCCAGAATCTGCGGCAGTAGCGGCGCCGACGCCCGTCGATCCGGCGCAGATTGCCGCTGCCATGTCGGCCAATGCCGCCGATCTGCCCACCCTGCGGGACACCATGGACCGGTTTCCGTATTGCGAGCTGCGTCAGGGGGCCCGCAACTTTGTCTTTGCCGACGGACGGCCCGAGGCCCGCGTGATGATCGTCGGTGAAGCGCCGGGCCGGGAAGAGGACCTGGAAGGTCGCCCCTTTGTCGGGCGGGCCGGGCAGTTGCTGGACCGGATGCTGGAGGCCATCGACATGGCCCGCGACGCCGCCACCCCGGAACAGGCGGTCTACATCACCAATGTCCTGCCCTGGCGCCCGCCGGGAAACCGCACACCCGAGGCAGGTGAAATCGCGATGATGCTGCCCTTTCTGGAGCGTCACATTGCCCTGGCCGACCCGGAGATCGTGATCCTCATGGGCAACGTCCCCTGTCAGGCCTTGCTGGGTCGGGTCGGGATCACCCGTTTGCGCGGCCAGTGGACCGAAGTCCTTGGCAGACCTGCCCTTCCCATGGTTCATCCCGCCTACCTTTTGCGCCAGCCCGCCGCCAAGCGGGAAGCCTGGGCTGACCTGTTGTCCCTCAAGGCGCGGCTTCTGGGCCAGTGACCCGTCCCGCCGCGTCCCCCTGTCGGAGTTCCCATGTCCCGTATCGATGATACCCGCCCCTTTCTGCCGGTTCGGATTGCCGTCCTCACCGTATCGGACACCCGTAGTGCCGCCGATGACCGATCCGGCGACACGCTGGTCGAGCGGCTGACCAAGGCTGGCCACAAACTTGCCGCACGGCTGATCCTGCCTGACGAACGCCTCCTGATCGCGGAACGACTGCGGCAATGGTGTGCCGATCCAGAGGTGGACGTGGTGATCTCAACCGGCGGCACCGGCCTTACCGGTCGCGACGTCACCGTCGAGGCGCACCGCGATGTCTATGAAAAAGAGATCGAAGCATTCGCGACCGTTTTTACCATGATCTCAATGGACAAGATTGGCACTTCGGCTGTTCAAAGCCGGGCCACCGGGGGGGTCGCTTTGGGGACCTACCTGTTTGCTTTGCCGGGCAGTCCGTCCGCGTGTCGGGACGCTTGGGATGAAATTTTGGTCAAACAGCTCGATTATCGGCATCGCCCCTGTAACTTTGTTGAGATCATGCCGCGATTGGACGAGCATCTGCGTCGAAAGTAATTCACGCTAAAAGTGACGGAATGGGACCGAAGCGCCGTATAATCTGTGCAAGTGGACTCTTTTTGCGCACGCACTACCCTTTTCCGACACCCAATCCGGAACCTGACCTCATGAGATTCATTCGTCGCACCCTGACAGGCATCTTTCTGATGTCGCTTACATTGGCGTTGCTGGCCTATGCAGGCAGCATCGTGTTTGGGGCGGTTCAGGCCCGCATGAACGCCGAACCCCGCAGCTTTCCCCAGCGCGAAAGTGTTATCGCGGTGAATGTGGTCACGATCTCGCCAGGGGATATTGCGCCGGAGCTGCAAATTTTTGGAGAGCTTCGGTCGCGCCAGTCTCTTGATCTGCGCAGTTCGGTCGGCGGCACCGTGATCGCGGTGTCCGAAAGCTTTGTCGAAGGCGGTCGGGTGTCGGAAGGCGATGTTCTGGTCCAGATCGATCCGGCCGAGGCCGAGGCCCAGGTCGCGCGTGTCGCGGCTGACCTTCAGGATGCTCTCGCCGCCCAACGCGATGCGGATCGTGCCCTGCAACTGTCCATCGACGAGCTTGCCGCCGCCGAAGCCCAGGCCGCGCTGCGTGAAACGGCCCTGCAGCGTCAACGCGACCTGCAGGCCCGTGGCATTGGCACCGCCCCCGAGATCGAAGCAGCAGAGCTTGCAGCCTCTTCGGCAGAGCAGACTGTCCTTGCCCGCCGTCAGGCTCTTGCCCAGGCTGAGGCTCAAATCGACCAGGCCGCAACCCGCGCCGCGCTGGCCGAGATCAACCTGGCCGAGGCGCAGCGCACCCTGGACGGGACCAAGATCACGGCGGCGTTTGATGGCACGCTGACAGCTGTCGGCGTTTCCCGTGGTGGACGCGTGACCGCGAACGAGCAGATCGCGCAGTTGATTGATCCTGCCGATCTTGAGGTATCGTTCCGCGTGTCGGCGGCCCAATATGCGACGCTACTTGACCGCGACGGATCGTTGCGCGCGGCACCGGTTCGCATTGGCCTTGATGTCTCAGGTGTTGATCTGAGTGCGCAAGGGGTCATCGACCGTGACAGCGCGACAGTTGGCGAAGGTCAGACCGGCCGCCTTATCTTTGCACGGATTGATGATGCTCCCGGCTTTCGGCCCGGCGATTTCGTGACCGTGACAGTGACGCAACCCGTTATCGGCGGGGTGGCTCAAATTCCGGCCTCGGCTGTCGGGGCGGACATGACTGTTCTGGTCGTGGGTGAGGAAGACCGACTTTTCAGTGCAGAGGTGGAATTGATTGCGCGCCAAGGTGACGACGTGATCATCCGCGCCCCCGACCTTGCCGGAGCGGCCGTCGTGGCGGCCCGGACCCCGTTGCTGGGCGCGGGCATCAAGGTGCGGCCCATCTCGCCCGAGGCGCTGGCTGCTGCTACAAGGGGCGATCCGCCGCCGCCTCCTGAAATGGTGGTGCTGGACGAGGATCGCCGCGCCCGGCTGGTCGCCTTTATCGAAGGCAACCAGTTCATGCCCGTTGAGGCCAAAAGCCGGATCTTGACCCAGCTTGAACAGCCTGAGGTGCCAGCCTCGGTCATCGAGCGTATTGAAAGCCGGATGGGGAGCTAGGTCATGGCAGGTCTGTCAACCGACGGGGCCAAGGGTATCCTGTCCTACTTTACCCGTCATCGGACGGCGGCCAACCTTGTGCTTGTCCTTATGCTTGCCGCAGGCCTGATTGCAGCACCCAAGATGCGGGCGCAGTTCTTTCCCGATGTCGTCGTGGACACCCTTTCCCTTAGCTACACTTGGACTGGGGCAGGGGCAGAGGATGTCGATGCCGCCATCGTTCAGGTGGTCGAACCCGTCCTTCTGACGGTCGAAGGGGTAACGGGTAGCAGCGCCACGTCTACCGAAGGCCGGGCCTCGATCCGGCTGGAGTTTGAGCCCGGCTATGACATGGAACAGGCCGCCAAGGACGTTCAGGAAGCAGCCGACGCCATCACCAACCTTCCCGAAGATGCAGAAGAGGCGAACGTTCGCAGCGGAAGCTGGTCCGACCGTGTGACCGATGTGGTGATCACCGGTCCGGTCAGCGTCGACCAGCTTGGCCGGTTTGCCGATGAAATGGCGGGGCGGTTGTTCGCCGCCGGGGTCACCCGCGCCTCCATCAACGGTGTCGCTGCGCCGTCAACCATTGTCGAAGTGCCGTCGCTTTCCCTGATCCGCTATGACATTGGCCTGTCCGAAATCTCGGGCGCGATTGCCCGCGAGGTGACGGCTGACCCCGCAGGTGATGCGGGCTCTGCCCGGGTCCGGACCGGCGTGGCCAAGCGCAGTGCCGAGGATATCGAAGCCATCGTCTTGCGCCGCAACGCGGACGGATCGACGCTGACCATCGGGGACGTGGCAACGGTCCGTGTCGAGGGGATCGACCGGGACCGGGCCTATTTCGTAGGGGCGGACCCTGCCGTACAGATCCGGGTGGATCGGTCCGCCCAAGGCGATGCGATCGGTCTTGAGAATGCCGTGGCCGAAGTCGCCCGCGAGATGCAGGCCTCTATGCCGCAGGGTGTCACCATTGATCTCGTGAACTCCCGCGCCGACCAGATTTCGGGCCGCCTGTCGCTGTTGCTGGACAATGGGGCCATGGGCCTTGGGCTTGTCGTTCTGCTGCTGTTCCTGTTTCTCAATGCCCGCACCGCTTTTTGGGTGGCAGCGGGTATCCCCGTGTCGATGCTGGCTGGCATTGCCCTCATGTATGCCTTTGGGCTGACGCTGAACATGATCTCGCTTTTTGCGTTGATCCTAACGCTTGGCATCGTTGTGGATGACGCCATCGTCGTGGGGGAACACGCGGATTTCCGGGCGCGCAAGCTGGGCGAAAATCCTGTCGAAGCAGCCGAGAATGCGGCGCGGCGCATGTTCTTGCCAGTGTTTTCGGCGACCTTGACCACGATTATCGCCTTTTTCGGGTTGGTCATCATTGGCGGGCGGTTTGGGGACCTGATCTCGGACATACCGTTCACTGTCATCGCGATCCTGATCGCCAGCCTTGTCGAATGCTTCATCATCTTGCCCAACCACATGAGCCATTCCATCGGGCAGGCCGCGCGAGAGGCCTGGTACGACTTTCCATCACGCGTGGTGAACCGTGGATTTACCTGGTTCCAGAGGGTGATTTTCCGCCCCTTCATGGCTGGCGTCATCACGCTTCGTTACCCCGTCGTCGCCCTGGTCTGTGTCGTGCTGGCCAGCCAGGTGGCACTTGTCGTGCGCGGCGACGTGCAGTGGCGCTTTTTCTCGGCGCCCGAGCAGGGGTCGGTCACGGGCAACTTTGCCATGCTGCCCGGGGCAACCCGCGAAGACAGCATGGCGATGATGCGCGAACTGCAGCGGGCCACCAATGAGTTGGGCGCAAGGCTTGAGGCGGAACATGGTCAAAGCCCCCTCGACTTTGTGATCGCCGAGATTGGCGGAAATTCGGGTCGGTCCTTGTCCGGCGCAGACACCAAGGAGAGCTGGCAGCTTGGGGCGATCACCATTTCGCTGATCGACGCGGACAGTCGGCCCTACTCCTCGGGCGAATTTGTTACGATGCTGCAAGAGACTTATGTCCAGCATCCGATGGCTGAAACCGTCAGCTTCCGCAGCTGGGGGTCGGGCCCCGGTGGCGACGATATCGAGGTCGAGATTTTTGGCGCTGACAGTACCGTCCTAAAAGCAGCCGCCGAGGCCCTCAAGGCCGAGCTGAGCCGTTTCCCCGAAGTGTCTGGGGCGGAGGACAGCCTTGCCTACGATAAGGACGAGCTGATCCTTGAACTGACCCCTAAGGGTGAGGCGCTGGGCTTTACCATCGACAGCCTTGGCCAGACCCTGCGCCAGCGGCTGAACGGGGTTGAGGCGGCCAGCTATCCGGACGGCGCACGCTCGGCCACGATCCGGGTCGAGCTGCCCAGCGATGAACTGACCGCCGATTTTCTTGATCGGACCCAGATGCGGGCCGCCAGGGGCCAGTATGTGCCCCTCGCGGATATCGTGACGGTGGATCGTCGCAGCGGCTTTTCCACGATCCGGCGCGACAATGGGGTGATGCTGATTTCGGTCACGGCTGGCCTTGCCGACGATGACGCCGACCGCGCCTCCGATATAATGTCCACGATTCAGGACGAAATCCTGCCAAAGCTCGAGTCGGACTTTGGCGTCGCCACCAACATGGCCGGGCTGTCCGAGCAAGAGAACGCGTTTCTCAGCGACGCTCTGACCGGGCTTATCCTGTGCCTCATCGGAATCTTTCTCACCCTCGCCTGGATCTTTTCCAGCTGGACCCGGCCGGTGGTTGTCATGGCAATCATCCCCTTCGGCCTCGTGGGCACTGTCTGGGGCCATTACATCTGGGGCATCCCGATGAGCCTTTTCACCGTTGTGGGTATGATCGGGATGGTCGGGATCATCATCAACGACTCGATCGTTCTGGTGACCACGATTGATGAATACTCTGAAACCCGCGGCCTTATTCCGGCGATTATCGACGGCACATCAGACCGTTTGCGGCCCGTCTTCCTGACAACGGCGACGACTGTTTTGGGCCTTGCGCCGTTGCTATATGAGGGTTCGAACCAGGCCGAGTTCTTGAAACCCACCGTCGTGACCCTTGTCTATGGCCTGGGCTTTGGCATGGTTCTTGTCCTCATGGTCGTGCCCGCCCTAATGGCGATGCAGGACGACTGGGCCCGTCAGGTGGGCGCCGCTCGCCGGGCCCTTAAGGCAAGCGGGGACGGGTCTCTTCCGGCCCGGGTGTCTTCTTCGGCGGGTGCTGTTGTGTCATTTGCGCTTTTTGCGGCGCTGATCCTGCCGGTCGTGGTGACAGGCGCGGCCTGGCCGGTCCTGGCGGAACAGTTGCCATTCCTCGCCGGTGGGTTTGGCCCAGCCTTGGCATTGTTTGCGGCTGTTTTGGCGGTTGTTCTGGTGGTGATCTACGCGATTACCGGGCTTGTTGGGCGCAAACGGCCCAAACCTGCCTGATCCGGGCTTGCGTCAGCCTGTACAGCCCATGACGTCTACTGCCTGGGCACTACCCAAAACGGTGAAACGCAGGGCAGACCGGTCGACGGCAAATGCGCCACCCTCAAGGTGGATCATCTCCGCTTCTGCGGTGAGGGTGCCACCAGCGCGAACGGCGACAGGCTCTGAGACCCAGACATTGGGATCATTGGTTTCAATCACAACCACCTCGTTTGAGCCCGCCTGCGGCATCATGATCGTGGCGACGATATGCAACCCATTCTCTGTCGGGGACAGCTGGCAGGTGACACCCGACACGCCCGCTTCGGCCCCTGTTATGGGCCGGTCGACAAGGGCCGCGACGATGGCAGCATCGCGGCTGCCCGCGCCTTCTAGCGTCAGGTCGAAGGACAGTTCGACCGGGACGCAGATGTCCATGCAGACCCCAATATCCAGAGCGCCGGACATCCGGCTTGGCGCGTCGGGGCTGGCTGTACTCAGCTCAATCGGGATAACGACCTGGTCGTGATAGCCGATGGACCGCATGCCACCGACTTCAAAGACGTCCGGCACGGGCCAATGAAACCGGGCCGTCTCGATATTGTGTGAACCGCCCCAAGTCACCTGCGGCGGAATCCCGCCGTCACCGGGCGCGCGCCAATAAGTCTTCCAGCCAGGCAGCAGCGTCAGTTGCAGTCCGACCATGCGGGTGCCGGCATCCGTCTGCCAACCGGGCAAAACCTCAAGGCTAACAATGTCATCCGCCATTTCTGCCGCCGCTGGGAGGGCCATAGCCGCAAGGGCAAAGGTGGCAAGGCAAGCCGGAAAAAGGCGGGTCATTGTTGTCATGTTCCTGATTTCTGCCAGATTGGCCGAAATAGGAAGTCACGACTGTGCGAGAGCGGTTCCAGAGGATGCTTGCGCGTTGCCCGCTGGCATCACATCATCACGCTCATGCAAAAGTTGGAGTCCAACCTGAGCGGCCAGCTCCTTATCGCCATGCAGGGCATGGGCGATCTGCGCTTTGCCAACAGCGTTGTGTTCATGTGTTCGCACTCTGACGAAGGGGCGATGGGTCTGATCGTGAACAAGCCCACCCCAGAGGTGCGGTTTTCCGATCTGCTGGAACAACTAGAGATCGACAGTGGTGGGGCCGAGATGCGCGATATCCGGGTTCATTTCGGAGGTCCGGTCGAGAACGGACGCGGCTTTGTCCTGCATTCGGCCGACTACATGTCCGGCAAGGCGACCCTGAAGATCGATGCCAAGACTGCTATGACCGCAACGCTGGACGTGCTGGAAGAGATTGCGAAGGGCCGTGGTCCGCAGGCGTCGATGCTTGCGCTGGGCTATTCGGGTTGGGGGCCAGGCCAGCTTGAAGACGAGATCAAGCGCAACGGCTGGCTGACCTGTCCGCCCCGCGCCGATATCCTGTTCGGCCGCGCCAACGAACATAAATGGTCCGCCGCGCTGAAATCCCTGGGGATTGATCCTGCGATGCTGTCGTCCAGCTCGGGTCGCGCCTGAACGGTCTTACTGCTGTTACCAAGCCCGCCATAGATCGCCAAACAACCTTAGGAGACTGCCATGATTCGTACCGCGTTTCTGATTTCAGTCGGCTGCCTTGCAGCGCTTCCTGCGACCGCCGAAACCACGCTCAGGGTAATGAGCTACAACGTCTGGGGCGGCGGCGGGAACGAGGAAAAGCCCATCGACGAAACTTTGGCGGTGCTGCGCGCTGCCAATGCCGACCTGATCGGTCTGCAGGAGACCCGGCTTGAGGGCGAGGTTTGCGAAGCGGACTATTGTCCTGCGGCCGGTGACAGCGTCGGCCCGGCCCTGGCCGAGGCGCTGGGATATTACTACTATGAACAGACCGAAGAAAACGTGGCCCTTTGGGCCAACGGAGTTCTGTCGCGCTACCCCATCACCGGACAGGCGCCCCATGATCTGGGTGTCTCGATCGATGTAGAGGGCCAGACGGTCTGGCTGTTCAACATTCACCTCGATGATGAACCCTACCAGCCCTATCAGCTGTTGGGCATCGAATACGGTCCCGCCCCATTCATCAGCACCGCCGAGGACGCCGTCATGTGGGCGGAACAGACCCGCGGCCCGGCTATGGCCCTGCTGGCCGAGGCGATGGTTGCCGCTGATGGTGCCTCAGCCGTTTTTGTCACCGGTGATTTCAATGAACCGTCGGGGCACGACTGGACAGAGGCTGCCGTTGCTGCGGGGCAAAAGCCTGTCGCGGTTGTCTGGCCGACCACGGCGGGACTGGAGGCGCAGGGTTTTGTAGATACCTACCGGGCCATCCATACTGATCCGGTCGCCAAACCAGCCTATACTTGGACGCCCTACTACGAGGAAACCGCGACCGACGATCATCCGGACCGTATCGACTTTGTCCTCGCCCGGGCACCCGGCCTGACCGTGACCGACGCCTGGATCGTGGGCGAGGACGGACCGCGTAGCGACCTGGTCGTCACCCCGTGGCCGTCTGATCACAGGGCGACAATGGCAGAGGTAAAGTTCTGACCGGTCAGCTGCCCGCCAGCAGCGCCTCAATGATCGCGCGCGCCTCTGGGGCGGCCCAATCGGCTTCGCCTTGAAGGCGCGCGACTTCTTGCCCCTCCGGGTTCAGGATGACGGTTACGGGCAGGCCCAACACGCCAAAGTCGCGGGCAAGGGCCTGGCGGGGGTCGCGGTGCAGGGGCAGATTGTCCACCCCGATCTCGTCAAAGAAGGCCTGCATGGCCTGAGGCATGTTGCGACCCGTTGCGATGGTGACGACCTCGAACGCGTCGCCGCCGTAGTCCCGCTGGAGGGCCGCCAGCTGCGGCATCTCGACCCGGCAGGGGGCGCACCAGGTGGCCCAGAAATTCAGCACGACCCATTTGCCTGCAAAGTCGGAAAGGGTGCCCTGGCCGCCCTCCGCCGCCTCGAACGGGATGTCAGAGCTTGGCATGGCGGTGCTGTGCATCACCAACTTGCGCATGTCGCCCAGGCGCAGCGCATCCAGCGTGTCCATGTCTTGGGCACTTGCGCCGTTTGCAAGGAGGC
This sequence comes from uncultured Paracoccaceae bacterium, assembly GCA_937916485.1. The sequence continues at coordinate 57,322 of CALFSV010000173.1, read as the reverse complement.
CAAGCCCCGTATAAAGAGCCGCGAGAGCGAATTTGCGCATGTTGCCTCCGGATGGGACCTGACCAATGACCAAGACCTCGAATGCGATGTGGGGCGGGCGGTTCGCCGCTGGACCCGATGCCATCATGGAGGCGATCAACGCCTCTATCGGCTTCGACCAGCGTCTGGCCCGCCAGGACATCGCAGGGTCCCGGGCCCACGCCGCCATGTTGGCGGCCACGGGCATCATCACCAGTAAGGATGCCGAGGCGATCGGGGAAGGCCTTCTCACGGTCTTGTCAGAGATCGAGGCCGGGAATTTTGCGTTTTCTACGGCACTTGAGGACATCCACATGAATGTGGAGGCCCGTCTGAAGGATCTGATCGGCGAACCGGCGGGACGGCTGCATACCGCCCGCAGCCGGAATGATCAGGTTGCCGTGGATTTCCGGCTTTGGGTGCGCGACCAGTGTGACGCCGCCGATGCCGCCATTGAGGCTTTGATGAAGGCTCTGGTCGGTCAGGCAGAGACCGGTGCCGATTGGGTGATGCCCGGGTTCACCCATTTGCAGGTGGCCCAGCCGGTGACATGGGGCCATCATATGCTGGCCTATGTCGAGATGCTGTCGCGGGACCGGGCCCGCTTTGCCGATGCCCGCAAGCGGATGAACGAATCACCCCTGGGGGCCGCGGCGCTTGCCGGGACATCCTTTCCCATCGACCGGCATATGACGGCCGAAGCACTTGGCTTTGACCGGCCATCGGCCAACTCGCTGGATGCGGTCGCTGACCGGGATTTCGCGCTGGAGTTTCTGGCCGCCGCCTCGATCTGCGCGATGCACCTGTCGCGACTGTCCGAAGAGCTTGTCATCTGGTCCTCGGCCCAGTTCCGCTTTGTGAAGATGTCGGACCGTTGGTCGACCGGATCCTCGATCATGCCGCAAAAGCGCAATCCCGACGCGGCTGAGCTGATCCGGGCCAAGATCGGCCGCATCTTTGGGGCCAATGTCGCCCTGATGACGGTTATGAAGGGGCTTCCCCTGACCTATTCAAAGGACATGCAGGAAGACAAGGAACAGGTCTTTGACGCCGCCGACAACTTGCTTCTGGCCCTTGCGGCCATGGCGGGCATGGTGGCGGATATGACCGGACAGCAGGACAATCTGCGCAAGGCTGCGGCGACGGGCTTTTCCACCGCGACCGACCTGGCGGACTGGCTGGTCCGCACCCTTGCGTTGCCGTTCCGCGAGGCCCATCACGTGACCGGCAGCCTGGTGGCCCTGGCCGAAGGCAAGGGGTGTGACTTGCCCGAGCTTAGCCTCGCCGAGATGCAGAGCGTTCATGCGGCCATCACGGCATCGGTTTTTGACGTGCTTGGCGTGGACAATTCGGTGGCGAGCCGTACCTCCTACGGGGGGACGGCGCCGGATCAGGTGCGCGTCCAGATTGCGCGTTGGAAGGAGATCCTGGGATGAGAGCGTTTGCCGCGCTGCTGGCGCTGACTGCCCTGGCCTCATGTGGGGCAGAAAGCCCGCCCTTTATGCCAACGAGCCTTGCTGCGTCTGAAACCGCCGAGATGGATACAAGTGCGGTCCCACCGGAGATGAACCCGTGATGTCGCCCCTGCGCCTGATCTATCTTGGCCTCGCCATCTGGGGGGCAATCCACCCGATGTACTATTTCCTTGGTTATATGCAGGAAACCGGAACGGGGCTGTCGGGCCTGATCGACGCCTGGTATGTGAACGGGTCGACCACAGGTCTGACCTGGGACCTGACCATCGCGGCGATTGCCCTGACAGTCTGGATCGTGGCGGAGGTTTCGGTGCGCCGGAACTGGCTGGCGCTGATCGCCATCCCGGCCACTTTTGGCATCGGGGTGAGCTGTGGTTTGCCGCTTTACCTGTTCCTGAGGACACGTCCTGTTGTTTGAGGTTGGATGCCTCCGGCGGGAATATTTTTGGCAAGAAAAAGCGGTGACAGGGTAGGGCGGCAGATGGATCATTTTCTTTACCGGGACGGCCAGTTGATGGCCGAGGATGTGCCTCTGGCCGATATCGCGGCCGCTGTCGGGACGCCGGTCTATGTTTATTCGGCGGCGACCTTGCTGCGCCATTTTCGCCTATTTGACGAGGCGCTGGCAGGCATGCCGCACCTTGTGTGCTACGCCATGAAGTCGCTTTCCAATGTAGCTGTGCTGAAGTTGCTGGGCGATGCGGGTGCGGGCATGGACGTGGTGTCGGCTGGTGAGTATCTGCGAGCGAAGGCGGCTGGCGTGCCGGGCGAGCGCATCGTGTTTTCTGGCGTGGGCAAGACCCGCCAGGAGATGCGGCTGGCCCTGGAGGGCGGCATCCGGCAGTTCAATGTCGAGAGCGAGCCGGAAATGGTCGCCCTGAGCGAGGTGGCGGTGTCCCTTGGGACCGTGGCCCCGATCACTGTGCGCGTAAACCCCGATGTCGATGCCAAGACCCATGCCAAGATCGCCACGGGCAAGTCGGAGAACAAGTTTGGCATCCCAATCTCTCGCGCCCGCGACGTCTATGCCATGGCCGCGTCCCTGCCGGGGCTGAAGGTCATTGGGATCGACGTGCATATCGGCAGCCAGCTGACCGAGCTGGCGCCGTTTGAGGCGGCCTATCTCAAGGTGGCGGAACTCACGGCCCAGTTGCGCGCGGATGGACATGAGATTACCCGGCTGGATCTTGGTGGTGGCCTTGGCATTCCTTACGTGCGCGACAACACCGCCCCGCCGTTGCCAAGCGAATATGGCGATCTGATCCGCCGCACGGTGGGCCACCTGGGATGCGAGATCGAGATTGAGCCTGGCCGCCTCATCTCGGGCAATGCCGGGATCCTGTTGACCCAGGTGATCTATGTGAAATCCGGCGAGGACCGCGAGTTCCTGATCGTTGATGGCGCCATGAACGACCTGATCCGTCCGGCCATGTACGAGGCCCATCACGATATCGTCCCGGTGGCCGAGCCTGCCCCTGGCCACGACCGGGTGGCCTACGATATCGTCGGTCCGATCTGTGAAAGTGGTGACACTTTTGCCAAGGGCAGGATGATGCCCAAGCTTGCCGATGGCGATCTTGTTGCCTTCCGATCTGCCGGAGCCTACGGCGCGGTTATGTCCAGTGAGTACAATTCCCGCCTTTTGGTGCCCGAAGTGCTTGTCCAGGGCGATCACTTCGCAGTTATCCGCCCAAGACCGACCTTTGACGAGATGATTTCGCGCGATACCATTCCTTCATGGCTCTGAGGCACTAGGTTTCGAGCGAACGCAGGAGAAAGCCGCTGACGCTGTTACCGCCCCCGACGACCCCTGACATCCGCCACCTGGCCTGGCCTGTGGGCCTGACCCGTTTGGGCATGTTGGCTGAACGCGTAGCGCGGGCGTTCTGGCCGGTCTGGTCGGTGATGGCGTTGATCCTTGCCCCCTTGCTGATGGGCTGGCACGAGCTTTTGCCGATCGAGGCATTTTGGGCCTGTGTCGTTCTGGCCGTTATTGCTCTGGCTGTCACCCTAACGCTGGGCTTGCGCCGGTTTCGCTGGCCCACCCGGTCGGAGGCGGTGGCGCGTGTCGATGCCTCGCTTCCGGGCCGTCCGATCGCCGCGTTGACCGACCGCCAGGCTATCGGATCGGGCGATCCGGCGTCCGAAGCGGTCTGGCGGGCGCATCTGGCCCGCATGGCTGACCGCACCCGGGCCGCAAAACCGGTAGAGCCGGATCTCAGGGTGGCCTCCCGTGATCCGTTTGGCCTGCGGTTCATGGCGCTTTTGGTTTTTGTGACGGCCCTTCTCTTCGGCTCTGTTCTGCGTGTGGGCAGTGTCGGTGAAGTGGCGTCCGGCGGTGGCTCTGTCCTGGCCGCCGGCCCTGTTTGGGAGGGCTGGGTGGAGCCGCCATCCTACACCGGTCGCCCGTCGCTGTATCTTGCCGACATTCCGCAAGGCCCTCTTACGGTCCCTGAAGGCAGCCGCGTCACCCTTCGCCTTTATGGCGAGGTGGGCGCGCTGACCGTGTCAGAGACGGTGTCTGGCCGGATCGAGGATCTCGACAGTGCCAGTGCCCCACAACAGACCTTTAACGTCGCCCAAAGCGGGACGCTGAACATTGACGGGCCTGGTGGTGCGTCCTGGGATTTGCGCGTGTTGGATGACGCCTTGCCGACCGTGGAGGTCACAGGCCCGGTTCAGGCCGACGCGATGGGCGCCCTTGCCCTGCCGTTTGCTGCCAAAGACGACTACGGCGTGATGGTGGGGCAGGCGGTCATTGCCCTCGATCTTGATGCAGTCGACCGCAGCTTTGGCCTGTCGGTGGAACCTGACGCGCGCGAGCCGGTTGTCGTTGACCTGCCCATGCCGTTTTCCGGCGATCGGTCCGAGTTTGAAGAGATGTTGATCGACGATTTTAGCCAGCATCCGTTTGCCAACCTGCCTGTCACCGTCACGATGAGTGTGACGGACGCCAGCGGACAAGAGGGTATCGCGGCCCCCGAGCCGATGGTGCTGCCCGGCCGCCGCTTTTTCCAGCCGGTTGCCCGCGCGGTGATTGAACAGCGCCGCGACCTTTTATGGGCACAATCGAATTCCCGCCGGGTCCTGCAGGTGTTGCGGGCGGTTGCCTATACACCCGAAGACATCTTCCCAAATGAGACGACCTATCTGCGCCTGAACGTGACCCTGCGGCGTCTGGATGCGTTGTCCTCGGTGGGGCCCCTGTCCTCGGAAGAGGTGGACGAGATTGCTCAGGCCCTTTGGGACCTTGCCATTCAGCTTGAGGATGGCACGCTTGCCGATGCCCGCGAGCGCCTGCGCCGCGCGCAGGAGCGTCTGGCAGAGGCCATGCGCAATGGTGCGTCCGACGAAGAGATCGCAGAGCTGATGAACGAGCTTCGCGAAGCGATGGACGACTATATGCGCATGTTGGCTGAGAATGCCGAACCCGGCGATGGGACGGACCAGCCGCAAAGCTCTGAAAACAGCATGCAGATCACGCAGGATGAATTGCAGGCCCTGATGGACCGGATTCAGGAGCTTATGGAAGAGGGCCGTATGGCCGAGGCGGCAGAGCTGATGGAACAGCTTAACCAGATGATGGAGAATCTGCAGGTCACCCAGAATCAGGGTCAGAACGGCGAAGGGTCGCCGGGACAGCAGTCGATGCAGGATCTGGCAGAGACACTGCGCGACCAGCAGGATCTGTCCGATGAGGCCTTCCGCGAATTGCAGGAGCAGTTCAATGGTCAACCCGGCCAGCAAGGACAACAGCAAGGCCAGCAACCGGGCGAGGACCCGCAGGGCGGCCAGCAAGGTCAGGGTCAAAGCCCTGGCGACGATCCGACCGGACAGGGCCAGCAAAACGATCAGGGGCAGGGTGGTGAAGGCGATCAGCCGGGTCAGGGCAGCCTTGCCGACCGCCAGCAGGCCCTGCGCGACGAACTGAACCGCCAGCAAGGCAATCTGCCAGCCCTCAGTGGCGAAGAGGCCGAGGCAACCCGCCGCGCGCTGGAGCGTGCCGAGGGCGCGATGGATGGGGCAGAAGAGGCGCTGCGACAGGGCGATATGGCCGAGGCCATCGATCGCCAGGCCGAAGCGATGAACGCCCTGCGGGACGGAATGCGCAATCTTGGCGAGGCTCTCGCCCAGAACGAGCAGGAACCGGGTCAGGGCCAACAGCAAGGGGCGGCAGAAGGCCGGGTAGAGCCCACCCGGCGCGACCCCCTTGGCCGTCAGCTAGGTAACACTGGTCAGTTCGGCACAGATGAGAACATGCTGCAAGGCGGCGATGTCTACCGCCGGGCCGAAGAATTGCTGGACGAGATCCGCCGCCGTTCGGCAGAGCAGGGAAGACCCACCGAGGAACTCGATTACCTCAAGAGGTTGCTAGAGCGGTTCTAAGCCCGCCGATACAGATGGCTGATGCGACGAGCTTTGTCTGCGCCTTAGGGGCGGGCAGTTCGGATCAGTTGCCCGAACTTGTTGTCGCTGGCGTGACGCCCTCTGCGCCTTCCAACTGCTTGAGAAGCGCCTGCACCCGAATATCGAGCCATAGTCGGCCCTGATCGACGCTGGACACATAGCTTGACATCATCGGGGCGATGGATGGCACCCGCTGCGCGAGGGAGGGCCCATTGGTGTAGGCCAACAGGGCCCCCATCGCGATGAGAAGCACCACGCTGAACCCTAGTCGAAAGCCGCGCCTGCCCTTACTGGTTTCATCAGGGATCGCGCTGCGTTGCGTGGTTGCAGGTCTGGGCGTGGACTTGCCAAGCGAAGAGTTGATCTCTTCGATATCAGGCAGAAGCTCACGCCGCGTGGCAGCTGCGGTGGCCCCTATGGCTGGGGCCTCTTCGCCGCGCATCCGCAACATTCGACGGCGGGCCTCTTCGGCAAGCTGTGCGTCGCGGTCCAGTGGCGCCTCTAGCCCAAGGTCCGGCTGACTTTGAAAGGCATTCTCGACCTCAGCCCGGCGGGCGGCCTCCTCTCTTGCGGCCTCTTCGCGCAGGATTTCGGCAATCTGGGGCGAGACGGTAGAGCGGGCTGCCAGCGAAGGACGCTGTTCGTTCGGTGTGGGCGCGACATAGCGATTTTCGCCGTCCTCGTCCTCGCCGTCGTGCTCGCCGTCGGTCTGGTCGTCATAATGAACAGACGCACTTTGCGTTCTTGGCGTTTCGGAGGTGTCTTGCGGTTCCGGGTCCACCGTGTCCCAGCGCTCTGCGCCGGGCGTGTCTGAAAGGTCATCCTCGCCGTCGGACGAGATGTCCGGATCGTCTGCGGTATCGGATCCAGAAGACCTTGAAGGGGGCCATTCATCATCGTCGGCAAAGTATTCATCCGGCTCCGGCTCATGAGCCTCGGATTCGGGCGGCCGGGTCGGTGGCGTAGGTCCGGATGGTGCAGCAGGGGGCGGGGCAGGCGGATTTGGCTGGACATAGGTGTCCCCTGCCTCGGCCGCTTCGGACGCACCAGGTTGCTCAAACCATGTGTGGCCGCAATTGGAACATTGCACATCCCGTCCGGCCGCGGGAATGACATCATCCCCGACCTCGTATTGCGCACCGCAATTGGGACAGATCAGACGCATCAGGAAAGTCCTTTGCCCGATAACGGCGGTTTATCCGCCCTTCTTGGGTTTAACCTAGCAACGATCTGCCTGTTCGCCAAGGTTTTGCGGCAGGTCTTCCGGTGCAGATTGAAACCTTTGGCCAAGTTGGGCAGAAGGGTTACACACAATAAAGGGGCGATCTGGTGATTGAGCTGCGAAACGTGGCCTACAGTTATGGCGGGGCCGAGCTGTTTTCCGATCTGACCTTCGAGCTTGCCCCGGGATCGTTCCACTTTTTGACCGGTCCGTCAGGGGCGGGGAAAACGACACTTTTGAAGCTGTGCTATGGCGATCTTACCGCCACATCCGGCAAAGCAAGCCTGTTCGGCGTCGATCGGAGCGGCATGAGCCGGGACGACCTTGCGCTGGCCCGGCGACGGATCGGTGTGGTTCATCAAGACTGCCAGTTCCTCGATCACCTACCCATTGCGGAAAACGTGGCGTTGCCCCTCACCGCTGCGGGCCGGCAGGATGAAATTGACAGCAACCTCACGGATCTGCTGGGCTGGGTTGGTCTGGCGGATCAGGCAGGGCAATTGCCCCCCCAACTTTCGGGGGGAGAGCGCCAGAGGGCCGCCCTGGCTCGAGCTGTGATCACGTCGCCTGATGTCATCATCGCGGACGAGCCGACAGGGAACATCGATTGGGAAATGTCGCAGCGCCTGCTGACACTACTCGTCGAGTTGAACCGGATGGGAAAGGCCGTCCTGATCGCTACTCATGACCTCAACCTAATCCGGGCCGCCAAGGCGCAGGTCCAGGCGCGGGTTCTTCGGTTGCGCAACCGTCGGCTTCAATCAGCGGGGGCCGATCTATGAAGGTGGTCATCGGACGCGGGCTGTCCCTTTTGGCCGGGGATCCCCAGGCCGACAGGGCCGTTCCTCCCACGGGTTTCACGGCACGGCTGACGCTATTTACCTCGGGTGCCATGGCGTTTCTGGCGGTCTTCGCCCTGGCGCTTAGCATGGCGTCCGGTCGATTGGCCGACCGTTGGGGGGCAGAGCTTGCGCGAACATCGACACTTCGCATTTCGGCGCCGTCGGATCAGCTTGACGCGCAGACCGCGGCGGCGATTCGGCTGCTTGAAACGACCCCGGGGGTGACCTCAGCCCGCGCCTTGTCGATGGAAGAGGAACAGGCCCTCCTGACCCCCTGGTTCGGTCCGGATCTGCCCTTGGCTACCCTTCCGATCCCGCAGCTTATCGAGATCGTGGAAGAGGACGACGGCTTTGATCCCATTGGTCTGCGGGCACGGTTACAGGCCGAAGTGCCCGGTGCCGTGCTTGATGATCATACCCGCTGGAGGGAACCCCTGATCGATGCGGCGGCGCGCCTTCGCCTGTTGGGGATAGTATCGATCGTTCTGATCGGGACATCAACGGGCGCGATGATCATGCTTGCAGCCCAGGCTGCCCTTGCGGCGAATGCCCAGGTCATCCGGGTCCTGCGGCTGGTGGGCGCACGCGATGTGTACATTGCCCGTGCGTTCGTGCGTCGGTTTACCTTGAGAGCCTTGTCGGGGGCGGCTGTTGGAACGGTGGTGGGTATGTGTGCCATTCTGCTTCTGCCAAGGGCGGACACCGCGGGCGGATTTCTGACTGGGCTGGGGTTCCAGGGTGCTGGTTGGTTGTTGCCTTTGGCCATTCCGCCGCTGGCTGCTGTCGTTGCATTCTGGGCGACACGCAGGGCGGCCTTGTCGACATTGAACGAGCAGTCATGAAAGGGTGGTCTCGATCATGAAATCAATTCAATGGCTGAGGTCGCTGGTTTTCATCGGGCAGATCTATGTGGCCATGCTCGTTATCGCGGTCATCTACCTTCCCTGGGCTATCGCGGATCGGCGTGGCGCAGTGGCGGCCTGTCATGCCTGGTGCCGTTGGGTCCGCTGGACCCTGGCCTGGATGACCGGGCTGCGCACTGAGGTTCGGGGAACGCCGCCACAGGATGAGGTCGTTATCGCGGCCAAGCACCAGTCGTTTCTGGATATAATCCTGATTTATGGAGCGGTTCCACGGGGCAAGTTCATCATGAAACGCGAGCTTTTGTGGGCGCCACTGCTGGGTCAATACGCTTTGCGGATTGGATGCATCCCGGTGAACCGGGGCAAGCGCACCCAGGCGATCCGCAAGATGGTTGCCGATGTGGCAAGTGGTCGAAACGATCCGGGACAGTTGATCATATACCCCCAAGGGACCCGCATCGCACCGGGGGTGAAGGCCCCCTATAAGATTGGGTCGGGTGTATTGTATACCGAGCTTTGCCAGGATTGCGTGCCTGTCGCCTGCAATGTTGGTCTGTTCTGGCCCAAACGGGGTATCCTGCGCAAACCCGGCGTGGCTGTGATTGAGTTTTTGCCACGGATCCCATCCGGCAAGCCGGTCAGCGTCTTCATGGCCGAGTTGGAACAGGTGGTCGAAGCGCGGTCCAATATGCTTATGGCTGAAGCGGGATTTGACCCGAACCCAAGGTAAGGTGGGTCCAGACCCACCTTACGCAATGGAGGATCCAATGCAGACCATTTCGGATATCGAAACCCTCGAGTCCCTCTATGGGACACCCAGTGAGGCTGCTTTGATAAAGGTGTCGAACCGCCTGACCCCCGCCTATCTCCGCTGGATCAAGGCATCCCGCTTTGCCGTCCTGACGACCGTGGGTCCCGAGGGCACCGACGGTAGCCCGCGAGGGGATGCAGGGCCAGTGGTCACGGTTCTGGACGACAAGACCCTGCTTATGCCCGATTGGCGCGGCAACAACCGAATGGACAGCCTGCGCAACATCGTGCGGGACGGCCGGGTGAGCCTGATGTTCATGGTGCCGGGGTCGACGAGTGTCATCCGGGTCAATGGAACCGCCATTTTGACTGCTGATCCTGAATTCCGCAGCCGCTTCCATCGAGATGGTGCGGGGCCAAAGACGGTGATCGTGGTGACTATTGGCGAGGTCTACTCGCAATGCGCCCGTGCGCTTATGCGGTCAGGGCTATGGACCTCAGGGGATGAGAGCGCAGGATTGCCGACGCCCGGCGAAATGCTGACCGAGTTGAAGGCAGGGTTCGACGGGGCGGGATACGACGCGGACTGGCCGGGCCGGGCGACGTCCAACATGTGGTGAGTAAGGTGGGTCATAACCCACCTTACCAACGCCCAACAATCGCTTAGGCTGCGAGGCCCTTTGTCCCCATGCCAAGGTACTTCTTGCGCCGATTGTCCCGAAGGGCGGTCCCGTCCTGAACCCCAAGTTCGCTCAATGCATCTGTCAGGGCTTTGCCGACTGCTTCGATCGTTGCAGCCTTGTCCCGGTGCGCCCCGCCAAGCGGCTCCTTTATGATCTGGTCGCATACCCCCAGTTCCTTGAGGTTCTGAGCCGTCAGCCGCAGCGCCTCGGCTGCTTCGCGCATCTTTTCTGCGTCTTTCCAAAGGATCGAAGCGCAACCCTCGGGCGAGATCACCGAGTAGATCGAATTCTCCATCATCAGCACTCGGTTGGCCGTGGCAAAGGCGACAGCGCCGCCGGACCCACCCTCACCGATGATGACGCTGACAAGGGGGACCCTGATCTGCAGGCACTTTTCGGTAGACCGGGCGATGGCCTCGGATTGTCCACGCTCTTCAGCGCCCTTGCCGGGATAGGCGCCGGGGGTGTCCACCAGCGTGATGACGGGCAGGCCAAACCGGTCCGCCATATCCAGAAGGCGGATCGCTTTGCGATACCCTTCCGGTCGCGCCATGCCAAAATTTCGTTCGATCCGGCTTTTGGTGTCATTGCCCTTTTCATGGCCGATCACCACAACAGGCCGATCCCCAAGGCGGGCCAGACCGCCCATGACCGAATGGTCATCGGCAAAGTTGCGGTCACCGGCGAGAGGTGTGTATTCTGTGAACAAGGCTTCGATATAGTCCTTGCAGTGCGGCCGGTCGGGGTGACGAGCCACCTGGCATTTCTGCCAGGCGCTCAGATCGCCATAAAGATTTGCCAGCATGTCGGCGGCTTTCTTGTCGAGCGCGGCGGCCTCTTTTTCGATATCCATACCGGCGTTTGTCCGCCCCATGGCGCGCAGTTCCTCAGCCTTGCCTTCGATCTCGGCAAGGGGCTTTTCGAATTCGAGGTAGTTGGTCATCGGCAAACTCCCGCAGCTTGACGCCGATATAGGGGCAGCGACGGGGTTATTGCAACTCGCGACCTCAGATAGACGCCCGGTGCGGGGTCCGGATGGGGCGGGCTGGCCCGCGTCTGGCCCTCGTCTGGTCAGTTCTGCGTCGCCAACAGAGGGGCCAGAGCATTATCGAGCCCCCCTTTTTCCGCGTAAGGGCGCGAGGTTCAGACCCGCTGACGGGGTGTTCCGATCTCTGTTCAGCCGGAAATCATTTCGGACTGTCGAACGATGACTTCGGCCTGCTTGATTGATGCAATATCAACAAGTCTTCCCTTGTAGACGGTCGCTCCTTCACCGCGCTCCTTTGCTGCTTCCATCGCGGCGAGGATTTCGCGCGCTTCGGTCACTGCGGCTTCGGACGGTGTGAAGACCTCATTGGCAAGGGCAATCTGCTTTGGGTGGATCGCCCATTTTCCAACCATACCAAGTGTGGCAGAGCGCAGGGCCTGTGCCCGGAATCCTTCGTCATCAGAAAAGTCGCCAAACGGACCGTCGACAGGCAAGACGCCGTGGGTCCGACAGGCCGCGACGATGGCGGTTTGTACCCAGTGCCATGGGTCGGACCAGTACTTCTGACCCTGGTGGGCCATGTAATAGGTTTCTTGCGTCCCCCCGATGCCGGTCGTCTGCATCCCCATCGAGGCAGCAAAGTCTGCGGCTCCGAGGCTCATGGCGGCTAGGCGGGGGCTGGATGCAGCAATCTCTTCGACATGGGCGATGCCAGCGGCGCTTTCGATGATGACTTCGAAGGTGATCGGCCGCGTCCGGCCCTTGGCCCGTTCGATCGCAGTCACCAGCGCGTCGACCGCATAGACATCCGCCGCGCAACCCACCTTGGGGATCATGATCTGGTCCAGCCGGTCAGACGCCTGTTCAAGAAGGTCGACCACGTCCCGATACCAGTAAGGCGTGTCCAGCCCATTGATCCGCACCGACAGGGTCTTGTTCCCCCACTCGATATCATGGGTGGCAGCAATCACGTTTACCCGGGCCTGATCCTTGTCGGAGGGTGCCACCGAATCCTCAAGATCGAGGTTGATGACGTCGGCCATGGAAACGGACATCTTTTCGAACAGGGCAACCCGGGACCCCGGTCCGAACAACTGGCAACGGTTGGGACGTGCGAGGGGTGCGGGTTGGGTGCGGAAGGACATCTGGATCAGCCTCTGGCAAGGAAGTTTCGTGAAATCGCCCTGTTCGGATAGGTTATTGCGCGGCGGGCTTCAACCCGGATTTCGCAGCTGCAGCATGTCACGCGGAACTTGGTCGTAAGGTGGGTCATGACCCACCTTACCTTCTGAGAGGTCCGCGCCCGGCAGTTGCCCTTAGAGCAGACCCCAGGTGATTGCGCTCAGAAGTAGGATTCGCTACATCCAACACCTTGCGGTAGATTCTTGCACAGGAATTAGAAATTTCGCAGAAATCATTCCCCATTGGTGCGATAACTGGCAAAGAAATCTTGGATATTCTACCGTCAGCCCGGCAGAACAGTCCGAGTTAGCTTTGGAGCCTATCATGATCCCCACCCCCTATCTGCTGTTCCTGGGCGATGCCCCCGACCAACTTGCTGCAAAGGTGGCCCAGGGTATCCGGGACTGGCGTCCTGAATTTGCTCTTGGACAGTTGCGCCTGCCGGGTTGCGGGGCGGATCTGAAGCTGGCGGACATGACGTTGACAGAAGCCCACGCCGCTGCTGCCCGGACCCTTGTTATCGGGGTGGCAAACCGCGGAGGCATCATCTCGGCCAAGTGGAAGACCGTTCTGCTGGAGGCCTTGGCCGCCGGGTTTGATCTGGCGTCGGGCCTGCACAACCTCTTGCGGGACGAGCCCGACCTAGTTGAGGCGGCGGCCCGTCACGGTAGAACCTTGCATGATGTCCGCGTCCCTGCTGTGCAGTATCCGATCGCAAGCGGCGTCAAGCGGACTGGTAAACGCTGCCTCGCTGTTGGAACCGACTGCTCGGTCGGCAAGATGTATACGGCCCTTGCCCTAAATACAGCCATGCGCGAGGCGGGCCTGAAGGCGACGTTCCGGGCGACGGGCCAGACCGGTATCCTGATCACCGGTGACGGCGTCCCGCTTGATGCCGTGATCGCCGATTTCATGGCCGGGTCGATCGAATGGCTGACACCGGACAATGATCCGGATCATTGGGATCTGATCGAAGGGCAGGGCAGCCTGCACCACCTGTCTTATTCTGGCGTATCCCTTGCCTTGATCCATGGCGGTCAGCCGGACGCCCTGATCCTGTGTCACGAACCGACCCGCACCCATATGCGCGGCCTGCCTGGCCGCCCATTGCCGAGCCTTGAGACGATGCGCGACGCCGCTCTTGCCATGGCCCGTGATGCCAACCCCGCCTGTGTTGTGGCCGGTGTGTCCGTCAATACCCAGCACATGACCGAGGCCGATGCCCTTGCCTACCTGGCCGAGGTCGAGGCCCGGATGGGCGTGCCTGCGGTCGACCCGTTCCGACAGGGGGCATCCCGGCTGGCCGAAGCGCTGTCTGCCCTTTAGACTGCGCTTCTGGCGCTTTCGGACCCTCCGGGGGGGATATTTTTTGGCGAGATGAGGAGCACCCGATGTCCGTAGAGGTCACTTCTGAGGCATTTCGGCTGGCCCGGGTCTTTACCATCAGTCGGGGCTCGCGCACCGAGGCGAAGGTGCTGACTGTCCGGGTCAGGGATGTCGATCACGTCGGCTGGGGCGAATGTGTGCCTTATGCGCGGTATGGCGAGAGCCTGGAGAGCGTGACGGCCCAGATCATGGGGCTGCCGGAAGGCATTGATCGTGTCGCCTTGCAGTCGGCTTTGCCGGCAGGGGCGGCGCGCAATGCTGTGGATTGCGCCCTTTGGGATCTTGAGGCCAAGCGTTCTGGCCGCCGCGTCTGGGACCTTGCAGCCCTTGCGGCACCCGGCCCGGAGCTGACTGCCTACACTCTGTCCCTTGAGAGCCCGGAGGCGATGGAGGCGCAGGCCCGCGAGCACGCCGCCCGGCCCTTGTTGAAGATCAAACTGGGGACGCCCGACGACATGCCCCGCCTGGAGGCGGTGCGTCGAGGCGCCCCGAAAGCCCGAATCATCGTCGATGCCAACGAGGGCTGGACGGCTGAGGTCTACGCCGATCTCGCACCCCATCTGATCCGCCTGGGCGTAGAAATGGTGGAACAGCCCTTGCCTGCCGGGGCCGACGCCATGCTGTCCGAGATCGCCCGCCCGCTGCCGGTTTGCGCCGACGAGAGCTGCCATGATCGTGCCAGCCTGCCTGACCTTGTGGGCAAGTACGATATGGTCAACATCAAGCTGGACAAGACCGGCGGTCTGACAGAGGCCCTTGCGTTGAAGGCCGAGGCGCAGAAGATGGGCTTTGGCATCATGGTGGGGTGTATGGTTGGCACCTCGCTTGCCATGGCGCCTGCCGCACTGGTCGCACAGGGCGTTGCGGTGACGGACCTTGACGGCCCGCTCCTTCTGGCCGAAGACCGGGCGCATCCGCTGCGTTTCGACGCGGCCGGGGTTCACCCGGCGGACGCGGACCTTTGGGGCTAAGGAGGCGAGGCATGCGCACAGTCTATGTCAATGGAGAATATCTGCCGGAAGATCAGGCCAAAGTGTCGATCTTTGACCGGGGATTCCTGATGGCCGATGGCGTCTATGAGGTGACCAGCGTGCTGGACGGCAAGTTGATCGACTTTGACGGTCATACCGCCCGTCTGCACCGGTCACTGTCCGAGCTGGACATGGCCAACCCGGTTACCGATGCCGAGCTTTTGGAGATTCACCGTTCGCTTGTCGCCTCGAATGCGATCGAGGAGGGGCTTGTATACTTGCAGATCACTCGCGGCGCGTCCGGCGACCGGGACTTTGTCTTTCCGGACCCAGAGACCACCCCAAGTTCTATCGTCCTGTTCACCCAGTCAAAGCCCGGTCTGGCCTTTGGTCCTGCTGCCACGAAGGGCATCCGCGTTGTGTCCATCCCGGACCAGCGTTGGGGCCGCCGCGACATCAAGACCGTTCAATTGCTTTATCCGTCCATGGGCAAGATGATGGCCAAGGCCGCCGGTGTCGATGACGCCTGGATGATCGAGGATGGTATGGTGACCGAGGGCACTTCGAACAACGCCTATATCGTCAAGGGCAACACCATCATCACCCGCCACCTCGGCCACGAGATTCTGAGCGGTATCACCCGCTCTGCCGTTCTGCGCTTTGCCCGCGAGGCGCAGATGCAGGTGGAGGAGCGCAGCTTTTCCATCGCCGAGGCGCAGGGGGCGGATGAGGCCTTTATCACCTCTGCCACCACCTTTGTGATGCCGGTAGTCGAGATTGACGGGCATCCTGTGGCAACTGGTGCCCCCGGATCTGTGGCGACCCGACTGCGCGAGATCTACATCGAGGAAAGCCGCAAGGCGGCCATCTGACCTAGTGGGGCGAGGGGCTACCCCTCGTCCTGCTTTCCGACGTTGGCGGCAAAGGCGGCATCGAAGGCCGCCTTTTTGGCCGGGTCTGCCTCGGTCTGGTTCTGGGCGCGCCAGTCCTCGTAGGGCATCCCGTAGAAATCGGCGCGGGCCTCTTCCTTTGACAGGGTAATCCCTTCTTCACTGGCAGCCTCCTGAAACCAGCGCGACAGGCAGTTCCGGCAGAACCCGGCAAGGTTCATCATGTCGATGTTCTGCACATCGGGCCGGTCCTGCATGAGATGCTGGCGCAGCCTGCGAAAGGCGGCGGCTTCGATGCGGTCGCGAGTTGCGTTGTCCATGGGGCGCTCCTTTACTGGCGGATCAGGCCGGCGGCACGGGCCCCGGCCATCAGGCTTTCGGCGATGAAATGGGCGTTGCGTGTGCCGGCTGGCCTTTGGTCCGGAACCTGCACGACAGTCATCCCGGCGGCAAGGGCAGCGGCTGTGCCGGGGTCGGAATCCTCGAATACAAGGCAGAGAGCGGGATCAACGCCAAGCGCGTCTGCCACATGCAGGAACAGGTCCGGGGCAGGCTTGGGCCGTCTGACACGGTCGCGCCCGTGGATTTGGTCCGGTTGGAAATGCGGGGTGAGCCCTGCCAAGCCAAGGTTTTCGATCGCGGCCTTGGTCGTTGCATTGGTGGCGACTGCGCGGGGGAGGGCGGTGGTGTCGAGGTAGGCGATCAGATCGCCAACGCCCGGTCGCAACGGGATGCCCCTCGCATAAGCCTCGTTTACCGCATCGCGCCAATGGCCATTGAGCTGGTCGAGGTTCAGGTCGGGCCCGTAGGCGTCATAGAGCATCGCCTCACCATCCGCCGCGATCAGGCCCACCATGGCAAACAGCAGGTCCTCGCGCACTTCAAGCCCGCCCCGGGCCATTGCAGCGCGCCCGGCGTCAACCATGAGCCGCTCTGTATCCAGCAGGGTTCCATCCATGTCGAAGATGACGGCGGCATAGGGGATCATAGGCCTGAATGCTCCAGCACTTCGGTCAGGATGGGGGCGAGCCGGTTGGCCCATGCGGTCTGCGCGGCCTTGGTAGCGATCAGGTCGTTGCGCAGCTCGATCAGGATGTTGGGGCGGCCAGGGCAGAGGGCATGCCGGTCGATGGAATCGCCAGGCAGATGCCCGAGGTAGGGCTGGTTGTTTCCGACGCAAAGATCCGGCTCGGCCTCAAGCCGGGCAATCAGGGGTAAGGCAAGTCGGCTGTCCTGGTGGGAATGCAGGATGCCAATCTGCCAGGGGCGGGCCGGTTTGTTGCGCAGTTGCGGCGTGAAACTATGAACTGCGACGATGACGGTATCGTCGCGCCGCCCGGCAAGCCGGGCATAGGCGTCGTGATAGGGGCGATAGAGCCGGTCGAGCCGGTCCTGACGCTCAACCTCGCCGGCGTGGCGGTTGGCGGGTATGATAGAGCCGTCATAAAGCCGCATGAGCAAGGTGGGATCGTCTTCGCCCCGGTTCGGATCGATCACCAGCCGCGAGAAATCTGATAGAATCGCGGGTGCCTCCAAAGCATCGGCCAGCGCCTGTGACAGGCCAGCAGCGCCGACGTCATAGGCAATGTGACGGGCCATATCTGCCGCGGGCAACCCCAGATCGCCACCTGATACCCAGGCCGGGACCCGATTTGTCGCGTGATCGCAAGTGACCATCCAGCGGGCGGGACGCTCTGCGCCGATGATATGATAAGCAGTTTCGGGCATCTTTCCTGTCTTGGCTGCATCAGTGAACGTTCATATGAACGACACGCCACATAGGCTAGTTGTCGCCTGAAGGGAATTGCGCAATAAGGGCGCGAAACTGGGCGTTAGCGGTAACGGCGCCCGATGAGCAAGACAAAGGACGATCCGATGAGACGCCATCGCAATGTCAAGATCGTGGCCACCCTTGGCCCGGCCTCGAACAGCTACGAAATGATCCGCAAACTGTTCGAAGCAGGTGCAGACGTATTCCGCCTGAACATGAGCCACGGAAGCCATGACGAAATCAGGGTCCGCCACGCCATGATCCGCCAGGTCGAAGAGGACCTTGGAACGCCGATTGCCATCCTGGCGGACCTTCAGGGTCCGAAACTGCGCGTCGGGACCTTTGCCTCTGACAATGGCGAAGATTTGACACCCGGTCAGGCCTTCCGCCTTGATCTGGACCCCACCCCCGGTGATGGAACAAGGGTGCAACTGCCGCACAAGGAGATTTTCGATGCGCTGGAACCCGGTGCGTCGCTTTTGGTGAACGATGGCAAGATCCGCCTGAGGGTCAAGGCCTGTGGCACTGACTTTGCCGATTGCGAAGTCGTTGTTGGCGGCACGATTTCCAACCGCAAGGGTGTGAACGTGCCGGACGTTGTGCTGCCCTTGGCCGCCCTGTCGGACAAGGATCGCAAGGATCTGGAGTTTGTGTGCGATCTGGGTGTCGACTGGCTGGCCCTGTCGTTTGTCCAGCGTCCCGCCGACGTGGAAGAGGCCCGCAACCTGTGCAAAGGCCGCGCGGCCATCCTGTCCAAGATCGAAAAACCGGCCGCCGTAAAGGCGTTCGACGAGATTCTGGCCTGTTCCGACGGTATCATGGTGGCGCGTGGCGACCTTGGTGTGGAACTGCCCGTGCAGAATGTCCCTCCGATCCAGAAGCAGTTGGTGCGCAAGTGCCGTGCCGAAGGTAAACCGGTGATCGTCGCGACACAGATGCTCGAATCCATGATCGAATCGCCGATGCCAACCCGGGCCGAAGTGTCCGACGTTGCCACTGCGATCTACGAAGGCGCGGATGCCATCATGTTGTCCGCAGAATCCGCCGCAGGCTCTTACCCGGTTGAGGCCGTGACGACGATGGACAATGTCGCGGCCGAGGTTGAAAGCGACCCGACCTATACGCAGATCATCGAATCTTCGCGGATCGTCAGCCGGACGTCCGTTGCGGACGCCATCGTGTCGGCGGCCCGTGAGATTGCTGAAACCACCCAGATCGCTGCCATTTGCTGCTTTTCCCAAAGTGGGACAACAGCCCTTCTGGTGTCACGCGAACGGCCACGGGTTCCGATCATCGCCCTGACGTCTGAGCAGGGAACGGCGCGTCGTCTTTGCCTGTCCTGGGGGACGATCAATGTCATCGTCGGACCTGTGGACCGGTTCAAGAAGGCCGTTGTTGCTGCTGTGCGCGCAGCACTCTCGGAAGGGATCGCGACGGAAAAGGATATGATCGTTGTCACTGCGGGTGTGCCTTTCAACACGCCGGGTTCAACTAATATCCTGCGCGTCGCCCCCTGCGAGGAGCGATTGATTTTTGCGTCTGATCCGGAATAGGGTTGATTATAGAGGTGAGTGAACAGGAGGTGTCTTTTGGATACCGATGTTATGTTCGTCGTCGGCACAATCCTTCTCGTGCTGACAGTTCCGTCGATTTTTGGAGCAATCAGCGATGGTCGCGCCCCCCGCGCGGCCATGATCCTGATCATGGTTGGTGGAGGACTGATCGCTTTGGCGAGCTATCAAAAGCCTAACGGATACTCCTTCGCTGAAGTCCCCGACGTATTTTCCAGGGTCGTGTCCAAAGTCATCAACTAGGCAGGCCATCCCCAGCGTCATGCCCGCCATCTCAAGGCTTGCGTTTCCTCATGTCCCGCCCTATACGGCGCCTTCCTACCGCGCGTCCGGCCAGAAGTGGCATGCCGAGTCGTGCGTCCTAACACTCTGAACAGAGGAGCTGTAAATGCCCAAAATGAAGACCAAGTCGAGCTGCAAAAAGCGATTCAAGGTGACGGCCTCTGGCCGGATCAAGGCCGGCCAGGCAGGTAAGCGCCACGGCATGATCAAGCGGACAACCAAGTTCATCCGCGACGCGCGCGGAACCACCGTTCTGAGCAAGCAGGATGAAAGCATCCTGAAGCCCATGATGCCCTACGCGCGCTAAGGAGGACCTGAACCATGTCACGCACCAAAGGCGGTACCGTCACTCATCGTCGTCACAAGAAAATTCTTGATGCGGCAAAAGGTTATTACGACCGGCGCTCGCGCACCTTTAAGGTGGCCAAGCAGGCGGTCGACAAGGCCAACCAATACGCCACCCGCGACCGGAAGGTCCGCAAGCGGAACTTCCGCGCCCTGTGGATCCAGCGGATCAACGCAGGCGTCCGGGCATTTGATGAATCGATGACCTATTCGCGCTTCATCAACGGCCTGTCGCTCGCCGGCATCGAGGTTGACCGCAAGGTTCTGGCCGATCTGGCCGTGAACGAGCCCGAGGCGTTTAACGCCATCGTAGGCCGCGCAAAGGCGGCTCTGCCCGCCTGATCTGACCGGATCGCAATGATTGGAAGGGCCGTGCCTCAGGGTGCGGCCCTTTTTCATTTTGCCCCTGACCCAGGCCATCGCCATCCGCCCGACTTGCACCCCGTCGCCCGCCGCGCTATCGGACCTCATCAGACGCCGGAGCCCACCTATGGACGACCTCAAGCATCAATACCTCAGCCAGATCGCGAATGCCGCTGACGAGGCCGCGTTGGAAGACGTGCGCATTGCAGCACTGGGCAAGAAGGGTGAGATCAGCCTGAAGATGCGCGAACTGGGCAAGATGAGCCCTGAAGAACGGCAGACCGCCGGCCCCGCCCTGAATGCCCTAAAGGACGAGATCAACAGCGCGCTGGCTGCCCGCAAGATGGGCCTGGCCGATGCCGCCCTGGATGAGCGTCTGAAATCCGAATGGATGGATGTGACTTTGCCGGGCCGCGCTCGTCCTGCCGGGACGATCCACCCGATCAGCCAGGTGACCGAGGAAGTGACGGCCATCTTTGCCGACATGGGCTTTGCCGTGGCCGAGGGCCCTCAGATCGAAAGCGACTGGTACAACTTTGATGCCTTGAACATTCCCGGCCACCACCCAGCGCGGGCCGAGATGGACACTTTTTACACGCACCGCGCCCCGGGCGATAACCGCCCGCCGCATGTGCTGCGCACCCATACCTCGCCCGTCCAGATCCGGTCGATGGAGGCGCAGGGCGCCCCCATTCGCATCATCTGCCCCGGCCGGGTCTATCGCGCCGACTACGACCAGACCCATACTCCGATGTTCAATCAGATCGAGGGCCTCGCCATCGACAAGGACATCTCGATGGCGAACCTGAAATGGGTTCTGGAAGAGTTCTTTACCGCGTTTTTCGGCACAACCGTCAAAACCCGGTTCCGCGCGTCGCACTTTCCCTTCACCGAACCCTCGGCCGAAGTCGATGTGCAGTGTTCTTGGGTCGATGGTCAGGTGCGTGTGGGCGAGGGTGACGGCTGGCTTGAGGTGCTGGGGTCGGGCATGGTCCATCCCAAGGTCCTGTCCGCCGCTGGTGTCGACCCGGACCAATGGCAAGGCTTTGCCTTTGGTATGGGGATCGACCGTATGGCGATGCTGAAGTACGGCATCCCTGATCTGCGCGCCTTCTTCGACAGCGACCTGCGCTGGCTGCGCCACTACGGATTTAGCGCCCTGAAGGTGCCAACCCTGCACGGTGGTATCTGACACCATGCTTCGCCTGGTTGTCGTTGAATCGAACACGGCGGCGACCAGCAGCAAGATCTTGGCAAGAGGCGCCATCCCTTTGGGCCCGCAATTTGCAGCGGCGCTGGCGGAAATTGATCCCGCACTCAGTATCGACATCGTGCGCCCCTACGAAGGCGAGACTGCCCCGCTTGAGGGCGCGGACGGCATTGTCTTTACCGGATCGGGCGAGGACTGGTCGACAGATGACCCACGTGCCGCCCCTTTGATACGGGTGATGGAAGCAGCCTTCAACAAAGGCGTGCCTGCCTATGGGTCGTGTAATGGCCTGAACCTTGCGGCAGTCGTTCTTGGCGGGGCGGTCGGTCATGCGCCCAATGGCTATGAATTGGGATTGGCACGTGACGTGCAACTGACCAGCGCCGGACGGGCCCACCCGATGATGGCCGGTCGGTCGGCCGCTTTTGCGGTTCCGTGCATCCACCGGGACGAAGTGACCCGCCTACCCGAGGGGGCGGTCCTTTTGGCCAGCAATCCCCATACGACCGTGCAGGCGATGGCATACGACCACGGTGGCGTGTCGTTCTGGGGCACCCAATACCACCCCGAATATCGACCCTCTGACGTGGCACAGACCATGATGGCGCGGGGGCTGGGCGAGGATGCGTCAAACAACGATCTGGACCTGGCCGAAACGAACGATGCGGCAGCAGGGCGCTGGGGCACAACGCGGGCCGAGCTTGCCCCAGCCAGGCGGATGACTGAATTGCGCAACTGGCTGACGCACATCGATCGGATCAGGGCGGGTCGTCCCAGTTGTTTCGGTTGGCGCGCGCCGGAATTGCGCTAGATCCGCCTCATGTCATCTCGGCTTCGCAAAATCGGTCTGAGTTTGGTTCTGGTCCTAGTGGTGGCCGGACACATCGGGCTTTGGTTTTCTGACCAGCCATTCGAGGCCAAGCTGCGGCTGACCCTGCTGAACGCTGGGGTCTGGGCAATCATCCTTTTGCCTGCGGTTGGCGTCGGCCTTTGGTTGCGGGCCGTCGAACGACAGAATCGATGATCTGATACAATCGATCTCAGGCAGTCAGAGATCGTATCCGGTGTCTGGTCCGAGCTACTGCCGCGCCGTGACGAAAACTGCCCCACCACCGGACATTGTGCGCCGCTCTGCGGTAGGGGCCGCGGCGGGTGTGGGTGCGGCAGTCTTGTCAGCCGCACTCTGCGCGGGAATTCGGGCCGGGATGTCACTGAATGCATTCGTCGCCGTTTCCGTGCTCGCCCCGTCGCCGCCCAAAAGGCTTGGATCCAGCTTGGTCATGATGATTGGACCTGCGATCAGGCAAATTGCCGCGATGATCATCATTGGGCCGCGTGACAGCATGGCGAAAACTCCGAAAATCAAATGTCTCGTGTCGATCTGACAGGCTGTCATGGCCCCGCTAAGGCAGATTTGCGGCACAGTTGCCCCGGTTGCTTTCCCCTGCCCGCCAGATCGGATAAGAGGCGCGCAACGGCCTCTGCGGTGACCCTGCACCGACATGCCCCGATTTGAACGATGGAAACGGACCCATGAAATTCACGCTCAGCTGGTTGAAAGATCACCTCGACACAACGGCCTCGGTTGACGAGATTACAGAGGCGCTCACCGACCTTGGTCTTGAGGTCGAGGGCCTTGAAAATCCTGGGGCGAAACTTGCCGATTTCACCATCGGCAAGGTGATTTCCGCCGAAAAGCATCCTGACGCCGACAAGCTGCGGGTCTGTCAGGTGATGACGGATGAAGGGCAGTTGCAGATCATCTGCGGCGCCCCCAACGCAAGGCAGGGGATCACGGTGGTGGTGGCCAAACCCGGAACCTACGTGCCCGGTATCGACACAACTATCGGCGTGGGCAAGATCCGGGGGATCGAGTCCTTTGGCATGATGTGTTCCGAGCGCGAGATGGAGTTGTCCGAAGAGCACGATGGCATCATCGAGCTGGCCTCGGGCGAGGTGGGAGACCGGTTTACCGATTGGCTCGCCGTCAATGATCCTGCCAAGGTCGATCCGGTGATCGAGATTGCCATCACCCCGAACCGGGCCGATGCCCTGGGTGTGCGGGGCATTGCGCGCGACCTTGCCGCGCGAGGTCTGGGGACTTTGAAGGCCCGCGACGTCGTTCCCGTGCCCGCCAGTTTCAAGGCCGATCTTACCGTCAGCATCGATGCGGACACGGCTGATGGCTGCCCGGTGTTTTGCGGGCGGCTGATCCGGGGGGTCAAGAACGGTCCAAGTCCGGACTGGCTGCAGGACATCCTGCGGGCGATCGGGCTGCGGCCGATCAGCTTTCTCGTCGATGTGACCAACTTTTTCACCTACGACCGCAACCGCCCGCTTCACGTCTTTGACGTGGACAAGATGACGGGCAACCTACGGGTACACCGGGCCAGCGGCGGAGAAGAGATCGTGGCGCTGGACGACAAGACCTACGTCCTGCAGTCCGGCATGATGGCGATTTCCGACGATGAGGGGCCTGAAAGCATTGCCGGTATCATGGGCGGTGCGGCAACGGGGTGCACGGACGAGACGGTGAATGTCTTTGTCGAAAGCGCCTATTGGGACCCGATCCAGATTGCCATGACGGGTCGCGCTCTCAAGATCAATTCCGATGCCCGCTACCGGTTTGAGAGGGGGGTCGACCCGGCCTTTACCCCGGAAGGGTTGGAACATGCAGTGCGGATGATCGTTGATCACGCAGGCGGCGAAGCGTCAGAGGTCATCATGGCTGGTGCGGTTCCGGATGTGTCGCGGGCCTACCGGCTGGATACAGACAGGGTGCAAAGCCTTGTCGGCATGACCATCACCCCCGACGACCAGCGGCGGACGCTGACGGCTTTGGGCTTTGCCCTTGACGGCGATATGGCACAGGTGCCGTCCTGGCGGCCGGATGTGCAGGGTTCTGCCGACCTTGTGGAAGAGGTTGCCCGCGTTGCGTCATTGACCAAGCTGGTGGGCAAGCCGATGCCCCGGATGACAGCCGGGGTGCCGACCGCCATCTTGACCGGCGGTCAGGTTCGGGCCGGACAGGCCCGGCGGACGGCTGCTGCGCTTGGGTATAATGAATGTGTGACCTACACATTCATCGATCAGGCGGCTGCGGCCCTTTTTGGGGGCGGTGATGATGCGACGATGCTGGAAAATCCGATTTCTGCGGACATGAGCCATATGCGCCCCTCGCTCTTGCCGGGTCTTCTGCGGGCAGCAGCCCGCAACCAGGCGCGTGGGTTTGCCGATCTGGCGTTGTTCGAGGTGGGCCATGCGTTCCACGGTGGCGAACCGGGCGAACAACATCTGGCGATCAGCGGACTGCTGATCGGGCGGACCGGGCCCAAGGATGTGCATGGCGAAAGCCGTGCGGTGGACCTGTTTGACGCCAAGGCCGATGCCGAGGCTGTGTTGGCTGCCGTTGGTGCGCCGGCCAAGGTGCAGATCCTGCGCGGTGCCGAAGGCTGGTGGCATCCGGGTCGGCATGGAAGGATATGCCTTGGCCCCAAAAAGGTGCTGGGAGTCTTTGGGGAATTGCATCCCAAGGTTCTGCGCGAGATGGAGATCAAGGGCACTGCGGTGGCCTTCACGATCTGGCCGGACGAAGTACCTGTGGCCAAGTCCAAATCCGCGACCCGGTCGGCCCTGGCTTCTAACGACCTGCAGGCGGTTGAACGGGACTTTGCCTTCGTGGTCGATGAAAAGGTCGAGGCTTTGACCCTGTTGAACGCAGCGGCGGGTGCGGACAAGGCCCTCATCACGGATGTTCGCGTCTTCGACGAATTTGTTGGGGGCAGCCTTGGCGAGGGGAAAAAGTCCCTGGCCCTGACGGTTCGACTGCAGCCGGTTGAGGCCACGTTGAAAGAGGCAGAGATCGAGGCCGTGAGTGCCAAGATCGTTGAGAAGGTGACAAAAGCCACCGGCGGCGCACTGCGGGGCTGATGCCGGGGGCAAGGTAAGGTGGGTCTTGACCCACCTTACGCGATAAAGACAGGACAGGAGCGACAGCATGACGTTGAAAGTTTATCTCTCGGGTGAAATTCACACTGACTGGCGCGAGCAGATCGTAGACGGGGCCAAGGGGCTGGATATCGCCTTTACAGGTCCGGTGACGGACCATGCGGCCAGCGATGATTGCGGCGTTGCCATCCTTGGGGCAGAGCCGAACAAGTTCTGGCATGATCACAAGGGTGCTCAGGTTAATGCGATCCGCACCCGCAAGGGGATTGCAGACGCCGATGTGGTCGTCGTCCGCTTTGGTGATCAGTACAAGCAGTGGAATGCTGCGTTCGACGCAGGCTACGCGGCGGCGCTGGGCAAATCGCTGATCATCCTGCACGGCCCCGATCACGCTCATGCCCTGAAAGAAGTGGATGCAGCGGCCCTTGCCGTGGCCGAAGAGCCGTCACAGGTCGTGGCCGTGCTGCGTTATGTGCTGACGGGTGCATTGCCTGGGTAAGGTGGGTTTGAACCCACCTTACTTGGGGTCCGCAAGGGCAGTCCCGTTACTTTAGACAGGCAGCGCCGTCGTCTGGCGCACCGTCCGAAGCGCGAAGCTGGATTGCATCTGGGCGACGCCGGGCAGGGTGGCCAGGTAGCGTCGGTGGATGCGGGCAAAGTCCTCGGTGTCGCCGGCCACGACCTTGAGAAGGTAGTCGGCCGTTCCCGCCATCAGATGACATTCCAGCACATCCGGAACCCGCGCCACCGCCTTTTCAAACGCGTCTAGGACCTCGTCGGCCTGCCCGCTCAGCGTTATCTCGACAAAGACGGTCGTCGGCCGTCCCATCTTGCGGGGGTTGAGCAGGGCGACATATCCGCTGATCCACCCCTCCTTCTCAAGCCGCTGCACCCTGCGATGGCAGGCCGAGGCGGACAGGTTCACCTCTTCTGACAATTGGGCGTTCGATATGCGTCCATCCCGCTGAAGGGCCTGCAGGATGCGGCGATCGATGCTGTCGATATCAGACATGTGAAGATCTCTTCGAATAAAGTGGCCTAAGGCGCAATAATCTGCGAAACTTTTAGCAAAGCATGGCCCAAATGTCCAAGCAATTGCGTGCTAGCGCGAGGATAGTCCACCAAACAAATGGAGGACCCCAAACAATGCATATCGGATGCCCGAAAGAGATTAAGCCACAGGAATTTCGTGTTGGCCTGACCCCCAATGCCGCCCGCGAGGCCGTTGCACACGGCCATTTGGTCACGGTGGAAACCGAGGCCGGCGTCGGGGCCGGGTTCTCGGATGCTGACTATGTCGAAGCGGGCGCCAAGATCGCGCCCACTGCCGCCGACGTCTTTGCCACCGCTGACCTGATCGTCAAGGTGAAAGAGCCCCAAGCGGTTGAGCGCAAGATGCTGCGCGAGGGACAGGTTCTGTTCACATATCTCCATCTGGCACCGGATCCGGCGCAGACCCACGACCTTCTTGCGTCGGGGGCGACCTGCATCGCCTATGAGACTGTGACCGATGACCGGGGTGGCCTGCCCCTTCTTGCGCCTATGTCCGAGGTCGCCGGTCGGCTGGCGCCTCAGGTTGGGGCCTGGACCCTGCAAAAGGCCAATGGGGGTCGGGGTGTCCTGATGGGTGGTGTACCGGGCGTTGGCCCGGCCCGCGTCGTGGTCATTGGCGGCGGTGTTGTTGGCACCCATGCGGCCCGGATCGCGGCAGGCATGGGGGCCGATGTCACCGTGCTTGACCGGTCCCTGCCGCGTCTGCGCCTGTTGGATGACCAGTTTGGCGGCACCTTCAAGACCAGCTACGCCACCGTCGGCAACACGATGGAGCTGGCTCGCCAGGCAGACATGATCATCGGGGCCGTGCTGATCCCCGGGGCTGCTGCGCCCAAGCTGATCTCGCGGGCGCAACTGGCAGAGTTGAAGCCGGGGGCTGTGCTCGTCGACGTGGCGATTGACCAGGGGGGCTGTTTTGAGACAAGCCGCGCCACGACCCATCAGGACCCGATCTACGATGTCGACGGGATCATGCATTACTGCGTCGCCAACATGCCCGGGGCGGTTGCCCGCACCTCGACCATCGCGCTGGGCAACGCCACTTTGCCTTTCCTGCTGGCGCTGGCGGACAAGGGTTGGCGCAAGGCCTGCGAGGATGATCCCCACCTATTGGCTGGCCTGAACGTCCACGCCGGTCAGCTGACCTACGATGCTGTCGGCAAGGCTCTTGGGATCGACGTTCTTGCCCCGGCGCTGGCGATTAAAAAGTAGCCTGTATTCGCTTGCCGGTTGGGCCGTGCAAGTGGAAAGGTTCGGGTCCGGCTGGCTGCGCACAGTCGGGCCCGATTGATCTGGGGCCGCGTCAGCCGCGCGCCTTCAGCACATCGCGGATTTCAGCCAGAAGCTCTTCCTGGGTCGGACCCTTCGGGGCTTCCGGAGCGGCTTCTTCTGCCTTCTTGGTGGCATCCTGAAGTTTGTTGACCGACTTGACCAACATGAACACCACGAAGGCGATGATCAGGAAGTTGATGACGGCGGTGATGAAGGCTCCATAAGCAAAAATGGCGGCGCCACTTTCGCGTGCGGTCTCAAGCCCGGCGCCAGGAGCGACTTCACCTGACATCACGACGTACATGTTGCTGAAGTCCACGCCACCCAGCACAAGGCCGATGATCGGGTTGATGAGGTCGCTGACGAGGCTTCCGACGATGGCTGTGAAGGCGGCGCCGATGATGATGCCAACCGCCAGGTCCATGACGTTGCCTTTGGCGATGAAATCTTTGAACTCTTTGATCACGTTACTCTTCCCACATTCTGTTTATTGGCGCAGCGGAATTCAACCTTTGCGCACGTGTGCACAGTCATACCCCTACTGGCCAACAGGTCTACGGGTTTTATTCCCAATTCTTCAACTTACGTTTTGGATATGTAGGTTTGCACACGGAAATGGACCGAAAATGCTCGATTTGTCGTCTCACATGGTTTCGCAAAAGTGGCCTTCCGCTAAGCCGCGGATTATTCAGCTTTACTCCTTTCCAACACCGAATGGGATCAAGGCATCGATCGCGCTAGAGGAATTGGGGCTGGAATATGAGCCGCATCTGGTCACCCTTTCGGATTCGGATGTCAAAAGCCCGGCGTTTCTGTCGCTGAACCCCAACAACAAAATCCCCGCCATCATCGACCCAAATGGACCCGGCGGTGAGCCGATCGCCTTGTTCGAGAGTGGCGCCATCCTGATCTACCTTGCCGAGAAGACGGGCAAACTCTTGGGCAATACACCGTCAGACAAATACAAGACGATCCAGTGGGTGATGTTCCAGATGGGTGGCGTCGGGCCGATGTTCGGCCAATTGGGCTTCTTTGTGAAGTTTGCAGGATCCCAGATCGAGGACCCGCGTCCGCGAGAGCGCTACATTGCCGAAGCACGGCACCTGTTGGCGGTCGTCGATGCAGAGCTTGAGGGCAAGGACTGGATCGTGGGCCCCTATACCATCGCCGATATCGCCCTGGCACCCTGGTTGAATACACTGGAGTTCTACGGGGCGAACGGCCTTGTCGGCTGGTCGGACCTGAAGAACGTGCCCACCTATGTCGACCGCTTCTTCCAAAGGCCTGCAGATGAACGGGGACGGGGCATACCTGCGCGCGTTTGAGCCTTTAGGCAACGGTGGGTCATGACCCACCTTACACCACAAACGACAAACCCCCGGGCCTTCGCCACGGGGGTCATCGTTTTCGCGTCGTGTCTGAGGTTGGCTTAGAGCAGCCCCTCACGCTGGAGCTTTTTCCGGGCGAGCTTGCGCTGACGGCGGATAGCCTCGGCCTTCTCGCGCGCTTTTTTCTCGGACGGTTTCTCGAAATGTTGCTTAAGCTTCATTTCACGAAACACACCTTCGCGCTGCAGCTTCTTTTTCAGGGCTCGAAGAGCCTGATCGACGTTGTTGTCACGAACACTGACCTGCATGTGGTTTTCACCACCTTTCTAGGTTGAGTTGCAAAATTGCAGGAAGTGGCCGTATAGCAAAGTGGCCCTAGCTTGTCCAGTATGGCCACAGCCAAAGGAGACCGCCCATGACCATCCGCCCTTTCGACCCCACCACGGCCCGCCTGCTTGAGGCGATCCTGCCGCATGTTGCCTTTGATGGCTGGTCCCAAGCCGCATTCGAGGCCGCTTTGGGTGATGCAGGCCTGACGTCCGATGAGGCCAAGGCCGCATGCCCGCGTGGCGCCACCGATCTGGCTGTCGCGTTTCATCTGGCCGGAGACGATATGATGCGAATTGCCTTGCAGGCAGCCGATCTTGGCAAGATGCGCTATTCTGAAAGGGTGGCCTTTGCCATACGGACCCGCCTGAACGTCGTGGACGACAAAGAGGCCGTTCGTCGCGGTACTGCCCTGTTTTCGTTGCCGCATCTGGCGGCAGAAGGCGCCCGCCTGATCTGGGGGACGGCGGATGCGATCTGGACAGCGCTTGGCGATACGTCGGATGATGTGAACTGGTATACCAAGCGGGCGACCCTGTCCGGTGTCTATGGCGCCTCGGTCCTTTACTGGCTGGGCGACGATTCTCTGGACGGTCAGGCAACCGACGACTTCATTGATCGCCGCATTGCTGATGTGATGCAGTTCGAAACCCTGAAGGCGCAGGTCAAGGCGAACCCGGTTGCCAAGAGGATTCTGGCGCCGCTGGATCAGCTTTTGTCCAGGGTCAGAAAGCCGTCTGGGGCGGCTCCCGCCGACCTCCCCGGTCGTTGGGTTGAATGATGGTCTTTGACCGGCCAACTGCGTCTGAAGGCTGGCAAAGATTGAGTATTTTGGACGAAGCGAAGGGGCAGATATGGCCAAGATGATGCGTGCGGTCGAGATTGCCTGTCCGGGAGGTCCTGAGGTTCTGACTCTGGTTGAGCGGCCGATCCCTGAACCGGGCCACGGTCAGGTCCTGATCCGGGTGGCCCATGCTGGGGTCAATCGCCCAGACGCGCTACAGCGCGCGGGCGCCTATGCGCCCCCGCCCGGGGCGTCTGATCTGCCGGGCCTTGAGGCGGCGGGCACGATCGTGGCCGTTGGCCCTGGTGTGGCGGGATTGAAAGAAGGTGATTCGGTTTGTGCCCTGTTGCCGGGCGGGGGCTACGCTGACTATGCGCTGGCCCCGGCGGCCCATTGCCTGCCGGTTCCCGATGGGTTGAGCCTGCAACAGGCGGCCTGCCTGCCCGAAACCTTTTTCACCGTCTGGTCCAACGTGTTCATGCGTGGCGGGCTGCGGGGTGGGGAGGTGTTCCTTGTCCACGGCGGATCTTCGGGGATCGGGACGACGGCGATCCAGCTTGCTCATCACTTTGGGGCGCGGGTCTTTACCACTGCCGGAACCAACGAAAAGTGCCGGGCCTGCGAAGCGCTGGGCGCGGAGCGCGCGATCAACTACCGAGATGCGGATTTTGTCGAGGTTCTGAAGGCGGAAGGCGGCGCGGACCTGATCCTTGACATGGTTGGTGGCGACTACATCCCGCGCAACATTGCGGCCCTTGCCGATGACGGCAGGCTTGTCCAAATCGCCTTTCTTCAGGGGCCGAAAGTCAATCTGAACCTGGCCCCGATTATGGTTCGGCGCCTGACTCTGACCGGATCTACCCTGCGGCCACAGTCGGACATCGCCAAGGCCCGGATTGCGCACCAGCTACTTTCTGAAGTCTGGCCGCTGTTGTCTGCGGGGCGTGTCGCGCCCGTTATGGACCAGTCTTTTGACCTTGCCGACGCGGCCCTGGCCCATGCCCGCATGGAATCCTCGGATCATATCGGCAAGATCAGCCTGACCGTTAGCAGCTGACAGGTGACGTGCTCGTCTTAGACGTGGCGTTCGCGGCCCTCCCCGCGTCGATTTTGCACTGTTTTCCCGGCCAGTGGCACGATAACAGGGAACGCAATACGCCACGCCTAACTCTTTGGGAGATGTGCACATGAAGGTCCTCGTGCCGGTAAAGCGCGTGATCGATTACAACGTGAAGGTCCGCGTCAAGGCGGATGGATCCGGTGTCGATCTTGCCAATGTCAAAATGTCGATGAATCCGTTTGATGAGATTGCGGTCGAACAGGCGATCCGCCTGAAAGAGGCCGGAAAGGTCGACGAGGTCATCGCGGTCTCGATCGGTGTCAAGCAGTCTCAGGAAACCCTGCGGACGGCGCTGGCCATGGGGGCGGACCGTGCGATCCTCGTCGTCGCCACCGATGACGTGCACCAGGATATCGAGCCGTTGACCGTGGCCAAGATCCTCAAGGCGATTGTCGATGAAGAGCAGCCGGGCCTTGTGCTGTGCGGCAAGCAGGCGATCGACAACGACATGAACGCCACAGGTCAGATGCTGTCCGCCCTTTTGGGCTGGTCGCAGGCGACCTTTGCGTCATCGCTTGAGGTTGAGGGCGATGTGGCCAAGGTGACCCGCGAGGTTGATGGCGGCTTGCAGACCATCGAGGTCAAGATGCCGACCATCGTGACGGTGGACCTGCGCCTGAACGAGCCGCGCTACGCCTCGCTGCCCAACATCATGAAGGCCAAGAAGAAGCCCTTGGACGAAAAGACACCCGCCGACTATGGCGTGGATGCGACTGCGCGTCTGACCATCGTCAAGACGACGGAGCCTGAGGCCCGCAAGGCCGGCATCATCGTCAAGTCGGTGGATGAGCTTGTAGCGAAACTCAAAGAAGCGGGAGTCGTATGATGGGTGTTCTTCTTCTGGCGGAAGTTGCGAACGGGCAGTTGTCCGTCGACGCAACGGCCAAGACAGTTGCCGCTGTCTCTTCGCTGGGTCCGGTGACCGTGCTTGTGGCAGGAACGGGCGGTGACGCTGCTGCGGCCGAGGCTGCAACGATCAGCGGTGTGAGCCGGGTCCTGTTTGCCGATGACAAGGCCTATTGCCACTACCTGGCAGAGCCTGTGGCAGACCTCATTGTCAGCATGGCGGCAGACTATTCCCATATCGTGGCGCCCGCGACGACGGATGCCAAGAACATCATGCCGCGCGTTGCCGCGCTTCTGGATGTCATGATGATTTCCGAAGTGACCGCGATTCTGGACGCCGACACGTTTGAGCGGCCCATCTACGCGGGCAACGCGATCCAGACCGTGGCGTCGTCGGACGGGACAAAGGTCATGACAATCCGGGGTGCTGGTTTCGATGCCGCGCCTATGGGTGGCTCCGCAGCGGTGGAAAAGATCGGTGCAGTCGCCGATCCGGCCCTGTCGTCCTGGGTTGAGGACAAGGTTGCGGCAAGTGACCGGCCTGAGCTGACATCGGCCGGTGTCGTGGTCTCGGGCGGACGTGGTGTCGGGTCCAAGGAAGACTTTGCCATCATTGAACAACTGGCGGACAAGCTGGGGGCCGCTGTTGGGGCGTCGCGCGCTGCGGTGGATTCGGGCTATGCTCCGAACGACTGGCAGGTTGGCCAGACTGGCAAGGTTGTCGCGCCAGACCTTTATGTGGCTGTCGGCATCTCGGGTGCCATCCAGCACCTGGCCGGCATGAAGGATTCCAAGGTCATCGTCGCCATCAACAAGGACGAAGAGGCCCCGATCTTTCAGGTGGCAGACTACGGCCTTGTCGCTGATCTGTTCGCGGCCGTGCCGGAGCTTGTCGGCAAGATCTGAGCTTTCGGGCGTTGGCGGAATTGAAAAGGGGGCCCTTGCGGCCCCCTTTTGCTATGCAAGATTGGCCCGTATCGCGAGGGATAGGGCCTGCGCGGCCTCATCGTGGGCGGCGGGGTTTAAGAGCTCGGTCGCGGCTGCGGTGTCTGTGCCCAGGAAAACCATGCCTCTGGTGCCCTGTGCCTTGGCCCGTTGACTGGGCTGGACGACAACGACCCCCCTTACCATCGGTCGGAGTTCATCAACCATCTGCCGCGTGACAAACAAGGGTTCTGACCGCAATGGCTCTGCGCGGTCGTTCCAATTGGCGTTGGTCGGAAGATGCTCTGCGAACCACAAAAGGTAGGTGTGCGACCCGATGCAATGGATGAAGTGCTGCATCCGGGCCCGCCAGGCTGAACGTAACTCTACCACGAGCACCTCGAACCGTTCGGGTGACAGGGTATAAAGGGTGCTGAGCAGATGCCGGACAAAACAAAACTCGGAAAAGTCCACCTCCGGGTACAGGGCCCGAAGGACGGATGATTCCCCAACGAAGCGGTCGTTGCGGCGGGGATGGACCGTGTAAAAGCGATTGGACATGTTGTGTGCGCTCATCACCTGAAGAACGTTCAGGCGCGATTGTCGGCAAATATCCCCGACGGCAGGTTCCTGAAGAAAAGCATCAACAGAGGCGTTCAGACACCCCAGGTTGATGCAGGCCGTCCCCTCTCTTTCCTCGACAAGGTTGGCGAAAGGTTTGGCAATGAATTTGCCATAGGTCTGACTTCCACCGACAAACGTCAGATAAGGACGTTCAAGAGAGCGTCTTGGCCCCCTGAAGAAGATTTTGGACGATCCGTATCGACATGGCGCATAGCTGATTGCGCCGCCTTCCAGCGTTTCTGGTTTCATGACACCCACCACTTAGAACTCTCACCACCGTCAAGATTCGCCGCAAAGGCTTGTGAATCCCTTAAACCGCCAATTCACCTTTGATTTTAACGGTGTCGCGGCCTTGCTCGCGGGGGCGGTGCAGGCCTATTGTTCCTCACAAAGCATCAAGGGATTGCAAGCATGAGCATCGAGACTGTAGGGGTCGTGGGGGCTGGGCAGATGGGCAATGGGATTGCCCATGTCTTTGCGCTTGCGGGCTACGATGTTCTGATGACGGACATCAGCCAGGATGCCCTGAACGCCGGGCGGGCCGTGATCCTCAAGAACTTGGAACGGCAGGTCAGCCGCGACACGATTACCGCGGAACAACGCGACGCCGCGATGTCCCGCATTTCAAGCACGCTGACCCTGACCGACCTTGGACAGACCGATCTGGTCATCGAGGCGGCGACAGAACGCGAGACGGTCAAGCAGGCCATCTTCGAAGACCTCGTTCCGCACCTCAAGCCGACGACGATCCTCACGTCGAACACGTCGTCCATCTCGATCACCCGGCTGGCCGCCCGGACGGACCGACCGGAAAAGTTCATGGGATTTCACTTCATGAACCCCGTGCCGGTGATGCAGCTGGTCGAACTGATCCGGGGGATTGCGACAGACAAAGAGACATTCGATGCCTGCCTCGAGGTGGTGGATCGCCTTGGCAAGACGGCGTCCAGCTCGGAAGATTTCCCCGCGTTCATCGTGAACCGCATCTTGATGCCGATGATCAACGAGGCGATTTACACCCTGTATGAAGGCGTTGGGTCGGTTCAATCCATCGACACATCGCTCAAGCTGGGTGCAAACCACCCGATGGGGCCGCTGGAACTGGCTGATTTTATCGGGCTGGATACGTGCCTGGCCATCATGAACGTTTTGCACGACGGTCTGGCCGATACAAAGTATCGCCCCTGTCCGTTGCTGACCAAATATGTCGAGGCTGGTTGGTTGGGTCGCAAGACCAAGCGCGGTTTTTATGACTACCGCGGTGAGGTACCCGTACCGACCCGTTAGACGTTACCAAGCGACAGAGTTTTGTCCCGCAGCCAGGCCATGAACGCCCTTGGGTCGCCGGACATTTCCGAGCACTCCTCGGGCGGGATCGGGCGGCCGATGACCGGTTTTTGGGGCTTCTTGCAGGCTGAAACGATCTCGTGCAGCAGCAGGCTTTGGCGCAGCGTTGCCGATATGCGATTGGCGATCTGGTACCAGCGCGAGTTTGCTCCCGGAAAGTAAACGGGGACGACAGTGGCACCTGACCGCTTGATCATCTTGGCGGTAAACACATTCCATTCTTCTTCGACCGCCGGGCCGAACATTGTTTTGGACGAGGCGACGACGCCGGATGGGAACAGGGCGATGACCCCTCCTTTGCCCAAAACGTCCATCGCGGCGGCGCGCATTTCGATACCCTTCTTTTGGGCATCGGGTTCATGCGGGAAAGGCACCGGGATCAGAAAGCTTGCCGCCATGTCGTCGATCCCGGTCAGAATCGAACGAACGAGGATCTTGTAGTCGGTCCGCACCCGGCTGATCAATTCAGCCATGACAATGCCGTCGACCATTCCGTGAGGATGGTTTGCCACCACGATGACAGGGCCGGTCTTGGGAATGTTGGCAATCTGATCGTCCGGGGTCTGCAGGTCGATTTGCATCACCGCAAGACCATCACGCCAAAGCGTTTCCCGCTGATGTGGGCCCTGCTGGCGAAAGGTGCGCAGCATCCGCATGATTGTAATCTTGCCCGTAAGCCACTCGATCGCCCGGATGACATTGCGCTTGAACGGGTTCTCGAAGGTGTTCGAATAGGTAAGATTGCGACGGTCGTAGCCCTTCTGCTCGGCTACCGGGGTAGCGTGCGGGATGGCGACGTGGTGAAGTCGATCTGTCAAAACCGTCTCATCTTTCGTCTGGCCGCGCGCGCTGGGCACTTCAAACTAGGCACCTTCACCAAACTTGTCCGCCACCAATCTGGCAATGGCGTCGGCCAGCTTGGACGCCTCGGGACCGCTCGTTTCAACTTCAATAGTGGTTCCCTTGGAGGCTGCCAACATCAAAAGCCCCATGATGCTGTCACCTGCGGCTGTTTGCCCATCATGCCGGACGGTCGCATCGGCGTCATGTTGTTCCACCACCTCGGCAAGCTTGGCTGAGGCGCGGGCGTGCAGGCCCTTGATATTGATTATTTTCAGCTGCCTTACCGTGCTGTCGGTCATCCGGCGGACCTCTTTGTGCCGATGTCACTGCTGACGATATGGCTGTTTATGTATTTGCGCCCCGCTTCCATCGCGACATTCACCGCGTCGGGAACACTGCGCGAGCGGGACTTGGCCAGCTTGATCAGCATGGGCAGGTTGGCGCCGTACAGAATGCGCCGGTTGGTCGGGCCGCAGGCGCGAAGGGACAGGTTTGAGGGAGAGCCGCCGAACATGTCCGTGACGATGACAACGCCGGACCCGACATCGACCTCGTCTGCGGCGTCGCAGATCTCATTCTGCTTTTGTGTTCTGTCGTCTTCCGGGTCGATCGTAATGGCCATGACACCGGGTTGATGGCCCACAACATGCTCAACCGCCGAAAGATACTCTCGGGCCAAGCCTCCATGGGCCACGATCACGATGCCGATCACGTCTGTTTCCCTTGTTCAACGCTGTCCTCGGACGAGGATGCGCGCCGCTCCATTTCGCGATGACGTTTAGACACACGCCAGCCTTCCTCTGCAAGGGTCTTGCCCATCATCTCGACCAATGCCACGGACCTGTGTTGCCCCCCGGTACAGCCAAATCCGATCGACAAATGGGATTTCCCTTCGTCACGGTATGCCGGCAAGAGGAACAGCGTCAGGTCCATAACTTTCTCAAAGAAAACAGAAAACCTTGGATCCACTGCTATATGGGCAGCAACTTCGGGATCACGACCGTCTTTGCCACGCAGATTTCGCTCCCAATGGGGGTTCCGAAGAAACCTCACGTCATGAACGATGTCGATGCCCCTCGGCATGCCCCGCTTGAACGAGAATGATTGGAGCGTGATACCTAGGGTCTGGCCGTCGGGAACCCCAAACAGCTCTACAAGCTCGGCCTTCAGATCATGCGGTGTCACACCGCTCGAATCGATCAGTACGTCTGCCCGCGATCGGATCGGGACAAGAAGGTCTCGTTCCCGCTGAATACCGGTGAGGGGAGAGTCGTTGGGGGCCAGCGGATGTCTGCGGCG
This sequence comes from uncultured Paracoccaceae bacterium, assembly GCA_937916485.1. The sequence goes on along the minus strand of CALFSV010000173.1, from coordinate 20,388 downwards.
GGTCTCAGAGTAGCGCCGGACCAGTTCGTCCTCGGCGCAATCAATATAGAGGACCTGTTCACGGATTCCGGGATGGTTCGCGAGCAAAACGATCGACTCAATCAAGGCATCAATGCCGAAGTCGCGGTTGCGAACATCGAGTCCCAGGGCAAGAGGCCGGGCCAGGGGCGGGCCGTCGATCAGGCGGGGCAAAAGGGACAAGGGCAGATTGTCGATCACCTCGTATCCGAGGTCCTCCAGGACGTTGATGGCCGTCGACCGTCCGGCCCCGGAAGGGCCCGTGACCAGCACGATCCTCTGGCGAGGGTCGTCGTTATCGGACGTCGTCTTGTCTGTGAACTCTAAGCTCATCGATCACTCCGGCCTGCCTTGAGGTATTGCAGGATCGCTGCCGCAAAATAGGCCCTCTCAACCTTGTGAATCAGGGGCAAGGAGACACCAAGATAGCTGATGCTGCGATGCGGCGGAAGCCGTTCGGTTTCGATTTGATCAAGGTCAATGCAAACGCTTACCCGCGAGGGCCCGGCCGGCACCGCCGCAAGAAGCCCGACACCCCGCGCCTCGATCAGGCCCGCGATCGTTGAAGGGCAGTCTGCAACAAGGTCGTCGCCGCGCCTGATCAGTATGGTACGGTCATCCGCCACGAGGCCACATCCGAGGGCCATGAGTTCCAATGCCAGGGCTGACTTTCCGCTGCCCGAGGCGCCACGGATCATCACTGCCCGGCTGCCAAGTGCGACGGTACTGGCGTGTTCAACGAAGGGCTGGCCCGGGGTCATGCCCCTAGACCGGCAGGCCTACGACAAAGCGTGCGCCAAGTGGTTCTGATGTCGGATCGGCATCGGTTGGGCGGATGTTCTCGGCCCAGATGACGCCACCGTGCGCTTCTACAATCTGCTTGGAAATCGCCAGACCGAGGCCCGAGTTATTTCCAAAGTCACCGGCAGGGCGCTCTGAATAGAACCGTTGAAACACCTTGGTGAGCGCGTTTTCCGGAATGCCGGGTCCGGTATCCTCGACCACCACCAGCACACGGTTTTCACGCTTGCGCGCCCAAATGCGTATGGCGTCGCCGCTATCGCAGAAGGAAACCGCATTGGTGATCAGGTTCACAAAGACCTGTGCCAACCGTCCTTCAAGGCCCTGCACGATGATCGGCTGCATGGGCAGGTCAGCGATAAAGTCGACCCCCTTCGCAGCGGCATCCTTACCAAGAAAGTCACTCAGATTTCCGAGCATCTCAAGCAAATCAAACGCTTCTTCCTGCTCTTTGACCAACTCACTATCAAGGCGGGAAGCGTTTGAAATGTCACTTACGAGCCGGTCAAGGCGGCGTACATCATGCTCGATCACTTCCAGAAGGCGTTCGCGCTGATCATCCCGCTTGGCGACCCGCATGGTGCCGACCGCGGACCTAAGCGAGGCCAGAGGGTTCTTGATCTCATGCGCAACATCGGCCGCAAACTGTTCGTTGGATTCGATCCGTTCATAAAGCGCCGAGACCATGCCCCGCAGGGCCCCCGACAAGCGCCCGATTTCATCGGGCCGTCCGGTCAGGTCGGGGATGCGGATCCTGTCTGGTGACATTTTGCGTGCATTGCGATCCCGACCAAGTTCGGCCGCGGCGGCCAGATCGGCGATGGGGTTTGCTATGGTTGATGCCAGAATCAGGCTTAGCCCGATTGAAACCGCAATCCCCACAACAAACATTTGCAGGACTTTTTCCCGTTCACGCCGGACAAGCGCGTCAATTTCACCAGCGGCGCTGGTAAGGGCGACGGCGCCGATCGGGTTTCCGTTCTGGGTGATCGGTGTTCCAACCGCAAACACGGTCCGCCCTTGCAGGTCGGTTGAGGTATCAACCGTAGTTCCCTGGCTAATCGCCCGCGCCACAAGCGCCTTGGCAACATCTTCCGAGGGAATTGTCTGCTCTGTCGGTGCGTTTGGTGCCAGCACCGAGGATAAGCCATCCCTGATGCCATTCAGGATGTTAGTCAGGAAGGTCCCGCCATCATCGTATTCGAGCCCTGCGACGGCGGCGTTCTCGTCCGATGCAGCCGATGCACCGACAAGCGTTCCTGCGGTGTCAAAGACAAAAACCTCGATCCCGCCGCGCAGGTCAAGATTGCGAAGGGTCGCGTCGATGGCGATGCCGTCGCCAGTGACCAGATTGACCGGTGCCCCAGATGGAAGCCCGGCCTCAAAGACATCGGCAATCAGTTCCGCTTCGCTGACCAGCCCGTTGGCCCTTTGAAAAGCCAGGTTGTCGCGAGATGGCGCAAGGTAAAGCATCCCGGCCACCAGAAGGATTAGAGCGACCAGGTTGAATGTGATGATCTTGCGCGCAAGGGGGGAGCTGTTGAGAGAGAAGAAGCCACGCCTTGTGCGCCGCTCCTGAAGGTCAGGTGCGGCGGCCGCCGCGGGCGACACCCAGGTGTCGCCCACAACAACATTGTCGGCGTTTGCGTCCCGCTCTCTGGCAATGTCCTCTTCGGCAGCCAGTTTAGCGGCGCGCCGTACCGAGTTCAGATCCCGGACGTCAATGTGCGGAGCCGCTGTCATTACGCCTCCTAGGGCTATTCTTCGTTGTACCGGTAACCGATGCCATAAAGGGTTTCGATCGCCGAGAAAGTCTCATCTGCCTGCCGCATCTTTTTGCGAAGGCGCTTGATGTGGCTGTCGATCGTTCGGTCGTCAACGTAGACCTGATCATCGTATGCAACATCCATCAACTGGTCGCGGCTTTTAACAAAGCCGGGCCTCTGTGCGAGCGCCTGCAAAAGAAGGAACTCTGTCACGGTCAGGGATACGTCCTGGCCTTTCCATTTCACAGCGTGGCGCAGAGGATCCATGACCAACTCACCACGGATCATGATCTTGGTTTCTTCGGTGGTTTCGACGATCTCACCAGAAATCGCGTCCTGCCGGCGCAGAAGTGCCCGGATCCGTTCAACCAGAAGCCGTTGAGAGAAGGGTTTCTTGACGTAGTCATCTGCCCCCATACGAAGGCCGAGAACTTCATCGATCTCGTCATCCTTAGACGTCAGGAAAATGACCGGCATCGAGGTCTTCTGACGAAGACGCTGAAGCAAATCCATTCCATCCATGCGGGGCATCTTGATGTCCAGCACGGCCATGTCTGGCATGCGTTTGTTGAAGGCATCCAAAGCGGATTGCCCGTCGTTATAAGTCTCTACCTCAAAGCCTTCGGCTTCGAGGGTCATCGATACTGACGTCAGAATATTTCTGTCGTCGTCCACCAATGCGATTTTGGACATAGGAGCTGACTCCTCACTGCTCAATGTTTGGTTTTGCCTGCTTTTTCACAACTAAGACCTCAACTTTGGGGAGCGAATCAATGCCAAACTGTGAATCAGCTGCATTATTCTGCCACATTTGGTCCGAAAGTTCCGCATCAATGACTAAAATGCCTCACCCAGGTGGGCAATCCGGTGCACTCGGCGCGGGGCACCCAGCTTGATTGCGCTAACATCGAAATGGTTGCGCTAACGTCTCTTTGGCCGGGTGTTCACCCGTTAAATCATCATGTTAAGGCTGACTCATTCGGCCCGGGGGAGGGCCTTAACAGGAGCAAGTAAATGGACCAAGGTCGCGTCAATCCACAGATGACACTCGAAACGCAGGGCATCACCGGGCTGGGCCAAGTCTATTACAACCAGACCGAAGCGGACCTGATGCAGACCGCCCTGGTCAATGGCGAAGGCACGATGGGCAAGGGTGGGACACTTCTGGTGACCACCGGCAAGTACACCGGCCGGTCGCCCAAGGATAAGCACGTCGTCGCCACGCCTTCCGTAGAGCCGCACATCTGGTGGGAAAATAACGCCCGGATGGAACCCGAGAACTTCGACGTTCTCTATGCTGACATGCTCGAGCATATGAAGGGTGGTAGCTACTATGTTCAGGATCTGTATGGCGGGGCCGATCCTGCTCATCGGCTTGACGTCCGTCTTGTGACCGAGCTGGCCTGGCACAGCCTTTTCATTCGTCATGTCCTGCGTCGGCCGGACCGTGAAGAACTGGACACATTCACACCAGACTTTACCGTTATCAACTGCCCGACCTTCAAGGCAGACCCGGTGCGCCACGGCTGCCGGACAGACACGATCATCGCGATGAATTTCGACAAGAAGCTGATCCTGATCGGCGGAACGGAATACGCGGGCGAGAACAAGAAGTCCGTGTTCACCCTGCTGAACTACCTCTTGCCCGAAAAAGGCATCATGCCGATGCACTGCTCTGCTAACCATGCACCGGGCAACCCGGTCGACACGGCCATCTTCTTTGGTCTGTCGGGCACTGGCAAGACGACCCTGTCGTCCGATCCAGCGCGGGTGCTGATCGGGGATGACGAGCATGGCTGGTCGGACCGGGGCTCCTTCAACTTTGAAGGTGGCTGCTACGCCAAGACGATCAACCTGTCGCCTGAGGCAGAGCCCGATATCTACGCCACGACGACCATGTTCTCGACCGTGATCGAGAACATGATCTTCGATCCCGAGACACGGGAAGTGGACTACACCGACGATAGCCTCACTGCCAACATGCGGTGCGCCTACCCGATGGAGTTCATTTCGAACGCCTCGCCGACCGCTTTGGGCGGACACCCGAAGAACATCATCATGCTGACCTGCGATGCCTTCGGTGTGCTGCCTCCCATTGCCCGGCTGACACCGGCGCAGGCGATGTACCACTTTCTGTCGGGCTTTACCTCCAAGGTGGCCGGAACCGAGCGTGGGGTGACAGAGCCCGAGCCGACCTTCTCGACCTGCTTTGGCGCCCCCTTCATGGCGCGCCGGCCTGAAGTCTACGGCAAGCTGCTGCAGGAAAAGATCGCAAAGCACGGCGCCTCTTGCTGGCTGGTGAACACCGGCTGGACAGGCGGTGCCTATGGGACAGGATCGCGGATGCCGATCAAGGCGACCCGGGCGCTTCTGACTGCGGCGCTGGACGGGACACTGGCCGAGGCGACGTTCCGCAAGGACCCCAACTTTGGCTTTGAAGTGCCTGTGACTGTCGAAGGTGTCGATGCAAGGTTGCTGGATCCTCGCGCCACATGGGGCGACGGCAAGGCCTATGACGCCCAGGGGCAAAAGCTGGTCGAGATGTTCGCCGAGAACTTTGCCAAATACGTCCCCTACATCGACGATGACGTTCGGGCAGCCGCTATTGGCTGAGTGCAAGTAAGGTGGGTCAAGACCCACCTTACTTCCATACCCTCTACGGACATCCGCGCAGATTTTGAGTAAGGTGGGTTCAAACCCACCTTACCTGACAGGCGCGAACAATGCGTCTGGCAGGCTGCATTCCCGGATGACATCTTCTCCACACTGCCGCAGTTCCAGGTCGCGGGTAAGGCAGATGCGTGCCTCCTGAATGTAGCCCTGTCGGCAGGTAATGGTGATCTGATCCGGGGACATCTGGGGGTTCGACTGGACAAAGGCCTCTTCGATGATGCTGGCCGGAATGCTGAACGTGCGGTCCAGCTGTCGCAGTACAGGCGGGCGGACCACGCTTTCGTAGGCCTTGCGGGCAAGATCATAGAAGTCCGAAGGTGACAGGCCCGAGCAGCTGCCATGCTTGTTCCATTGATACCAAGCCAGCCCTGACGTCCCCATTATGTCGGCCATGTCCGCGGTCATGTCCCGGCTGGGTGGTGCGAAAGTCGAAAAGCAGTCCTGCGGCCAGCCCCGTTCATATTGCGGCCAAAGCCCGTGCAAAACCCATCCAAAGTCCCGGTCGGCATCGCATTGAGGAGACCCGCGATCGTCCCCTTCCAGCCTGCACCAGTTTGGGGACCAGGACAGGGACAGGACGTAGTAGTCAAATACCCCGGCCCGATCTTGCGCCCGAAGCGGGCTGGCGGCCATGAGCAGCACCAGAACGACGCGCAACATTTTGATCTTTCCTCTCGAGCTTTCGATGACTATATATCGCTTGAGTTCCCCGACAACGAGAACCCGGGCCGAAATGGCCCAGCCCTTTCCGGGCGCCGGGGAAGACGTGTTTTCGAAGAGGTGCCGACATGGCTGACAAACCGATCATGGCGAAAGCCACTGCCGTCTGGCTGGTGGACAACACTACCCTGAGCTTCAAGCAGATTGGCGATTTCTGCGGGTTGCACGAGCTTGAGGTGCAAGGCATTGCCGATGGCGATGTGGCGGCTGGCGTGAAGGGTTTTGATCCTATCGCCAACAACCAGCTGACCCAGGACGAGATTTCGAAGGCCGAGGCCAACCCGGCAAGTCGTCTCAAGCTGAAGTTCAACGCCGCCGCCGTTGGCGAGGAAAAGCGCCGTGGCCCGCGATACACTCCACTGTCCAAGCGCCAGGACCGCCCTGCGTCTATCCTTTGGTTGGTAAAGTTCCACCCCGAGTTGTCGGATGGTCAGGTGTCCAAGCTCGTCGGGACCACCAAACCGACCATTCAGGCGATCCGCGAGCGGACCCATTGGAACATTTCGAATATCGACCCGATTGATCCTGTGGCCCTTGGGCTTTGCCGCCAGTCCGAGTTGGATGCTGCGGTCCAGAAGGCAAATGCCAAGAAGCTGCGCGAAGGCGGAGTGATGACGGATGATGAGCGTCGCAAGCTGGTCTCGACAGAGCAGAGCCTTGGAATGTCGCCGGAACCGCGCATGCCGACCGCTATCGCAGGACTGGAAACCTTTTCGCTGTCCGATGATGCCGATGACAGTCTTGTCACGGATGATGACAACACTGAGGACGCTCCGCTGGATACCAGGGATGTGCGGGATGCTGACAGCTTCTTCAACCTTCCCGACGATGACGACGATGATGATGAAGATAACTGATCGTCCAAAAGGTTGATCAAGCGTTATCAGAAAAATGGACCCCGGCCCGCAAGGTGCCGGGGTTTTTCTTGCCCGGGTGGCGCGGGGAATATCGTCTGCTTACAAACCTGCCCGGGTGTCAGAGCGCCCGCCGCGCCTTGAGAGCGGCGGTGATGGTCCCGTCGTCGAGGTAGTCAAGCTCGCCTCCCACCGGGACCCCTTGGGCCAGACTGGTCACTGTCACACCGTGCAATTGATCCGCGATATAATGCGCTGTCGTCTGACCGTCGATGGTTGCACCGAGGGCGAGGATGACCTCGGAAATCTCTTCGCTTGTCACGCGGTCGATCAGCCGGGGAATGCGAAGTTCGTCGGGCCCCACGGCATCCAGTGCAGAGAGCGTTCCGCCCAGAACGTGATAACGCCCTTTGAACTGCTGCGATCGTTCCATTGCCCAGAGGTCGGCCACATCCTCGACCACGCAGATCTGTCCGTTGGCCCGCTTTTCGCTCGCGCAGATACTGCAGATGTCGCTTGTGCCTATGTTGCCACAGTTGAGGCATTCCCGCGCGGTGCTGGCGACGGTTTGCATGGCCTGAGAGAGCGGTAGCATGACCTGGTTACGCTTCTTGATCAGATGCAGCACGGCCCGCCTCGCAGAACGCGGCCCCAGGCCCGGCAGACGCGCCATCAGGTCGATCAGCGCCACAATGTCCTTGGGACCTTCACTCATCCTCGCCCAGCCGTCTGCCAGTGGTGAGGCCAGGAGCCTCCGGCGGGAATATTTGGGGCAAGAAAAAGCAGCGGACCGGCTTTCTTCAGAAGGGCAGTTTCATGCCGGGGGGCAGGCCGAGACCTTCGGTCATTTTGGACATCTCTTCCTGTGCCCGCTCGGAGGCACGCGCCTGGGCGTCCTTGATCGCGGCGAGGATCAGGTCTTCGACGACCTCTTTTTCGGACGCCACGAAGATTGATGGGTCGATGTCGAGCCCTGTCAGCTCGCCCTTGGCGGTTGCCGTTGCCTTGACGAGGCCCGCGCCGCTTTCTCCGGTGACGGTGATGCTATCCATGTCTTCCTGCATCTGGGCCATCTTGCCCTGCATTTCCTGCGCGGCCTTCATCATTTTGGCCATATCGCCGAGGCCACCTAGACCTTTGAGCATATCGTTCTCCTGTGCCGAGGGTTTGAATTAGGAAATATGGGGCCTGAGGCCCTGGTGCAAGCGCGGCTGTACCCAAAGCCCCGGGCGAGCGTCAGTCCTGTTCAAAGGGGTCCCATTCTTCATCGACCTCGGGCAGGGCTTCGGCTTCGGCCTCAAGCTCTTTTTCCTTTGGCGTATGGACCGCAGTGATGCTGGCCTTGGGGAAGGCTGCGAGGACAGCCTGAACCAGAGGATGCGCTTCGGCCTGTTGTCGCAGGGCCCTGGTATCGGCATCGCGGGTTTCGGCGATCGTGGGGGCACCCCCTTCGTTCACCAGGCTGACGGCCCAACGGTTGCCGGTCCAGGCCTGAAGTCGCGCGCCGAGCCGTTGGGCGAGGTCGGGCGCGGCCCCCGGGGCCGGTTGAAACTCGATCCGGCCGGGGCTGTAGCGGGCAAGCCGCAACCCGGTCTCGACCTCGACCAGCAGTTTTACGTCCCTGTGGTGGCGGATGAGCGCCACGACATCCTCGAACCGGCCAAATCGGGCCAGAGCCTCTTCCGGGTCTGGCATCGTCGCCAGCGTGGCCGACGGTCCGGCGGGGCCGGAATGTGTTGGCTGGTGCCCGCCCGACCGGGCGTCGATGCTTGTTCCCGGCGCGGCGCGCGGGGCGGATCTGCCGCCACCATCCGCGCCCGACGGGCCGGGGGGCGGCGCCTCTTGCAGTTTGCGCATAAGCTCGTCCGGGGTGGGCATGTCCGCCACATGGGTCAGCCGGATCACGGCCATTTCCGCCGCCATCATGGCGTTGGGGGCCATTGCCACCTCGTCCAGCGCCTTGAGCAGCATCTGCCACATGCGGGCCAGCACGCGCATCGGCAATGCGTCTGCCATGGCCCGTCCGCGGGCCCGTTCATCGGGGCCGACTGTCGGGTCTTCGGCGGCGTCGGGGGTGATCTTGATGACGCTGACCCAATGGGCAATTTCGGCCAGATCCCGCAGCACAGCCAGCGGATCGGCCCCGTGTGCGTATTGCCCCGACAGTTCGGTCAGCGCTTCGGCCGCCTCGCCCTTCAGGATCATGTCGAAGAGGTCGAGAACCCGCCCCCGGTCAGCCAGCCCCAGCATGGCTCGGACCTGATCGGCGGTCGTTTCGCCCGCGCCGTGGCTGATCGCCTGGTCCAGCAGAGAGGTCGCGTCGCGGGCTGACCCTTCCGCCGCACGGGTGATCAGCGCCAGCGCATCGTCGCTGATCTCGGCCCCTTCAGCCTGGGCGATCTTGCGCAAGAGGATCGCCATCACCTCGGGTTCGATCCGTCTCAGGTCGAACCGCTGGCAGCGGGACAGGACCGTGACCGGAACCTTGCGGATTTCGGTCGTGGCAAAGATGAACTTTACATGGGCGGGCGGCTCTTCGAGCGTCTTGAGAAGCGCGTTGAAGGCGTTGTTCGACAGCATGTGCACTTCGTCGATGATGTAGACCTTGTAGCGGGCCGAGGCCGCCCGGTAGTGCACGGATTCGATGATCTCGCGGATATCGCCGACGCCGGTCCGGGATGCGGCGTCCATCTCCATCACGTCGACATGCCGGCCCTCCATGATGGCGGTGCAATGTTCGCATTCGCCACAGGGATCGGTGGTGGGACCGCCGGTGCCATCGGGCCCGATGCAGTTCATCCCCTTGGCGATGATCCGCGCTGTCGTAGTCTTACCCGTCCCACGGATGCCGGTCATGATAAAGGCCTGGGCGATCCGTCCTGCCGCAAAGGCGTTTTGCAGGGTGCGCACCATGGCATCCTGTCCGACCAGATCCACAAAGGTCTCGGGCCGGTACTTGCGGGCGAGGACCTGGTAGGCGGGTGCGGGGACGTCTGTCATCAGGCGCTTTCGGTCAGAGATTCGGTTCTTGGGTCAAAGGTAGGCCTCGCAGGGGGCAAGGTCCACCGGGCAGAGGGACGATGTCGGTGGTAGGAAGGAGAATGTTCGGATCTTGTCCCTTGGAAGCGGGGGCTGGATGCCGACCGCTGTGCCGGCCCGCAAGTTTGTCTTGAGGCAGGCGTGGCTTGGCCTAGGCTGGGCGGGAAGCTGGTAGCGGAGCGCAACCGTGGATGAATTTGTCGTGCATGAACTGCCCGTTGCGGGGGGAACACTTGCCATTTCCCCCATGCCGGAACGGACCCGGCACTTTGGTGCCGACCGCGAGCGATTGCTGGCCTGGGCGCCCGCGCTTGTGGTGACGATGTGCACGCAGGCCGAGCTTGAGCGGAAAGGGTCAGGCGGCCTCGGCCCTGATCTGACTGGGCAGGGGATTGCCTGGCGGATCTTGCCGGTTTCGGATTTTGGGGTGCCGGTACAGGTGGTTGAGGATGCATGGCCCGAAGTCGAGGCATTGGCGCTGGGCCTGTTGCGTTCCGGCGGGCGGGTGCTGGTTCATTGCTTTGGCGGCTGCGGCCGATCGGGCATGGCGGTGCTGCGCCTGATGATCGCGGCGGGCGAGGATCCGGATCAGGCGCTGATCCGGCTCAGGACCGTGAGGCCCTGCGCCGTTGAGACCGATGCCCAGATGGCCTGGGCCAAGATGGCCCGGGTATAGGGTGCCTGAGTATAGGGGGGGCGGTGGGTCATGACCCACCTTACTCTTCCCCGCGCTTCGACTTTCCCCGGACCTTGCCGGATTTGTGCATCTTGCCCAGCTTGCGAAACCTTGCCCGGGCCTCTGCCACGGATTCGGTGTTGAACTGGTCTTCCCGCATCAGCTTGCGCCAACGGTCGAGCCTGCCGGCATCGAGAGCGCCTTCCGCAATGGCCTGCTGCACCGCGCAGCCCGGCTCTGACTCATGGGCGCAGTCACTGAACCGGCATTGATCGATCAGGTCCGTCACATCCGAGAAGACCGCGTGGATCCCTTCGCTTGCGTCCGACAGGGCCAGCTCTCGCATTCCGGGCGTGTCGATCAGCCACCCCCCGGCCAGCGTCGGGCGCAGCGCACGGGCGGTCGTGGTGTGCCGGCCCTTGGCGTCATCTTCGCGGATGTCCTGGGTCAGGGCGGTAATCCCCGTCAGGTGGTTCTGCAAGGTGGTCTTGCCGACGCCGGACGACCCTACAAGGGCCAGCGTCTGACCGGGACCGCACCATGGGGCAAGTCTTGCAGCCTCTTCCGGCAGGCGCGCGTCCAAAGTGAGGGCAGTCAACAGCGGCGACAGCCGGGCGGCGGTCTTGCCATAGCTGCCCGGATCGTCGGATTGATCGGCCTTGGTCAGGATCACGAGCGGCAGGCATCCGGCCTGTGTCGCCATGGCGAGGTAACGTTCGATCCGGGCGACGTTGAAGTCGGCGTTGCAGCTGGTCACGATCGCCAACGTATCGACGTTGGCCGCGATCAGCTGGCGGGCTGCAGCGGGCCCCGCGGCCCTGCGCGCAATCTCGGTTTGCCGGTCGAGCCGCCGCAGGACGCGGATGCCATCCTGCAACACCCAGTCGCCGACCACGTAGAGGCCGGTCGAATCGGGGGTGATCAGCGGCACCGGACCGCCCGTGGTCAGGGCAAGCACATGGTCGCGCATCACCTCGGCAATGCGGGCGGGGGTCGCCTCTGCGTCGGTCTCTGGATCGAGCTGACGCGAGAAGGGGGCCGACCATCCGAGGTCGGCAAGGGTAGAGTCTGTCAATGGAAATGTCCCGTAACGAAGGAATGGGGCCTGCGCCCTTGGCACAAGCAGCTTCGCATCGGGCGGGGCGCTGCTACGCGGACCCGGCCCGGAGGTTGATGACAATGGCCATTCTGCCCTCCTTCGCGTCGGTTAGTGGGTGAGAGGCTGACAACGACCCAAGTGGGGCTCGTTACGGCTGCTTCCTTCCGGACCTGACCGGGTTGGCGAGGCACCTGCCCGCGCCAACCTCTCAGCTTTGATATACGATCCCCGAAGGCCGGGTTCAAGTCTGCATTGGAGGCCCCAGAATCCGGTCGCCGGGGCGGCGTTATCGCGATATGGGTCCGCGATGGACTCAGATGACGGAACCTTCGAGATTTTCCTGTCGGCCCCGCCGGGGCTGGAAGATGCCCTTTGCGCCGAAGTTGCAGAGCGTGGGTTTGCAGGCCCTGTTGCTGTGCCCGGCGGCGTTACCCTGCGGGGCGGTTGGCCAGAAGTCTGGCGCGCCAATTTGGAAGTGCGCGGGGCGGGCCGCGTGCTGGCCCGCTTTGCGTCGTTCCGGGCGATGCATCTGGCCCAACTCGACAAGCGGGCGCGCAAGGTGCCCTGGGCCGAGGTCTTGCGCCCGAACGTGCCGGTCCATGTCGAGGCGACCAGCCGAAAGTCCCGCATCTACCATGCCGGTGCCGCCGCAGAACGGATATCGACCGCGATTTCCGAGACGCTGGGGGCAACCGTCACCTCTGATGCCGCCCTGAAGGTGATGGCGCGGATCGAGGATGATCTGTGTACCCTTAGCCTTGATACCTCGGGCCAGCCTCTGCACCGGCGGGGCCACAAGGAGGCGGTGGGCAAAGCCCCTATGCGCGAAACGCTCGCCGCGCTGTTCCTGCGAGATTGTGGCTATACCGGGTCAGAGCCTGTGGTGGATCCGATGTGCGGGTCGGGCACATTCGTGATTGAAGCGGCCGAGATTGCGCTGGGCCTGAAACCGGGGCGATCCCGGTCCTTTGGGTTTGAGGCGCTGGCCTCGTTCCATGCAGAGGCCTGGGCCCGTATGCGGCAGGGCAGTGCCGTGGCGACGGATCTCAGGTTTCACGGGTTTGACCGGGATGCCGGGGCTATCCGCTTTTCCCAGCAGAATGCCGTCAAGGCCGGGGTGAGCGATGTGACAAGCTTTGCCTGTCAGCCTGTCAGCGATTTGCAGCCACCGGAAGGGCCTAAGGGTCTGGTTATCATCAACCCGCCCTACGGGGCCCGGATCGGCAATCGCAAACTGTTGTTTGGCCTTTATGCCTCGATGGGGCAAGTGCTCAAGACGCGGTTCTCGGGCTGGCGGGTCGGCATCATCACGAGCGACGCAGGGCTGGCCAAGGCGACGGGCCTGCCGTTTCTGCCCATCGGCCCGACAATCCCCCATGGGGGATTGAAGGTGCAATTGTTCCGGACGCCAGTGCTGCGTTAGCCCCGTGCTAGCCCCGTGCTAGAAATGTGCTAGCCATGTGCGCTAGCCCTGGGGACGTTCGGCCCAGCCAGCAAAGATGCGTTCCAGCGCCACCACGGCGTAGTAGAGCACGATCCCGAGGAAGGCCAAGGCGATCAGGACGGCGAACATCAGCGGATAGTCCCCGTTGGTCTCACCCGACTTGAACAACGCCCCGAGGCCCCGACCATGGGGGGAAACGATTTCCACCAGATTTGTTCCGATAAAGGCCAGCGTGACGGCAACCTTCAGGGCACCAAAGAACTCTGGCAGGGTCTTGGGCAGGGCGATCTTGCGAAAGATCGTGACCTTGGAGGCTCCGAGGGAGCGCAGGATGTCACGATATTCAGGCTCTAGCGTAGACAGGCCGATGCCGACCGATACCGCGATGGGAAAGAACGAGATCAGGAAGGCCATCAGGACCGTGTTGAAATCGTGCTGGCCGATGAACAAGAGGGCAATGACCGGAACAAGCGTCGCCTTTGGCACGGCATTGAAGCCGACGAGCAAGGGGTAAAGCGCATCGCGGGCGATTTTGGAAAACCCCATGGCCATGCCCAGAAGGGTCCCGAAGACCACCGCAATCATCAGCCCGGCGACGGTCCGCCATAGGGTTTGCCAGCCCATCTCCAGAAACAGCGGCCAGAAGCGAATATAGGCGGCCGGAAGATCGGAGGGGGACGCCATCTTGTAGTTGGGCCAACTGTTGACCCAGACGATGAATTCCCAGAACCCCAAAAAGGCGAGGACGGCCAGGACAGGAACGGCGATCTGGCGCAACATCAGTGGACCTCGGGTTCGCGGCCCTGGGCCAGTTTGATCTGGTCGCGCAGGATATGAAGCATGTCGGCCACCTTGGGCGTATAGAGGATGTCGATGGGCCGATCGGCAGGCAGATCCACGTCCATGACGTATTGGGTATGGGCCGGCCGGCCGGACAGGACGATGACCTGATCGCCCAGGAAGACACTTTCGCGCAGATCGTGGGTGATCAGCACGCAGGTAAACGGCTCTGCCGCGCGCAGATCGCGCATGGTCTGCCACAGATCCTCGCGGGTGAAGGCGTCGAGGGCGCCGAAGGGCTCGTCCATGATCAGGACGTCGGGCTTGTGCACGATCGCCCGGCACAGCGAGGCCCTCTGTCGCATGCCACCGGACAGTTCGGACGGCCGCTTGTTTTCAAAACCCTTGAGACCGACCATCTCGATCAACTGCATCGCCCGCGCTTCGCGATCTTTCTGCGGCATTGAGCCTGCGACGATTTCCAGTGGCAGGATGACGTTTTGCAGGATCGTCCGCCATTCCAGAAGAACCGGGTTCTGAAAGGCCATTCCGACAGTCTTGCGAGGTCCCTTGACCCGTTCGCCATGCAGCCAGACCTCGCCCGTGTCGGGCTTCATGAGGCCGGAGACCAGGCGGGTGAGCGTCGACTTTCCGCAGCCCGAAGGGCCAACGACGGCGCAAAACTCCCCCTCGGGCACAGAGAGCTCCAGGTTGTCCAGAACCGGGAGCGGCCCGGCGGGTGTCTTGTAGGCGTGAGTGACGCCCTTGATCTCGATGAGGTTCGTCATGCCGGGGCCTTGCGGAAAGAGGGCGGGAGATTGTGTGGGCTACTTTCAGGGGGCTCTGCCCCCCGGCCCTGAGGGGCCTCCCCCCGGGATATTTCTGATCCGAAGAAATCGGGGGCCGGGTTCGTGCCGGCCCCCAGATCAGGTTTATTGCAGCATCAGGCTGCCGTCGGTCGGCAGGTAGCTGCTGTCGAAGTAGAGCGCCATGTCGGGTTCGTTCTGGAACTCGTAGACCGATTTGGTCTGTTCGATGGCGTTCATCATCCGGTCGGCATCAATGCCGCCGAAGCCGTTTGCAGCGACGTAGTCCGTCATCACATTGGCCATGATCGCCATCTCGAGACGCCTCGTTTCAAGCGCGGCATCGGCGGCGGGGTTGCGCGACATCATCATGTCGACGGCGGCTGCCGGATCGGCGATGGCCTCTTTCCAGCCCATGGCAACCGCCCGGAGAAAGCCTGTGACGGCCTCTGGGTTGGCGGCGGCGAAGTCGGTGTTGACGATGATGGCGTTTCCATAAAGGTCCACGCCGTAGTCAGCCATCAGCAGGATCGACAGATCGTCTTCGGGCACACCAAGCCGGATCAGGTTGAGGGTCGAAGAGAAGGAGAACCCGGTGACGGCGGCAACGTTACCTTCGGCGAGCATGGGTTCGCGGGTGGGGAAGCCCACCGGCTCGACGGTGATCGCGCTTGTATCGATGCCGGTTTCGGCGGCGAAGATCGGGAACTGGGCCCATGCACCATCCGGCGGCGGGGCGCCAAGGATGCGGCCCTCGAGATCAGACGGCTCCATCACACCAAGCGACTTGCGACCCACGACCGCGAAGGGCGGTTTGTCATAGATCATCATGACGGCGGTGACGGGCGCGCCAGGGTTCTGGTCAAGGAACCGCATGAGCGAGTTGATGTCGGCAAAGCCGATCGGGAAGGCACCAGTGGCGACCTTCGGAATGGCGTCAAGGCTGCCTGCCCCTTCGGAGATCTCGACTGTAAGACCCTCGGCAGCGAAATGGCCCGAATCAACGGCGACGAAGTAGGGCGCGGCAGGGCCTTCGAACTTCCAGTCGAGTGCGAACGGCATGTCGGTTTGGGCCTGGCCCGCGCCCGCAATGACAAATGCGGCCCCGGCGGCGGCGATGGTCTTAAGAAACACGTTAATTCTCCCCGGTGTCATGACAGTGTTAGAACCTTGCAGACCCTGCGCCATCCCGATGCCCTGCGGGAGATACATCCCGCCGTGCACGGTGCGTCGATTGGTTTGGGCAACACATACGCACAATTATTAGTCATCTTTCGCGAAAGTGCGCAACATACAATCAGGGCATGCCTGTGGATGCTGTCAATTTGGGGTCGTCCACCGAAGGCCGGCCAGTTCCGCTCCTCCCAGAAGCGAAGTGGCGATGAAATGGGCATTCCGCCCGTCAGTTGGGTGCATATCGGGCACTTGCACGACCCGCATGCCAGCGGCCATGGCAGAACTGGCCCCGGTCTCACTGTCCTCGAAGGCGAGGCAGCGGGATGGAACAACCCCAAGCCTTTGGGCTGCAAGCAGATAGGGCGCGGGCGCGGGTTTGGCCTGTTCTACATCGTCGACGGTTACGACCGCCTGGAGCCAGTGTCCGAAACCGGCGGCTGCAATCTTTTCTGACGCTGGTCCCCGCCGGCTTGAGGTGCAGATCGCCATTGGAAGGCCGAATGACGCGATGATTTCGAAGATTTCCGGGACGCCGGGCTTGAGTGGTATCCCACTGGCAAAGCGAAGCGAGCAGAGCTGATCCCATTCGGCAAAGAAGGACGCCTGATCGATGGGCGCACCGACATGCTCGCTGATCAGTGCTACCCGCCGGACGTCATCGATCCCGGCCAGGGTCTCAAAGAAGGCTTCGCTGACTGGATGGCCGAGCGCGTCGCAAGCCTCGAGCCCGGTGGCGTTGCAAAGCACTTCAGTGTCGACAAGGGTGCCGTCGAGGTCAAAGATGACGGCATCGAAATCAGGATGGCTCATGTGTTGTCCTTTCGGAACATCCAGAAAAATCAGAAATCCAGGCGGAACCTGTGAAAGCCGCTGTCGACGGAGCCGATATCGTAAACCCTTGGGCCGTCGGTGAAGACATGCAGGTGCCCAATCGCACCCCGCCCGGTGTCGAACCAGGCGCTGGTTCCCGGAAGCGGTACAAACGTCCAGGGGTGGGACAGGTCGGCCTGAACGGGTCCGCTTTGAAAATGGGCCAGTATGATGTCTTGAAGCGCTGTCATATCCTCAATGACTGGCCGTCCCTGCCCGGCCATCGGGTACCCTCCGCCGCCGCTGGCGCGGTAGCTGTTGGTGATCAGGATCACCCGATCCTCCGTCGTCAGGGCCCGGCCGTTTGGCAGCGTCACGCCGGATACGCGTCCCTGTCCGGGGGGCCGGCTTGGGTCGATGGTATAGCGAAGCCCGTAAAGGATATCGATCATGTAGCCCGGAACGGTCTCATCCAGAAGCGGTTGGTCGGACATGCCCGGAGTGATTTGCAAAAACTGCCGTGCCGAAGTTTCGAGCCAGGCCAGGATTCCGGCCCCGTCCATCTCGAGTATGCTGATCGAGTTTGTGTAAAGATAGAGTTCGGCGGCATGTCGTCGGATCAGGGGCCCTGTCGCTATGTCGACGTAGTTGTCTGGGCCACCCTGTCCGCCGCAGCGGCTAGGGGACACCGCCGCGACCAGCGGCAAACCCGCTTCGGGCAGGCCTTTGAGAGCCTTGAGGGTGTAGTTGATCAGAGCCTGCGCCGTTGCCGCCAATGCCGTCGACGGGCCGACGCGGGCAAACTGGCTGTGCAGGGCTCTTGTCGTCCGGCCGACGGGTTGCCGGCTGTCGGCCACAACACCTGCATGAGCATCCTCGATGCAGCGCCGCACGGCGGCTTCAGTCTGGTTTGGTGCGTCCCCGATGACCGTTGTTACAGGGATCGTTCTGGCCTGTTGCTGGCTGATTGACCATCCGTCCGGGTCGAGGTCGAGAACGAGGTCGATCACGCCGACATGCGAGCCGTGAAAGCCCGCCATAACAGCGGGTGTGCCGTGCAAGGTGCCCGCCGCCGGGTCGACGGGCGCATCTGCCTGACCCTCAGCCATCGGAAAGACGTTGTGGGTGTGCCCGGCCAGAACCAGGTCAATGCCGGGAACGGCGGCCAACGCGGCTGCTGCATTCTCGCTACCGGGGACATGGGGCCCGCTTCCCAGTCCGGTATGGGCAAGCGCAACGACCAGATCGGCCCCCTGGGCCCGAATGATGGGGACATAGGTCTGCGCACTTTCGACGATGTCGCGCGACGACAATGCTCCGGCGACGGCGACCCTTTCCCAAACGGCTGTCTGTGGTGGGGCAAAGCCGATGACGCCGATCCTGATCGGGTACTGCGTCCCATCCGTCCCCACACACGTCCGATCAAGGATGGTCCAGGGCGGGACCACGGTAACGTCATTCGTCGCGTCGTTGGCCTGCGTCGTGCAAAGGTTGGCCGAGACGATGGGAAAGCCCGCCCCGGCGATTGTCGCCCGCAGGTAACCAAGCCCGTAGTTGAAGTCGTGATTGCCGAGGGTGCCGGCATCATACTCCAGTGCATTCATCGCTTTGATGACCGGGTGCGGCGCGTCCTTTCCGACCTTGAAATTCCGTTCTATCCAGTCCGCGAGGGGGTTGCCCTGCAAGAAGTCGCCATTATCGAACAGCAGGCAGAGGTCCGGGCCATTTCTGAGCGACTCAATTAACCGGGCGCAAAGGGTCAGTCCGAAATGGTCAACCGGGCGGTCGGAGAAGTAGTCGTAGGGCAGGACATGCATATGCAGATCCGTCGTCTCGAGGACACGCAGACGCAGCCTTGGCCCTGGTTTGCCAGTTTCATTCACCTTCTGCGCGTTCACTAAACCGCCTTGCGCTGCAACTGATTGACCTTGCGGCTAAACCACCTCAAGCATGCGTTGAATGCAATGGGCGTTTGCGAGCGTCCGATGAACGTGGCACGACTGCACATATGAAAATTGCTGAGACGGTGACATTTGGTGGGTCTGCCCTGGACCGTAGGGCAGAGCTGCGGGGCGACGACAAGGCGCTTGCCGCCTTGATGGCGCGACCCGGTGCCGGTATAACGGCCCATTGGCGCGGAAAGCCCCTGTTTGTCGAGGCCGGCGGCGTGCTGCGGCTTGCCCGGCTTACCCCCGCCCATCCGGTTCTTGAGGATGCCCGCGCGACCCCGATCTTTCTGGGGGTCGAGGATGGCGAAGGTGTCTGGGCGGCCGACGTGTCATCGTGGGAGCCTGAGGACGTCGACCTGTCCTCGCTTGGCACGTTTCTTGACCCGACCGAGCAGCGCCATCCTGCCCTGCCTGGAGACGCAAAGTTTGCAGAGCTTCGCGCCGTAATGACCAGCCTTGATCCCCGCGAAGCCGAGCTTGCCGCGACGGCCAAGGCGGTCTTGGGCTGGCACCAATCCCACCGCTTCTGTGCCCGCTGCGGGGCCGAGAGTGCGATTGCGATGGCAGGTTGGCAGCGGGATTGTCCCGCGTGTGGCGGCCATCACTTTCCCCGGACCGATCCGGTGGTCATCATGCTGATCACCCATGGCAACGATGTCCTCCTTGGCCGGTCTCCGGGATGGCCCGAGGGGATGTATTCCTTGCTGGCCGGTTTCATCGAGCCGGGTGAAACGATAGAGGCGGCTGTCCGCCGTGAAGTCTTTGAAGAGGCGGGGATACGGGTGGGAGAGGTCGGCTATCTTGCAAGTCAGCCCTGGCCGTTCCCTGCATCCCTCATGTTTGGTTGCCGGGGGGCTGCCCTTGATCGCGATATCGCGATCGACCCCAAGGAAATCGAGAATGCCCAATGGGTCAGCAAAGAGAGGCTCGCCCGAATATTCGCCAACGAAGACCCCGAAATCCGACCTGCCCGAAACGGAGCAATTGCACACTTTATCCTTTGGAACTGGCTTGCAGACCGGCTGGATTGACGCGAGACTGCCGATAAAAGTGGGGATCGGAGTGTAGGTTATGGATTTTTCAACCCGATATGACGTTGACGCACCGATCGAGTTTGTTTGGACGCAGGCCTCGAATTTCACGGTGTTGGAGCGGCAGGCACTGCGTCGCGGTGCCGATGTGGAGCGCAAGGATACTCTTGCGACCCCGGGCGTTGGGGCGGAATGGGACATCAGGTTTCAGTTCCGGTCCAAGGATCGCGAGGTCAACGCAAAGATCACGACCTTTGATGCGCCCAATCGCTATACCGTCATAAGCACTTCTGGCTCTATCGACGGGGTCTGTGTCGTTGATCTTGTCGCGCTGTCACCAAAGCGCACGCGCCTGACCGTCACACTTGACCTGTCGGCCAAGTCTCTTGGCTCTCGACTGATGCTTCAGTCCCTAAAGATGGCTAAGAGTGGTCTGAACAAGCGGTTCGAGGACCGCGTGGCCAGCATGGCCAGCGATATTCAGGACCGCTACCACGCAACGCAGGGCGGGGCCTAGTCTTTGGAGCCTAGTCCTTGACGGCTTCGTGGCGGCGTGCAGCCGCAGGGTACACGCCCATCAGGCGGATCATGTCGGTGAAATAGTCCAACTCGTCCAGCGCAAGCTTGACGTTTCGGTCATCCGGATGCCCCTCGATCTCGGCAAAGAACTGGGTGGCCGTAAAGGCGCCGCCGACCATGTAGCTTTCCAGCTTGGTCATGTTGACGCCATTGGTCGCAAAGCCGCC
>CALFSV010000172.1 GCA_937916485.1 uncultured Paracoccaceae bacterium | reverse complement strand
TAACCAGATCAAAGCGCAGAGACCAAAAAGGAATACCATGACAGTTGCTAAACGAAAAATAGGATCTTCGGCGGTTCACCCCGTTGGACTCGGGTGCATGAATTTGAGTCATGCCTATGGACCAGCCCAGGCACAAAAAGACGCCATCGATTTTTTACGCCGGGCAATCGATATTGGCTACGATTTTCTGGATACAGCAACCATTTATGGCTTGGGCAATAATGAAAAGCTGATCGGTGAGGCCCTCAAAGGACGCCGCAACGAATTTGTATTGGCCAGCAAATGCGTCATGGGTTTCAAAGATGGAAAGCGGCTACTCGATGCCAGGCCAGAGACGATCAAACGTGCTTGTGAAGCTAGCTTAGAAAGATTGCAAACCGAGGTCATAGACCTGTATTACATGCATCGCCCGGACCCAAATGTCCCCATAGAGGACTCAGTTGGCGCGCTGGCTGATCTGGTTAGCGAAGGAAAAATCCGAATGATTGGTTTGTCAGAAATGTCGGCCGATACGCTTCGCTTGGCGCATGCCGTGCACCCAATCTCAGCCATGCAGTCTGAATACTCGCTCATGACAAGAAACCCAGAAATCGCGGTGCTTGATGCCTGCAGAGAACTGGGCGTGACCTTTGTGCCCTTTTCCCCCGTTGGACGGGGCTATCTCGCGGATGAACCGCTCGATCCGAATGCGTATCATGAAACCGATTTGCGGCGCACTTTCCCGCGCTTCACCGACCCACACTTCTCGGCAAACTTAGGGCTCTTGGAAAAGGCGCGGCAATATGCCGGCGACCTGGGTTGTAGCATCGCCCAGCTGGCCCTTGCCTGGACCCTTGCGCAGGACAAAGGCGCCGTGCCAATTCCTGGAACGACCAACCTTCAACATCTTCAAGACAACTTTGATGCAGCAGCCATCGATCTGCCTACCGAGGTGCTGGCGCAAATCAATGAGGATTTTGCGCCGGATTTGGTTGCCGGACCACGCTACGCACCGCTCGCTCAGGCTTCGGTCACAACCGAACAATTTGACTTTGAAGGTGCATGAAACCTGGAGTGAGGACCCAGTGCCAGAGCCAACGAGGCCTGGCACTTAGTCCCGATCCACGCGTTGTCCCATACGTTGTCCCATTCCTTGCAGGACACGAAGCGCCCACCATTATGAACCGTGCTGGCGGCGCATAAACCGACTCCTTAGAAGGGGATCCATTTTTCCCAACCGGCGCCTGACAAGACCGCCGCTACCGCTTTGATTGATGGTTCATTCAGCGCGTGATGGGCCTCGTTGATCCAATGCGATCCACTGCAGACCTTGATGGTGAAGGCTTATCTTACGGAGTTGAACGACGGTCTAGAGGCAAGGAAGAAAGCAAGTTCGCAGAGATAGCCAAAGTGACTGAGTCAACTTATACCGATTCAGATGTTAGCTCAGGAAACACTTACCTATACCGAGTGTTTGCTAAGAATGAATTCGGTACAGGCATAGGATCAAATGTTGTTCCCGTTCGCTATATCAAAATTGAAGCGCCAACTGGACCGACTAAATTGACTGCTGAAGCAATAGAATCCTATGTTTCCTTAGACTGGGAAGCTGGTGATGACTTGGCGACTGGCTATACAATCGATCGGAAGCTGGGTTCAGAAGGCAGTTTTTCAACGATCGGAACAACATCTACGACTACAGCCTTTACTGATGTCGCTGTCACCAAGGGGACCACCTATACCTACGTTGTCTATGCCTCTAACGAAAGTGGAAACAGCCTTCCTTCAGCTGAAGTAACGCTAACCTTCGATTGAATCTAGTTAGACTAAGCGCGTTGTCGGCAGTGACAGAAGGACTCTTTGGAAATTCTAAGAACCTGTTGTAGATCAACCCATGTGCTACTGTCGAGACACGG
>CALFSV010000171.1 GCA_937916485.1 uncultured Paracoccaceae bacterium | reverse complement strand
TCGTCAGCGGCTTGTTCAGGCTGGGTATGATCTTGAAGTCAAAGCTGTCCAGGCTTTTGGTGCTGGGGAACTTGGCCGCTTTGATCCGCCGTTCAATCATCCGCCGTTCGCGGTCAATCAATTCCATCTCACACAGCCGCGCCAGATACTGGATGTGATCTTTGTTCTCAGCCGCACAAAGCTGCGCCTGCTTGGCGTACTCGCCTTGGAACGTTGGCAGGCGCAGCTTCTTAAGGTGGTGATGCAGAAGGATTTGAGGCGCGTCGGTCATGCCGCTGTCCCTCCCACCAGGCTCATGTAACTGGACGGACGCGTCATGCCAACATTGGCCTTGGGCAGATAAGGGTAGAAGTCCAAATCCAATCGTGGTGGCCGCTTCTCAACGCGGCACAGCACAAGATGCTTCACGGCGTCATAGCCAATCGCACCCAGATCAATGGCATGCTGAATCGCGCCTTGCACAACGTTCATGTCAAACGTTTCCAAGAGGCGCAGAACCTGGACGTATTCGCGTTTGCCTGGCTTTCCCATTCGAGCCTCAAGAAGCCGATGCAGGGTGGCAAACACATTCGGCAAATCCCAGCCTTGCAACGGGGCTGCCTGATCCAAGGCCCCAACCTTTTGTTCGATGAGCGGTAAGAAGTGCAGTGGGTCAAAGATCATGTCCGCTTTGGCGTAGGATCGCTGGTGCCGTGCGATTACCTCATTCCCACACCCAATGATGACCTCATGCACAAAGCCACGCACATGAACATCATGGTGGGCATAGGCCACCGGCACCGAGTAGTCATTGCCGCGATAGCGCACCATCGAGATCGACGTGGCGCGCGTGCTGACATGATCGCAGGCTTCATACTCAGCCACAGGCAATCCCATCAGCGCACCCAAGTCTGCCATCAAACGCTCGCCAATGGTTTTGTCGTGACCACGGAGCTTGTCGCCCTGGCGATCCAAACACCGCCGTTCCAAATGAGCGTTCAGATCATCAAAGCTGTCATAACGCGGCGCGGGCACCATGAAGTTGCGTCGGGTATATCCGACCATACCTTCGACGTTGCCTTTGTCGTTCCCCCGCGCTGGCCTGCCAAACTTGTCATCAAATAGGTAATGCGATTGCAGCTCTGTAAACCGACGGGTCCGGACCCGCGTTCTGTCCCCCAGAATGCGGGCGACAGCAATCTTGGTGTTGTCATAGACAATGGATTGAGGGACCCCACCAAAGAAGGCAAAGGCTGACACATGGCCGTCGCAAAACGCCTCTGTCGTCTCAGCTGGGTAGCCCTTCACAAACACCGCATCAGAATGCGGCAGGCTCATCACGAAGAAGTGGATCTTACATTCGACGCCGCCAATCACGCCAAGGGTCTCACCAAAATCAACCTGGGCGTGGCCAGGGCGATGTGACAACGGAACAAACACCTCTTTGGTGCGCCGCTTTTGCTCGCGCACGTAATAGGTCACCGTGGTCAGACTGCCCGTGTATCCGTGCTCATCGCGCAGACGCTCAAAAATGCGCTTGGCCGTATGACGCTGCTTTCTGATCAGGGCCTTATCTGTGCGCAGAATCTCGTCGATAACACCAACAAACCCATCTAGCGTCGGGCGACGTGGCGCTTCTCTACGACGATAACCCGGTGGCAACTCATGACGCAGCATCTTCGCTATCGTCTTACGGTCCTTGTTGAAAAACCGCGCTGCTTCACGCGCGGACATCCCGTCCTTCAAGCAGGCGCGGCGAACCCGACTGTAAATATCCACAGAATACATCTCCCGCCCTCCGAATAAACGAAGGACACAAACTG
>CALFSV010000170.1 GCA_937916485.1 uncultured Paracoccaceae bacterium | reverse complement strand
GTGCGCCGCGTGGCAGAGGGCATCGACAGTGCAGTCGCCGCTGGGGCGCTGAGTGCAGAGGATGCGATCGCGCTGAACACCGATGCCGATAATGTGCGCGCACGTTTGGGCGAGGTTGGCGTGGCCCTTGGCGCCGACGTCACCGCCGAGGTGCTGCAAGCCTCGCAGCGTTACCGCGAATTGGCCAGCACGGGCGGGCTGTTTCGCGCGATCGCCACTATCATCGTCGCCTTGGGCGGGCTGGCTTATGCAATCAAGATCACGGCAGCCGATCTGCGGGCAAGAAACCGTGTAGAATCGGTGGTTCTGGGTGTGTTGATGATGGCGTCGACCATCGCGGTCCTGACCACGATCGGCATCGTGATTTCAATGCTGTCGGAAACGATCCGCTTTTCAACCATGTATCCCTTTGCAGATTTCCTGTTCGGATTGACATGGTCCCCGACATTCCAGGGCGTCAGCCAGCTTGGGTTGTTGCCGCTGTTGTGGGGCACATTCTACATCAGCATCGTTGCGATGCTGGTTGCTGTGCCCACGGGTCTTTTCACTGCGATCTATCTGGCCGAATACGCCAGCCCCCGCGTCCGGTCCGTGGTAAAGCCGCTGATCGAGGTAATCGCGGGCATCCCCACGGTGGTCTTTGGCCTGTTTGCATTGGTGACGGTTGGGCCGTTCTTGCGCGATTACATCGCCGAGCCGAGCGGGCTGGGCACATCGGGGTCGTCGGTAATGACGGCGGGCATTGTGATCGGCATTTTGAACGTACCCTTCATCTCGTCGCTGGCCGACGACATCATGAATGCGGTGCCACAAGCCTTGCGCGATGGCTCTTATGGGTTGGGGGCTACCAAATCGGAAACCATCCGCCAGGTGATCTTGCCTGCCGCCTTGCCGGGCATTGTGGGTGCCATCTTGCTGGCCGCCAGCCGCGCAATCGGTGAGACGATGATCGTGACCATGGGGGCAGGGGCGGCAGCCAAACTGGACCTGAATCCCTTTGAGGCGATGACGACGATCACCGTCAAGATCGTCAGCCAATTGACCGGCGATGGTGAATTCAACTCGCCCGAGACACTGGTGGCCTTCGCGTTGGGGATGACGCTCTTTGTCATAACGCTGGGGTTGAACATCTTTGCGCTTTGGGTCGTGCGCAAATACCGGGAGCAATACGAATGACTGACGCAACATCAGCCAATGTCCCGGCACAACCTGAAATGTCTGCGCCCGCATCCTCGCTGTTGCTGCAGACAGACCGGATGAAGCGCCGCAACGCCGCCGAATCCCGGTTCAAGGCCTATGGTATCGTCGCCATCTGCGTCAGCCTGTCAGTTTTGTTCATCATGCTCTGGACGATCTTTTCCGATGGCGTTTCGGCGTTTCGGCAGGCGACATTTTCCTTTGACGTCACGCTTGATGCCGCGCGGCTGGACCCAAATGGCAACCGCCAGCGCGACGAGATGATGCGCGTGACCACGATCGGCTACACCGGCTTGCTGAATGACAATTTGATTGTCTATCTGAACGCGCGTGCCATCTCGACCGAAGGCGTAACGGAGCGAGAGATCGCGGCCTTCATCTCGCGCGACACGCCCGCGCGGCTTCGTCATATGGTGATCGAAGACCCCTCGCTGCTGGGTCAGACCATCCGGTTCGAGGGCTTTGCCACAGGCCGGATCGATGGCTACCTCAAGGGCCGGGTGACGCGAGACAGCGCAGAGCGCGACACCAATATCTCGGTCGCCCAGCTCGATCTGGCCGATCGCATGGTCGATGACGGGCTCTTGTCGCTCAAGTTCAACTGGGGCTTTCTGACCAATCCCGATGCGTCCGACCAGCGCCCCGAAGCGTCGGGGCTGGGCGTGGCGATGATTGGCTCTGCTTACATGATGCTCTTGGTCGCGATCATGGTGCTGCCGCTTGGCGTTTCTGCCTCCATCTACCTTGAGGAATTCGCGCCCAAGAACCGCTGGACCGATCTGATCGAGGTCAATATCTCGAACCTCGCGGCTGTCCCTTCGATTGTCTATGGCATCTTGGGTCTGGCCATCTTCATCAATTTTGCCCAGTTTCCGCAATCCTCGCCGCTTGTGGGGGCGTTGGTTCTGACGTTGATGACACTGCCCACGATCATCATCGCGACGCGCGCGGCCATTCGCGCCGTGCCGCCCTCGATCCGGGATGCGGCGATGGGGGTTGGTGCCTCCAAGATGCAGGTGGTGTTTCACCATGTGTTGCCCTTGGCCGCGCCGGGTATCTTGACGGGCACCATTCTTGGGCTGGCCTCGGCGCTTGGGGAAACCGCGCCGCTGCTGTTGATCGGCATGGTGGCGTTTGTGGCCAACTACCCCTCGGGTCCGCTGGATGGGGGTGTTCTTGATCCGGCCACCGCACTGCCTGTGCAGGTGTATTCCTGGGCCTCGCGCGCCGATCCTGCGTTTATCGAACGTTCAGCGGGGGCGATCATCGTGCTTTTGGCCTTTTTGCTGATCATGAATATTCTGGCGATTGTGTTGCGTCGTCGCTTTGAGCGGCGGTGGTAAGGGGCAAAAGATGGATGACCAACTAATCGTGGAGAGAGCTGTGAGCGCACAGGACATCAAGATCACCGCCCGTGGCGTGCAGGTGTATTATGGCGACAAACACGCACTCAAGGATGTGAATGTCGATATCCTGACCAACACCGTGACGGCTTTTATCGGGCCATCGGGCTGCGGCAAATCCACATTTCTGCGCTGTCTGAACCGGATGAACGACACCGTGGCCATCGCGCGTGTCGAAGGCGACATCCGCATCGATGGCGAAGACATCTATGACAAGCGCGTCGATCCGGTGCAGCTGCGCGCCAAGGTGGGCATGGTGTTTCAAAAGCCCAATCCCTTTCCGAAATCGATCTACGACAACGTCGCCTATGGACCCAAGATCCATGGTCTGGCGCGCGGCAAGGCGGAACTTGACGAGATCGTCGAGCAAAGCCTGCGCAAGGCCGCGCTGTGGGACGAGGTCAAGGATCGGCTCAAGGAATCGGGAACGGGGCTTTCGGGTGGACAGCAACAGCGGCTGTGCATCGCGCGCGCCATCGCGACCGGCCCCGAAGTGCTCTTGATGGATGAGCCCTGTTCGGCGCTTGACCCGATTGCCACCGCACAGGTCGAGGAATTGATCGATGAATTGCACGAAAAATTCTCGGTCGTGATCGTGACCCATTCCATGCAACAGGCCGCCCGCGTCAGCCAGAAGACGGCCTTTTTTCACCTCGGCAGTCTGGTGGAATACGGCAACACATCGAAGATTTTTACCAACCCCGACGATCCACGCACCGAAAGCTACATCACCGGTCGGATCGGTTGAGGCCATATCGTTTAGGGCAGGGGGGAACCATGCCGAGTTCAGAACACATCGTTACAGGCTTTGATCGCGACCTTGAGGGCATTCAGGCGCAGATCATGCGCATGGGCGGGCTGGTTGAAGAAGCCATCGCCAAGGCCACCGAGGCACTGGAAACGCGCGACGCCGAACTGGCCCGGTCCGTGCGCAGCGCAGACGTGGCCATCGACCGGCTGGAAGAACAGGTCAACAACGAGGCCGCGCGCATTATCGCCCAACGCCAGCCCATCGCATCAGACCTTCGGACGGTTTTGACGGTGTTTCGCGTCTCCACCAATCTGGAGCGGATCGGCGATTATGCCAAGAACATCGCCAAGCGCACCGAAACCATCATTGACCAGCCACCCGTAAACGGCACGGGCGCCTCGCTCAGGCGGATGGCCCGTCAGGTGGAACTGATGCTCAAGGACGCGCTTGATGCCTATATCCAGCGCGACGCAGACCTGGCAGCCGATGTGCGCGCGCGCGACCGCGATGTCGATCAGATGTATTCGGCCCTGTTTCGCGAATACCTGACCTTCATGATGGAGGATCCGCGCAACATCACCACCTGCATGCATCTGCATTTCATGGCCAAGAACATCGAGCGCATGGGTGATCACGTCACATCCATCGCCGAACAGGTGATTTATCTGGTGACGGGCGGTATGCCCGATGATGATCGCCCCAAAAATGACCGAACTGCGCTGGACGCGGGGCAGGGTCGCTGAACATTCAGGGGGGGGTAGGGGCCATGGCTGGCGAACCACTTGTGCTTGTCGTTGAAGATGAACCCGCGCAGCGCGAGGTGTTGGCCTATAACATCCAGGCCGAAGGCTATCAGGTCATCAGCGCCCAAGCCGGGGACGAAGCTTTGGTCTTGGTGCGGGAAACGCCGCCCGATGTGATCGTACTGGATTGGATGTTGCCCAATGTCTCGGGCATCGAAGTGTGCCGCCAGCTCAAGATGAGCACCGAGACCGCGCGCATTCCGGTCATCATGCTGTCCGCACGCTCGGAAGAGGTGGACAAGATCCGCGGTCTGGAAACCGGCGCGGATGACTACATCACCAAACCCTATTCCGTGGCCGAGCTGTTGGCGCGGCTGCGAACCCAGCTGCGGCGGGTGCGTCCGGCCACGGTTGGGGAACGCTTGGAATATGACGATATCCTCATGGATCTGGCCGAGCATCGTGTCTATCGCCAAGGTGAGCGGCTTAACCTTGGGCCGACCGAGTTTCGTCTTTTGACCGCCTTCATGGAACGCCCCGGCCGCGTCTGGAGCCGCGAGCAATTGCTCGACCGCGTTTGGGGCCGTGACATCTATGTCGACAGCCGAACGGTGGATGTGCATGTCGGGCGTCTGCGCAAGGCGCTCAAGGCGGGCGATCACGGCGATCCGATCCGCACGGTCCGCGGGTCAGGCTACGCGCTGGGTTAGGGCCCACGCGTGCTTGTGGGGCGCGCGCCCCATTTGGCATCAGCAAATATCCTGTAATCTATATTATGTTAAATAGTCCGAATAGAAGCTTTGCGTCCCCGCCAGAGATTACATGCACAATCACTCGCAACTATCTGCGATTAAGCTATTTTGCTGCCCATCCTTGCGCGGTGGCACAAGCCCCTTTCGCAGGTGCTGAATTGCTGGCTATAGTCCACGCCAAAGGATGACATCATGCAGTTACTTGTTCTGAACGGCCCCAACCTGAACCTTCTGGGTACGCGCGAGCCCAAGATTTACGGCAGCACCACCTTGGCCCAGATCGAGGCCGATTGCGTGGCGCATGGTCAGACGCTGGGCGTGAGCGTGAGCTGTGCGCAATCCAACCACGAAGGCGCGCTGATCGATCATCTGCACGCGGCGCGTGGCACCATGGCGGGTGTGGTGTTGAACGCCGGCGCCTATACGCACACCTCGGTGGCGCTGCGCGATGCGATCACGGCCAGCGAATTGAGCGTGGTGGAATTGCATCTGTCCAACACCCATGCGCGCGAAAGCTTTCGCCATGTGTCACTGATCGCACCGGTCTGTGTGGGCGTGATCCAAGGGTTTGGCGCGGCAGGCTACCGGTTGGCCTTGTCCGCCCTGCACGGGCATCTCAACAGGCCATAGTGTCAATGAAAAACGGGGCAAGGATCGCCCCTGCCCCGTTTTCTTGGTTCTTCTTCAGGAAAAAGCGGTTTAGCCCTTGGCGACTTTGGCCACTTCTTCGGCAAAGTTTTCTTCTTTTTTCTCAATGCCTTCACCGACTTCCAGGCGCACAAATCCGGTGATCTCGACACCGGCTGCCTTGGCGGCATCGCCCACGGTCAGGTCGGGATTGACCACAAAGGCCTGATTGACCAAGGTGATGTCAGCCAGATATTTCTTCATCCGGCCATCGATCATTTTCTCGATCACGGCGTCGGGCTTGCCCGATTCACGCGCGATGTCGATCTGGATCTGACGTTCCTTGGCAACCATGGCCGGATCAACCGCCGATTCGTTGAGTGCCGCGGGATTGACGGCCGCGACATGCATCGCAACCTGACGGGCAAAGGCATCATCTGTGCCATTGATCGCCACCAGAACGCCGATCTTGCCCATTCCGGGTGCAGCAGCATTGTGGATATAGGACACGACCGTCTCGCCGGTCAGTTTGGCCATACGGCGCAGCGCGAGGTTTTCGCCGATCTTGGCGATGGCGTTGGTGATCACCGTCGCAACCGGGGTGCCGCCAATCTGCGCGTCGTTCAGCGCCGCCAGATCATCGACGGCCAGGGCAGCATCGGCAATGCTTGCGACCATGCCTTGAAACTCGGCATTCTTGCCAACGAAATCGGTCTCGGAATTCACTTCGACCGCGACGCCGACACCACCCGACACGGCGGCGGCCACAAGGCCCTCGGCGGCGGTGCGGCCGGATTTCTTTGCGGCCTTGGCCAGACCCTTGGTGCGCAGCCAATCGACCGCGGCCTCGAAATCACCATCGGTTTCGGTCAATGCCTTTTTGGCATCCATCATGCCTGCGCTGGTCGCTTCGCGCAGTTCTTTCACCATTGCAGCGGTAATCGCCATGAGCGTTCTCCTGAAGTCTTGGGGTGCGCGCAAGGCTTTGCCCTGCGCGCATGTCAATCAGATGACAGATGGTTTCAGTCTTCGACGGCGTCGTCGGCGACCAGATCTTCGACCAGCGTCTCTTCGACGGGCGCATCTTCGAAGGCCCCGATATCGACACCGGCGGTCTTGAGCTGCGCCGACATGCCATCAAGGGCCGCACGGCTGATCAGGTCGCAATAAAGCGTGATCGCGCGCGCTGCGTCATCATTACCGGGGATGATGTAATCC
>CALFSV010000169.1 GCA_937916485.1 uncultured Paracoccaceae bacterium | reverse complement strand
TTGAAAACGACCCGGCCCCCATCGGCCATCTCGACCAGCACATGGTCATGCTTTTCAACCAGCGCCCAGCCCGAATTGTGACCGGCCTGCCCCGATGACGCCCTGGCGCCAGGGGAAACGGTAAATCGTCCCGACATACCAAGATGGGCCAGCCAGGTTTCACCGTTGTCGAGCCGGATCAAAACGTATTTCGCCCGCCGCACGACCTCCGTCACGGTTCGACCGGTCAATCGTTCGGCAAAATTCGCCGGGAAGGGAAAGCGCAAATCGGGCCGACGGGTCTCAGCCAGCGCAATACGCTTGCCTTCCATCGCAGGACGCAGGCCACGGACAACGGTTTCAACTTCAGGAAGTTCAGGCATTGCAGATCGGTTCCGGGCTTGGGTCCACGCATAGTACGCCACTCTCGCTGCGACGATAAGCGCTTGACCGCACGCGGCTTTTCTTTTGCCGCCCTGCCCCTTCCTCCGATATGGTCCCCCGGCAATGTCCGAACCTGGCCAGACATCGGCAAACGCCACCACCCATTTCGGTTTCGAAGACGTCCCCGTCTCGGAAAAAAGCGCGCGTGTGCGTGATGTATTCGCATCCGTGGCCGACAGCTACGACCTGATGAACGACCTGATGAGCCTGGGCGTCCACCGGGCCTGGAAGGCCGCTTTTGTAAACCGGATCGCGTTCCGTCCGGACATGCGGTTTCTCGACCTCGCCGGCGGCACCGGCGATATCGCCTTCCGCATCCGCGAAAAAGCCCGCCCCGGTGCGGCGATTACCGTCTGCGACATCAACCCCGAAATGCTTCGGGTCGGGAAGGCCCGCGCCATTAACAAAGGCATCCTGGGGCCCGATAGCGGCCTGCGTTGGGTATGTGGCGATGCAGAGGCGATACCGTCACCCGATTCAAGCTACGATGTCTATACGATCGCATTCGGGCTCCGGAACGTTACCAATATCCCGGCAGCACTGGCCGAAGCCCGCCGGGTGCTGCGCCCGGGTGGACAGTTCTTTTGTCTGGAATTCAGCGAAGTGGTGCTGCCCGTACTCGACGATATCTATGACCGCTATTCCTTCTCGGTTCTTCCCAAGCTTGGACGTTATGTGGCCCGGGACGAAGCGGCCTACCGCTATCTGGCCGAAAGCATTCGGAAATTTCCCAATCAGGACAAGCTTGCAGAACTGATGCGCGAGGCAGGCCTTGAACAGGTCCAGGTGCAGAACCTTTCGGGCGGGATCGCGGCTATTCACTCCGCGCGCCGGATCTAAGCGGTCATGTTGCGTTCCCTGCGAAACCTGTTCCGGTTGATCGGAATCGCCCGCACGCTCGCGCGCTACGATGCGCTGTTCCCGGCCGAATGGCTGCCTGCGACCGGCGGGCTTGTTTTCGCAGCGCGCCTGCTCTCGGGCTTCCGGACCGCGCGCGATGTTCGCGGCTTGCGCCCCGGAGAACGCCTGGCCCGCGCGCTTCAGGCACTGGGACCAAGCTTCATAAAATTCGGCCAGATGTTGAGCACCCGTTCGGATCTTGTCGGGGAGACCATCGCGGACGACCTTTCAAGCCTTCAGGACCGGCTGCCGCCTTTCTCAAGCGCTGAAGCCCACGCGGCAATCGAAGCAGAGTTCGAACTCTCCGTTGATGAATTGTTCGAGACCTTCGAAGACAAGCCTATTGCCGCCGCATCGATCGCGCAGGTCCATGTCGCGACAATCCTGCAAGATGCAGAATCCGCCACGGAATCAGGCACAGACCCGGCTGAAACCACCACCGTCGCGGTCAAAATTCTTCGCCCGGGGATCGAGGATGCCATCGCACGTGATCTCGATCTGTTCCGCTGGATTGCCGACCTTGCTGAGCGCTCCCAGCCCCGCCTGCGCCGCCTGAAACCCATCGCGGCGGTGGAAACCTTTGCGGACAGCCTGCGCTGGGAGATGGATTTGCGGATGGAGGGCGCGGCGGCGTCCGAGTTGCATGGGAACTTCACCGAGGACCCCATGTATGTGGTGCCCGAAGTGAATTGGGAACGCACCGGGCAACGCGTTCTTACAACCCAATGGATCGACGGCATTCCGATCCATGATGTGGATGATCTGGTCGCGGCCGGCCACGATCTCGAAGCCGTGGTCACCAAAGCATCAGAATCTTTCTTCCTACAGGTCTTTCGCGACGGCTTCTTCCATGCCGATATGCATCCCGGAAATGCCTTCGTGAGTGCTGACGGCGCGCTTTGCGTTGTTGATTTCGGCATCATGGGTCGGATCGACCGGCCCACCCGCTATTTTCTCGCCGATATGCTGCTCGGTTTCATCACGCGCGATTATGCACGCGTGGCAGATGTTCACTTTCAGGCGGGCTACATTCCCGCAAACACTGACCGGGAGGTCTTCCAGCAGGCGATCAGAGCCATCGGCGAGCCGATTTTCGACCGCCCCCCCAATGAAATTTCAATTGCGCGTCTTCTGGCCCAGCTGTTTCAGGTGTCCGAACGCTTCAACATGGAGGCCCAGCCTCAATTGTTGTTGCTCCAGAAGACCATGCTGATCGCCGAGGGGGTCGGCCGTCGCCTCGCACCCGAACTCAACATGTGGCAACTCGCCCTGCCCCTGATCGAGGACTGGATGCGTGAGAATCGCGGGCCCGAAGCCCGTCTGGCAGAAATCACGGCGAACACGATATTGGCTGTCCAGCGCCTGCCCGATGCCGTCGAAGCTGTGGAGCGCGCCGCCACGACCATCACAGACGGCCGCCTCTCGCTCGACCTGCGCAATGCATCCTCACCGAAATGGCCGCTCTGGCTGGCCATTGGCGTGACCGCGGTGTTGGCTGTTATCGCTCTGGCGGACTAGAAAACCCCCGAAAACCGGGCTTGCCGGGCGACGCAGTCTACCCTATCTAATAACAACAGTTTTTCGTAGTTTATCGTCTTCCCCGCACAACTGACCGGGGGTTGGAGACAGATACGATGTTGCATGGCAAAAGAATTCTGCTGATCGTCAGCGGCGGGATTGCGGCTTACAAAAGTCTGGAGCTGGTCCGGCGCCTGCGCGAACGTGGGGCATCGGTTCGATGTGTCCTCACACGCGGCGGCGCGCAATTCGTCACGCCCCTGTCGCTCTCAGCGCTCAGTGAAGACAAGGTCTACACCGACTTGTTCTCGCTCACCGATGAAGCCGAAATGGGGCATATCCAGCTTTCCCGCGATGCAGATCTGCTGCTGGTCGTCCCCGCATCAGCCGATATTCTGGCCAAGATGGCCCATGGACAGGCCGATGATCTGGCCACCACAGCCCTGCTGGCGACCGACAAGGACGTCATGGTTGCCCCGGCCATGAATGTCCGGATGTGGACCCATGCGGCCACTCAGGCCAATCTGGCGACCCTGCGCGAACGAGGCGTACACTTCGTCGGACCCACCGAAGGCGATATGGCCTGCGGTGAATTCGGACCCGGTCGGATGGCCGAACCCAACGACATCGCCGACGCGGTATCGGATTTTTTTGAAGACAGCGCGCCGCTCTCGGGCCGCCGCGCGCTCGTCACCAGCGGCCCGACCCACGAAGCCATAGACCCGGTGCGCTACATCGCGAACCGCTCTTCGGGCAAGCAAGGCCACGCGATCGCCGCCGCCCTCGCCCGGCGCGGCGCGCACACAACGCTTGTGGCCGGCCCGACCAATCAGCCCGACCCGGCGGGCGTGAACATGATCCGCGTGGAAAGCGCACGCGAGATGCTGGCTGCCTGTGAGAAAGCCTTGCCCGCCGATGTGGCCGTCTGTGCAGCCGCCGTCGCCGACTGGCGCCCCGCCGCGCCCTCGGAAATGCCCGCGCCGAAATAATACTCGCGGCCGGCGACGACGACCGCAGAGTGCCACACGCCGTCCAGGGGTCGCCCCAGGAGGACGGG
>CALFSV010000168.1 GCA_937916485.1 uncultured Paracoccaceae bacterium | reverse complement strand
GCGGCGATCTGACGGGGAGTGAAACTCCGCGCTTCAAGCAGGGCTCGCCCGGCAAGCAACGCTTCCATCTTTCGGGCGAACCGTGCTTTGCGATCGTCGCCAACTATGCCAAGCTCTATGGCGAGCGGCGTTAGACGTTGGTCGGCATTATCAGCCCTTAGCGATAACCGATACTCTGCACGCGACGTGAACATCCGGTACGGTTCCGTCACGCCGCGCGTGACAAGATCGTCGATCAACACGCCGATATAGGCCGTAGCTCTGGACAAAACGACGCCCTCGGTGTCATTCGCCAGATGCGCCGCGTTGATTCCGGCCATGAGACCTTGCGCTGCGGCCTCTTCGTAACCAGTCGTACCATTAATCTGACCTGCCAGAAAGACACCGGGCAAAGACCTCAGTTGCAAGGTCGAATCAAGATTCTGGGGATCAATAAAATCATACTCGATTGCATATCCGGGTTGCAGGATCTCTGCCTGTTCAAGCCCAAAGATCGATCTGACATAGGCATTCTGAACATCCTCTGGCAGTGATGTCGAGATGCCGTTGGGATAAACGACATCGCTATCCAATCCCTCAGGCTCCAGAAAAACCTGATGCGACTCCTTATCTGCAAAGCGCACAACCTTATCTTCTATGGATGGACAATATCTGGGGCCAACACCTTCTATGTGGCCACCATACATCGCAGAGCGGGTAAGATTTTTGCTAATGATCTCATGTGTATGTGTATTGGTGTGGGTAATACCACAGGTGATCTGACGGACCGACGGGCGGTCAGACAGAAACGAGAACAACATTGGATCTTCGTCAGCCTTTTGTTGTTCCAACTTGTCCCAGGCGATCGACGACGACTGGAGGCGCGGTGGCGTTCCGGTTTTCAATCGCCCAAGGGGAAGATCAAGCTCTCTCAACCTCTGGGCTAGGCGAATGGAAGACGCGTCACCAAATCTACCCCCGCCCTGCCTGCGATCCCCAATGTGCATGACGCCGTGCAAGAACGTGCCTGTGGTCAAGACGACGGCTCGTGACCCAAGAACGACACCGTTTGTCAACACAACGCCTGATACGACGCCGCCGACGAGATCAAGATCGGCGACCTCTGCTTCAACAATCTCAAGGCCTTGCTGCTTGCTCAAAAACGACTGGATGGCCGCTTTGTATAGTTTGCGGTCCGATTGCGTGCGTGGCCCCCGTACAGCTGGACCTTTGCGACGATTAAGCAGCCGAAATTGAATGCCCGAATAGTCGGCAGCCAACCCCATGATGCCGCCCAAGGCATCAATTTCCCGCACAAGATGACCCTTGCCCAACCCGCCGATCGCCGGATTGCAGGACATGACGCCGATACTATCCTTCTTCATCGTGACCAGTGCGGTGCGCGCGCCGGAACGAGCGGCGGCGTGTGCCGCTTCAGCGCCGGCATGACCACCACCAACCACGATCACATCAAAATCGTGTTGTTTCACGTGAAACACCTTTCACTTTCCGATGCAAAACTGCGCAAAAATCTCGCCAAGCACCGCTTCTACATCCACACGCCCGATCAACGAGTCAAGGGCGGCTACCGCCTCCCGCAATTGCAAGGCAAGTATTTCCGATCCCTCTTGGCCACGCCTAAAAATCTCCTGAGCCACGGTCAACCCATCCCTGGCACGAAAGAGCGCCATTCGATGGCGTTCATGCGATGCAAGCGATGCGTGAGACAGACGATCGGACAACACCCGCGCAATATCCGCCAAAAGACCGTCAATACCGTCGCCCGTGACGGCGGACAGCCCCCGACCTGTCAGGTCGGACTTGGTGTGATACACAAGATCAACGGAGCATCCCACGTCAGCATCAACCAAAGCATCAGCGCCGTCGATCAAATGCACCCTAAGATCAGCCTCGCGCGCCCGTTCCTTGGCGCGTTCTACCCCGATCCGTTCGATGGGGTCGATTGCATCCCGTAGCCCAGCGGTATCCAAAAAGGTGACAGGTATTCCGTGAACGTCAACACGGGCTTCCAAAACATCGCGGGTCGTGCCGGGAATATCTGATGTGATGGCGATATCTCGCCCAGCTATCCTATTGATTAATGTTGATTTACCAGCATTTGGCGGCCCGATGATCGCGACCTCGAACCCATGCCTCATCCGCTCTGCTGCCGCAGAGCCCTTAAGCTGCTCGTCTATTCGTCCAAGAACAGCAGCGATCAGATATCCAACCTCCGGCGACACATCCACCGGCACTTCTTCATCGGCAAAATCTATCGTCGCTTCAATCAAGGCCGTCGCACGGATCAGATCCCGCCGGCACTCTTCCGAAAAAACCCGCAAAGCACCCGAGAAAAGCGCCTGCGCTTGACGACGCTGGCTTTCCGTTTCCGCTGCTATCAGATCAGAAAGCCCCTCAACCTGCGCCAGATCCAGATTGCCATTCAACAAGGCACGTCGCGTGAATTCACCAGGCTCCGCATACCTCGCAAGGCCCGACTGGGCGATACTGGCCTCGATCGCACGGATGATGGCGATGCTGCCGTGGACCTGCAACTCCACCACATCCTCACCCGTAAAGCTGTGCGGCGCATCAAATCGAAGCACCAATGCTTCATCCAAGACAGTCCCAGAAGTATCCTTGAGCTTGCGCAACGCAAATCGGCCTGGGTCGGGCAAGTGCCCGGCTAAAAATTGTGCGACATCATGTGCTTGAGAGCCGGAAACCCGGATCACGGCTACGCCCGACTTTCCCCGGGCGGTAGCCAGGGCAAAAATCGTATGCACGGACCCTGCTCCTTACGCGTTCATGGAATCGAAGAATTCCGCGTTTGATTTTGTCTGCTTCAGCTTGGAAATCAGGAATTCGATCGCATCCGTCGTGCCCATCGGGTTCAGGATACGGCGCAGCACGAATGTCTTTTGCAGGTCAATCTTGTCTACCAGCAGCTCTTCTTTCCGGGTGCCGGACTTGAGAATGTCCATTGCCGGGAATACGCGCTTGTCCGCGACCTTGCGATCCAGAACGATTTCCGAGTTACCCGTGCCTTTGAATTCTTCAAAGATCACTTCGTCCATGCGGCTTCCGGTGTCGATCAGCGCAGTTGCGATGATGGTCAGCGATCCGCCCTCTTCGATGTTGCGGG
>CALFSV010000167.1 GCA_937916485.1 uncultured Paracoccaceae bacterium | reverse complement strand
TCACTCATCATTTTAGGTGCTATATTCGCGTCTTGGATCGCACTAGTGAACCCCTATGACCTGGCATCGTTTAGCCTATTTGACGGGTTATTACCCCCTGTTTGGCAAGATGGAGCAAACCCAAAATACCTGTTAGGCACCGACGATCAAGGTCGCGATATGATCTCGGCAATCTTGTATGGCGCACGGCTGTCACTGATTATTGGCCTGTCTGCTTTGACTATTGCGGCCGTTATAGGCATAGGTCTTGGTCTTGCCGCTGGATATTATGGCGGACGATTTGATGCCGTCGTGATGCGTATCGCAGATGTGCAACTGGCACTGCCCGCGATCCTAACAGCGCTGCTGATTGACGGGATTGCACGAGGCATTCTGCCAGCTGCCATTCAACAAGATTTACGCGTTGCAGTTTTGACCCTCGCCATTGCGCTGTCGCTTTGGGTGAACTTCGCCCGTACAGCGCGCGCCACGACTTTCGTCCAGATGAATAAAGAATACGTGCAGGCCGCAATCATGATGGGCCAACGCCCCTCGCGGGTGATGTTTGTGCATATCCTGCCCAACATCCTTGGTCCACTTTTAGTGATCATGACAGTCGATCTGGCCTCCGCCATTTTGCTTGAGGCAACCTTATCCTTCCTCGGCATCGGCCTGCCCGCCGACAGCCCCAGCCTTGGCACGCTAATCCGCATCGGCATGCAATTCCTGCTGTCAGGTGAATGGTGGATTTTGTGGATCCCCACGTTGTTCCTCATCGCCTTGGTTGTGTCCATCAACATCCTTGGCGATTTCCTACGTGACATCTTCAACCCAAGGCTGCGCTAGATGCTGACGATTAAAGAACTTACCGTCAAATTCCCGTCCCGCTTTGGTGATTTTAGTGCAATCGAGGGCGTGGACATGACAATCAAGCCAGGTGAAATTCACGGGTTGGTTGGCGAAAGTGGTGCAGGCAAATCCACCGTAGGCGCAGCGGTTATTGGCCTACTGCAAGCACCGGGCTATGTCGCGAACGGAATACTGACGCTGGGCGATACAGACCTTCGTGAGCTAACACCCGCCCAAGCGCATGAGGTCCGCGGGGATCGCATTTCGATGATCTTTCAGGACCCGCAAACCAGTTTGAACCCGCTGATGACGATTGAGGATCAGCTGGTTGAGACCATTCAGGCCCATTCAGATGCCAGCAAAACCGCAGCCCGCAGACGCGCTGTTGATCTCCTCGAAGATATCGGAATTCAAAACGCATCCCAACGGATAAAGGCCTACCCACATCAATTTTCCGGCGGGATGCGCCAGCGGGTTGTCATTGCATTAGCAATCTGTACTAATCCGGAGTTGATCATTGCCGATGAGCCCACAACAGCATTGGATGTTGCTGTGCAATCGCAGGTCCTAGACTTGATCCAACAGTTGGCCAAGGAACGGCAGATTGCGTTTATGTTGATCACCCATGACATTGGCGTGATAGCCCAAGTGGCTGACCGCGTGACGGTCATGCGCAAGGGGCGTGTAGTGGAAACAGGTGACACTGCGCAGGTCTTAGGCGCTCCCAAACATCCCTACACGCGCGCGCTGATGGATGCTGTGCCTCCATTGGATCGAAAAATAGATCGCTTCCGCGTTCCTGCTGCAGACGACTCTGCGGTAATTCAGGGTGACACAGCAGAGCGCTGGTTGCATGAAGGACAACAACACTGCCTCACCGGGCTTACCGTGGAAAACCTCACAGTGACGTTTGCTGGGCCGCGCACATCCTTGTTTCGCAAACCATCCTCCTATGTTGCGCTGGAAGATGTGACTCTGACCATTAGACCCGGTTCTATCATGGGGTTGGTAGGAGAGAGCGGGTCCGGAAAATCCACGCTGGCGAAAGCCATCACTGGCCTTGTGACACCCACATATGGGACGATGATCTTGGGCGACACGGTACTGCCATTCGGATCATCTCGAAGTCGGCACCATCCGTCGCGGCAACTGGTTCAAATGGTGTTTCAAGATCCCTACTCAAGTCTGAATCCCCGACACCGTATCGGGGATATTCTGACCGAACCATTGTGGTTTTACGGTTTTGTCAAAGACCCAGCCGAGCGCGCAAGTTTGGCGGCCTCCATGTTATCAATCGTAGGGATGCAGCCAGACGCTATCACCAAATACCCGCACCAATTCTCAGGCGGCCAACGTCAACGCATTGCGGTGGCACGGGCTTTACTCGCGCGGCCACAGTTCTTGATCTGTGACGAGCCGACGTCGGCGCTGGATGTGTCGATTCAGGCTGAAATCTTGAATTTGCTCAAAGAGCTACAAGCAAGGTTTGGACTAACCATCCTGTTCATCAGCCACAATCTTGCTGTGGTGCGTCAAATGGCCGATGACACGGCCGTTTTACTCAATGGCAAGATCGAAGAGGTCAATACGACCGAGGCAGTCTATGAGAGTCCCCAAGCCGAATATACAAAATTACTCCTGG
>CALFSV010000166.1 GCA_937916485.1 uncultured Paracoccaceae bacterium | reverse complement strand
GGCCGACCATGCACTAACATTTAAACTGGACCACTCAACGGGGGCAGACCAGCTTGATGCCAAGGGCCATTTGGTCTGGAGCACGCCCGCCGCGGCAGAGGCGTTGCGGGCGCATCCGGCACTGACCCTATCGCATGGCCGCCTGCGTGCGCGTCGTGGGGACTGGGACAAAGTGCTACAGGCTGCGATTTCCCGCGCAGGAGCGCTGCATGGTTTCTTTCATCATCAGGACTTCGTGAACGCAACCGGCGCCCCCTTCCGCACGCCCGTGGTGCTGGGTGAGGACGAGGCCGGTGCGGCCATAGTCTGCTCTCTTCTGGTCATGGACAGCCTGACATATCTTGACATCGACCCGGTCGCGGATCTCGATCGCCGGTTGGTCGCGGCCCAAATGGTGTTTGGATTGTCGCCCGGCCAGATGGCTTTGGCCGCACGCATCGCATCGGGCGAGAGCCTCACAGACGCGGCAGAAGCGCTGGGGATCAGCATCAACACCGCGCGAACACATCTCAAACGGATTTACGACAAAACTGGCGTGAATACGCAAACAGCGCTGGTCCGTCTGCTTCTAAGCGTCGGCTAGGTCCCGCAGGTCGGGAACGATTGGCCCAAACCCAGCGAAACCACTTTCGGCTCGTATGCGAGGGAGCGTGGAGGACAGCGAGTGTGCGGATTGGGCGCGTATGCGGCATGGCCTGCAGCCAACCCGAAGGTCTATGCCCGTCGATATCTGTCAGCTTGACAATTTGCGATGGGAAAGAGGGTCAGGTTTTCACTCTTGATCGGCTGCAGCGGTGATTTTCAATGCCTTGCCACCCAGGTCGCGGAACGCTCTTTGCCTGCAACTCAGGACAATAATCTGTTGGCCTCCCGCCTGCCGGTGCAGCGCGTCGAACATCCGCTCAATGCGGTCATCATCGGTAAAGACAAGCGCATCATCGAGGATCACTGGGGCATGTTGCCCGCCTTTTGCCAGCAGCCGAGCGAAGGCCAGTCGCACGAGGAACGCGATCTGCTCCTGCGTGCCGCCCGACAATATGTCAACGGGCTCTTCCTGACCATTTCTGATCAGCGATTGCGGTAGCAGCGTGTCGTCGGCCCAGTTTAGCTCGGCATCGGGCCATAGCAGGTGCAGCAGGGGGCGCAGCTCTTCTGCAACGGGCTCGAAATACCGGTCCCGCGCCTCGGAGCGCGCCGCCTCCAGCGTCCTTTGCAGGCGTTGCAAAACTTTCACTTCACGCTCCACTCGGGCGCAATGGGCGCGTGCGACCTCGAGCTTTTCGTCGGTCTCTTGCAAACGCTCTTCGACCGCCTCGCCGGAGTTGCCGGTGATCCGTTCGTTCAAGGTCGCAATGGCCGGGCGCAACGCGTCGATCCTTTGGTGCGCGGCGTCACTGACCGACTGCACCCGTTTTAATGTCGCCTCGGTGGCGCTGATATCGGGGGCCGCGGCACGGAGCTGCGAAAGTGCGGCGTCGGCGTTTGCCCATTCAGTCTCTGCTGTGTCGGCGAGCCTGACCAATTCAGCCTCATCCTTGCTTGCCAGTCGTTCCAGAGCGATCCCTGCGCTTTTCAACCGCTCGGCTGCGGCCTCTTGTCTGACCTGCGCCTGTGCCTTTGCCATCCGAGCATCGTCGCGGCGTTCCCGCACGGCATCCCGCGTCGCGGCGCGTTCTGCTGCCAAGGCTTTGGCGGTATCAAGGCTCTTTGCGGCTTCTTCCTCTGCGGGCAGGTCGGTTCCGTCCTCGGGGGCTGGCGCGGGGAGGGTCGCAAGCTGCTGTTGCAGATCCTCGATGCCCTTTGGCGCCAGTGCCGACAGTTCGGCGCGGACCTGGGTCAATCGATCCCCGGCCTCCTTGCGCTTGCGGTGCGCGACTTCTGCCGCGTCCATCGACGAAACGCCAAGTGCGCTGAGTGCGGTTGAGACCTCGGTCTCGACGCTCGCAACATCTGACAGTCCCTCGGGACCCTCGCCGGGAAGCACCATCAACTCGCCCAACCCGTCGATGTGCAGCCCGGTGTCGGTGTGGATCGGAAGGGCTTTGTCATGCTCCAGCGGGCCTTTCGGATGGCGCAGACTTCCTTCCTGACCGGGCAGATAGCGCATCATGACACGCGTTGCTGTGCTGTCCCTCAGGGCGCGGGCCGTGGACAGGGCCGCGGCAAGGGCACGCAGATGCTCCATGTCGGTTTCATTAGGGCCAACCGAGGCCAGGGCCACGGCGGCCTCTACGGCCTGACGGGCAGCACTTGCCTGCCCAAGCCGCTCTTCCAGTGCGCGGCGACGGTCGTTTGCGGCAATGGCTTTGCTGCGTGCCTGCACCCGCTGCAAAAGATCCGCCGCGCGTTGATGTGCCCCTTCGGCGGTATCATGTTCCCTCACAGCCGCACCAAAGGCTTGCTCGGCAACAGCGAGCACTGCCTGCGCTTCCAGAAGGTGCGCCTTGGCCTTTTCGTCATTTTGCATTGCCGATGCGTAATCGTTCTTGATTGTCTTCAGGTTCTTCAGATCGTTGCGCGCCCGCTCGGCGGTTGTGGTCGCCACCTGAAGGGTCTGCATGGCCAGGGTCACCTTTTCGGCATAGGCCTGCGCGGCCCCATGCGCGGCCTTTGCCGCCTCAAGGCGTGCCTTACGTTCGCCAACGGCTTCAGGTGCTTCGAGATCGGCCAATTCGCGCCGTAGCCTGGCCCGTTCTGTCAGCGCCGTCTGCAGCGTCTCGACTCGTCTGGCGAAGGCTTCCCGCTCCAAGGCCAGCCCATCAACCTCCTGCATCGCATCGGCCCAGGGGCCACCGGCCCTCGGGCGGCCTGTCCCGGTGGCATAGACCCCAAGCTCCTCGCGGCATCGGGCCAGGGCGGCATCCATGCGACGCCCACCTGTCATCTCCTCCACCTCGCCTGTCACCGAGGACAGAAGATCGCGGCGCGCCACCAAGGCTGCCTGCTGTTCCTTGTTACTGCCCTCGGCAAGGCTGTTGAGGCCCTGGCGCACCCACAAAAGCCCAGAGGGTCCGCCATCGCCGCCGCCCAGCAGGCGCACGATCCACCCTTCGGCCTCATCCGCTTGTGCGATCATCACTCCTGCGCGTGTGACCCGTGCCTCTGGCTTGCTCAGCCAGCGCTTGGAAATGAGGAAGGTACCATCTGCTGTCTCTATCTCTACGCTGATCTCGGGCGCGCCACCGGCATGGGGGCGCAACTGGCTGATTTCCTTGCCGCGCGAACCATGCGGCACAAAAAACAAGGCGCGAAGCGCATCAAAGACGGTGGATTTTCCGAACTCGTTCGGGGCGCTGAGCACGTTTACGCCATTGTCGATCCCGTCAATCCTG
Source organism: uncultured Paracoccaceae bacterium (assembly GCA_937916485.1). The sequence continues at coordinate 8,059 of CALFSV010000166.1, read as the reverse complement.
ACTGGATCGGTGAAACGGCGCACGTCCTTGAGGGTAATGGCGCGGAGCTTCATCTTGGCGCCTCGGTCGCATAGGCATAGAGCCGGTTCAGAGCTGCCGCAGCGATGTCGCGCTGCTCTTCGGCCAGCGTTGCGTTCTCGGCCTCTGCCATCAGGCGTTCGGCGGCAAGGCGCATCGCCCCGGCATGGTCGATCGCATCCAGATCGGTCACATCATGAAGCGTTCCCAGACCATCGGTCCTAAGGTCAAGCATGGCGAACTCTGGCGCATGCCGTTCAGCTGCCGTCCGCAAAGCCGCATGGCCCGCAAGGGACGCCCAGCCGCCCGCCTTGATACGCAAGAGCGTGTTGCGGCGTTCGGTTGTCGGCAGGCGCGCATCCAGCGCGGCGGCGGCGTCTTCGCCCTCATGCAGGGGCAGGGCGAGTTCCGCCCACAGGAAGCTGCCGGTTTCGATCTCGCACACCTCAGGTGTGGCACCGAGCCCCTTGATCGTCACGGCCAGGCATTGGCCCCGCATACCATGTTTGAAGCGGTCCTGCTCGGGCGTGCCAGGATACTGCGTCCGGGCCGAGACTTGCAGCCGACCGTGCCAATCCCCCAGTGCCAGATAATCCAGCCCGGCGCTTTTGTCCCGATCAGGCGGGATTTGTTCGCCGCTGTCTGTGAAATCGACGACGCCACCATGCGCAAGCCCGATCCTGAGGGTGCCCTCAGGCGTCTGAACCCTCGTTAGGTCTTCGGTCAGGTCACGTCCTGTCGCGCGGACCGGAACCGGGCAGGGCAGAAGCGCCACGCCGGGCGTGATCTCGATCGCGGATGTATCGTGCAGACCATGGACATTTTCAGGCGCATCGCCACCAATCTCGTCCCAGACCGGCTCGGCGTTGCGCAAGTTGTCGTGGTTGCCGGGAAGAAGCCACCACTGGACATCTGCCGCGTCACGCATCGCGGCCAAAGCCTGTCGCAGCACCTGAGGCGAGGGGGTCGCGGAATCGAATGTGTCGCCTGCAAGCAGCACATGCCCCGCACCCTGTTCGCGCGCAGCCTCGGCCAACACCCGGATCTTGTCGAACCGCGCCTCCATCAATCTGCCGCGCAGGTTCCCGTCGGGCGGCTCGGCGATATTGGCGAAGCGGCGACCGAGGTGCAGGTCACTGGAATGAATGAAGCGAAAGATCATTGCAGGACCCTCGTATGGCGTGGGGATTTTTGGGCGAAAGCCTATTATTTTCTATAGAATAGCTGACGGGGGACGACCGCAACAAGCAAACATTCATGGGTCCAAGGCAACCGGCTTAAGGTGGCATGATCTGGTTGGACAAATCGATGTCATTAACCCAGCGGGTCGCAGAGCGCTTGGATTGGGTGACTACGGGCAGGTTCTAAAGGTGCCGGTCCAAGGCGGAGGCCACTCCAGAAAGCTCTCATTGGGTCTTGTTGGCCGCCCGCTGCATGGCCTTAACCCAAAAGACCGACCTGAGCATCGCCACCGATTTGGAGGCGCTGATCGCTTTTGCCGTGGCGCAGACGGGTCGACTACATCTGAGAGGCACCAACACGTGCCCCGGTGGCCCGGGATAGCAATCTGGCCAATATCCAGAGCATGTCCGCATTGGGCCGCGTTGTCGCCGACGTTGGTGGCAACGGTTCAGGCGGGCGAGTTGTCTGCAGAACTGTTGATAATGGACATCAACTGGTCCGCGCGGTTGGAATCAAAAGGCTTGGTCAAGACGCCGTTCATGCCTGACCCAAGACATTTTTCCATATTTTGTTCAGCGTTATGTGCGGTCAGGGCAAAGATCGGCGTGGACCCCGAGATCTTGTTTTCCGCGCGTATGCGCCTGGTCGTTTCAAATCCGTCCATGCGTGGCATGCTGAGATCCATCAAGATGAGGTCAAAGCCATTCAGGTCGGCAAAGTTCAGGGCGTCTTCACCGCTTGGGGCCTCCATAACGATGCACCCACGGTGCTCCATGAAAACGCGCACCACCGCCCGGTTGATGTCATCGTCATCCACAACCAAGATCTTCTTGGCAACGTCCTGCCCTGCGACCGTAGCACTGGCGGACATCATGAGATGTGTCCGTCTGAACTGCCGATTTGCACCGGTACACGCAGTTGGAACTCGGTCCCTTTGCCGACCTCGCTTTTGCACTCAATATGGCCATCGAGCCTGATGAGCATCGACTTGGCTATGGAAAGGCCGATGCCAAGGCCGTTGTAGCTGCGGGAAAATGAGCTTTCGACCTGATAGAAGGGCTCAAAAATCTTGTCGAGATCTGCAGCATCTATACCGATACCGGTGTCTTTGACCCTGATGTTCAGCCAGCTGTCGTTCGTTCCGGACTGAGTTTCCAGCGCGACATCCAAAGAAACGCTACCGCTGTTGGTATATTTGATCGAGTTTTCGAGCAGGTTGCCAACGATCTGGAACACCTTGTGGCGATCCGTGACCAGGTCTTGGTCCAGTCCCGGTTGCGCCGCATAGTGGAATTTTAGCCCGGCCGACTTGGTCTGCTGTCCATAGATGGCGGCGAGTTGGGAAAACTCCTGTTCTGCATTGAAGCTCTCAAGATTGGTCTGCGTATTGTCGGCCTCCTCCTCAGCAAAGTGGATCAATTCATCAACAACGTAGTTGAGTTGCTTGGCGGACCGGGTCGCAACGTCGAGATAGGTCGCCATGTCTTTATCCTCGGCCTGTTCGCTACAGGCCGACAGCATTCCTACGACGCCGGACAGAGGAGAGCGCAGCTCGTGGCTTGCGATGATAAGAAACTCGCTCTTGCGCTTGCTTTCGTAAGCCTCGATCTCCAAGGCGGCCTGAAGGTGGCTTTTCGACTTGGAGACCTGATCGACCATGATCTTCAAGGCCTCATTCAGGCGCCACATTTCGCGAGAGGAGTTTTCCTGATCGGGCAGGTCGACGGCGTAGTTGCCATCGGCAATCTCAAGGCTTGCGGTGGTGAATCTATGGATCGGGCGCACCAAGACCCGGGTTAAAACCCAGCCCAACAATGCCAGAACAATTGAAACACCCAGGATAAAAAGATTGGTGCTCCGCAAACTTGCGGCAACAGAGTCGGACAATTCCTTGATTGGCTGCGGGACCATCACGAGCCAGCCTGCTTCCGGTACATAGGTAAAGCCGGCAATCATATCGGCGTTCATTGGCGGCGAAAAGAACTGGTCGACGCCGGTTTCGCCATTCATCATTCGGGCCACGATCGATAGGCCGGAGGCATCCATCATGTTTTCTTCGACGGCAGGAACAGGATGGGCCACAGCACGGCCGCTGGCGTCGAAGATCGCGGCATGTCCCAATTCGCCGAACGCGATCTGTTTCTGAACGTGTTTGATGTAATTGAGGTTCAGATAGCCGATGGCCAGGCGATCGTTGTCGAGATTGAAGCCGAGAATGAAGTAACGCGTGTCCCCGATGCGTTGAAGGTCGGAGATCTGAACGCCATGCAGATGATCATTACTTTGAACGCGAAGCTCTTCCAAAATCGCTTCATCAGGCAGAGCAATGTCGTGGCCGATTAGGCTATAGCTGCTTTCCACCGTGTTGTTTTGTGACAGTATTGCGAGCCCATCGATATCCATCGACTTGGCAACATATGTGTGGTCGTAAACGGCTGCACCTGTTGCGCCTGCAGAGGTAACGCTATTTGCCCAGTGAGAGAAGGCCAGCGACACGTCCCGAGAATAGCGCGACAGCGAAAGCGCCAGATAGGAGGCCGTGACAAGGTGCTTGTCATCCGCAAGACGCACTTCGTTCTCATACAACATCTTGTGGTTCCAGTATTGCAATCCGGCACCAAACGACATGATCGCAGCCAACAACAATATGAACACGCTTGTGCTCAAGGACCAAATGAGCCTGCGTGGTTCCCCAACCTTATTTTCAGCGAAAAACGCCGCGATACGCGATGGTGCTGAAGTCGAATTGTCTGGAGTGAAGGTCATTGTCATGCGGAGTGGTCCAAATTCTGGAGACAGTATCTATTCGAAAAATCAGATCGGCTCGGTTGAGGGTGCTGCTATGTGTCGGTAGAAATCATATCGGTCAGGTTGCCTATTCAACGCCCACATCGGGGTGCAGAGTAACGAAAATCAGTGAAGTCGATTTCTCTTGCCGGCGGGGAAAAAGAAACTGACCTGAAATCATCTGGCCCTTTGAAGATAAATTTCCAAATCGGAAGGCCCCAGAGCGATCAGGGATAAAAGATCGATGATCGCTCCGCTTAGTGTTTTAGGTTGCGGCTCGTTGCCCTTTTCACAGCGACAATCGTTGTGCGTGCACGACGATCTCTAGCCGATTTGCGGCGCAAAATTTGCCCTTGAGAACACCCACATGGTGCTTGACGGTCTTTTCGCTGATCGACAGGCATTCTCCAATCTGGCGATTGGTTTTACCCTGCATCAAGTGGTTGATCACCTGTTCCTCGCGCACCGTCAGGCGCAGACGTTCCACTTCGGAACGCTGGGTATCCTTGGCCCGCAATTCGCGGAAGATTTCCATACCAATATCGGGCTGGATGTAGTTATCGCCCTGCATGACCCGTCCCATTGCAATGCGTAATTCGGTTGGCAGGCACGAATGGGTCATGATCCCCGCAGCACCTGCATCAAGCGCATCAATGGCGAAGTTTGTCGAATTGACCGGGCAAAACGTGATAATGCGCGCGTTGGCAAGGCCCCGGCGGATACTACGTATGGTTGCCGTTGGACTGGCCAAGCCAACCAGGTCAAGCACGATGATATCGATCTTGGCAGAGTCGAGGTCGGGTAGGCGGTCCTCAAGAAGGTCGGATGACCCCGCCAGAACATAATCCGGCAAAGTTGTGAGAAAGCTCTGAATGCCCTCACGGATGAAGACTTGATTGGATAGGATAAAGACTTTGTCCACTGGAACTCCCAGTCATCTAATAAATGTGGTGAAGCGCGCACTTGACCGCGTCGCTGTCGAAGTCAACAGGAAGCCATGATTTGTTTTCGGATTGCAGACATTGGTGTCAAAATATGGATCACTGTTTCTGTATTTGGGACAATGCCAGGCAGCTGAGGACGATTGGTCCGATTTGCGCCTGTTGGCCAGCCCCTAGTTGGTTCACGCCCTAGACTCGGCGAACGTTGCGCCAATGCTGGTTAAACGGAGCGCTAGGGGATGCATTGTCAAGGTTCGAGCCGATGTCATGGTTGGTTATCATCCGTCTTAATTGTTTGAGGGAAGGCTATTTCGCCGTCCTATGCAGGAAACCTGTTCCAGAAAGAAGGCAAAAATGTGTTTGCCTTTTTGGCGTCCTATTGGGTGGTCTTGAGGGGACGAGTTATCGAACGACCGCCTTGCCGAGGGCAACTTGTGAGTATTTTCCGGTTTCAGGAGTTGTCTCACATAGGGTGAGTGTGGCGCTGCAACCGGCAGTCTCACCCGGACAAGTTCCAGGGGTCGATCAGCGGGCAAGCCGATCCGGCTTTGCTGGGTAAAGTGCTGAGTGCAAATTACTTTTCAGCGGAACACCAGCTTAAGAGCAGGAAGCGCGACCGACGCTTTCTTGCCTTTGCTTTGGCAAAGTGGCGCGGTCGTTTTGGCGGCACTTGGGCCGGCGTTTTGGGCTTTGAGAAGGTCTGTTCGAACCGGCGTTGTGGCCCTGGTTGGTGGGACGCGTAGGGGGGCGAATTCAATGAATATGCCCCAAAGATATCCGAAAGGATATATTGGATATATGCTAAATGGTTAAGCATATATCCTTGCTGGTTTTGCCCGGAATCTTGCCAGAAAGCGGTGTGCCCGCGATAAAAGAACTATCAGCAGCAGGCCTACTGCGGTTGTAGTCCGGGGATTGTCTGACATCGACCCCGTGACTTTCTCCACTTCCGGCTTTGGTTGGAACGGCCCCCGTGTTTGCGGGGGCTTTTTTTTGGACTGCTGAGCGGGCCAGAAGCGGGTGTACGTTTTGTCAGCCGCCAGTCTTCGAAGCCGGTAATCTCTCTCGTTCAATCAGGCGACGGAGACCGCACGGTTCAGCGCGCAGTTCGACCACAACTCATCCATGGCACGAATGAGGAGGTTCATTTCCTCGACCCCATGCACCGGCGACGGTGTAAAGCGTAGCCGTTCGGTGCCGCGCGGTACGGTCGGAAAGTTGATGGGCTGCACATAGATCCCGAAGCGATCCAGCAGCATGTCCGATAGCTTTTTGGTATGGCCTGGATCTCCGACAATCACCGGGACGATATGACTGCCGTGGTCGATGATCGGCAGGCCGAGCCCCTTGAGTCTTGTCTTGAGAATCCTGGCCTTGGTCTGATGCTGCTCGCGCAGGCCGGGGTCGCGCTTGAGGTGTGCGACCGACGCCGCGGCGCCCGCTGCGATCGCGGGGGGGAGGGATGTGGTGAAAATAAAGCCAGGCGCATAGGACCGGACCGCGTCGCACATCTTGGCACTGGCGGCGATGTAGCCTCCCATCACGCCATAGGCCTTGGCCAGAGTGCCGTTGATGATGTCCAGACGATGCATCAGCCTGTCGCGCTCTGCCACACCGGCCCCGCGGGGGCCGTACATGCCCACGGCGTGGACTTCATCGATATAGGTCAACGCGCCGAACTCGTCCGCCAGATCGCAGATCTCTTTGATCGGGCCGAAGTCGCCATCCATCGAATAGATCGATTCAAACGCGATTACCTTGGGCACGTTCGGATCATCTGCGGCCAGCAGTTCGCGCAGATGGGCCACGTCGTTGTGCCGAAAGATCCGCTTGGCGCCACCGTTGCGGCGCACCCCTTCTATCATAGAGGCGTGGTTCAAAGCGTCCGAATAGATGATCAGACCGGGAAACAGCTTGGGTAAGGTGCTTAGTGTGGCGTCATTCGCAACATAGGCCGACGTGAACAACAGTGCCGCTTCCTTGCCATGCAGATCCGCCAGTTCGGCCTCAAGCTTCTTGTGCCAGACAGTCGTCCCCGAAATGTTGCGGGTCCCGCCCGAGCCAGCGCCCGTTGTTTCCAGCGCCTCGTGCATCGCTGACAGAACGGCAGGGTGCTGGCCCATGCCCAGATAATCGTTCCCGCACCAGACGGTGATGGGAGCTTCCGACCCATCGGCCTTGCGCCAGGTCGCATGGGGGAATTGCCCTCGCTGACGCTCGATATCGATAAAGGTTCGGTAGCGGCCCTCTTTGTGCAGGTTGTTGATCGCCGTATCCAGCTGGGCCACATAGTCCGATTTCGAGTTCTTTGTCCGGTTGGCCGAAAGGCCAGCGCGCTCACACTCGTGGTTCAGGCAATCCGTGCAAAACCCAAGGACGACGTTGTTTTGCATGGACATTGTTCTGGACCCTTCGGTTATCATGTGGACTCTGATGTGGTCCGATAAGGGACTTTTGCCTGTCGGGACCTTTGCTTAGAACCCCCGAAAGTCTAGGAAACTATCATACTAAAGTCGTATGGATGGTCAGGGCCAGGTCCCGGATCAGGTGTCCAAAGCCGGCGCGCCGCAGATAGCTGCGAGGCGGCTGGGCCCAATGGACGTTGGATCAACATGTTGGTTTTGCGCCTTTTATAGTGGGTACGTGCCGGGCACTGTCGCACCAGCATCCATTTGGGCGTTTTGTGTTGCCGGGTCCTGCTACCCCAAAAGCGCCGCCCTGTGCGAGTGGGGGACTCTCAACCAAAGGAATAACCAAAAGGATAGGTTTCGCATCCGAATGCCGTTTTGTTGCAATTGGCCTTATGCGTTTAGATGACATTGCGGGAGACGAGGGCCAGACGCCTGTGGGGATAGGCGGTTCTGTGTCGACCAGGTGCGACGCCCATAGGGCCTGACTGGGGCAGGTTCCTATGGGCGACAGCGCAAAGCGGCTGCGCCCGACCTGGATGGTCGGGGTCGGGAACCCATGAGTGATTGGGTTCCTAATGCTATTTTAGGAAGCGCGCGCCCATCCCGCGAATGCGGTAGGTCAACTATTTAGCCGGCGAAATGCGAAAGAGGGTTGGGCAATAACCATTTTTGCAAACATCGATTTTGCGCAGAGCGCGTTTCGCCGTTTGCCTAAGATGG
>CALFSV010000165.1 GCA_937916485.1 uncultured Paracoccaceae bacterium | reverse complement strand
GGGGGCAGACCAGCATCACATCAAAGGGTCATCTGTGTTACGCAATTGCCGCCCAGAACGGCCCAGAGCGGTCAATCAGGCTCTACTTTCTATTCCGCGCCGCGGTCGGTCAAAGCGGCCATTGGTGCATCGCACACCATGACATGCGCCGGGGCTTCGGTCGGTGGACAAAGCACCCTTTGAGTGCGCTGGGAATCTTTGCCGGTAGACTCTGCACAGCACCTTGCCCGCCTCGCGGCCAACGCCATCGGAAATGACAAAACGGAAGGCTCCAAAGGTGCGTCGGATGATTATGGCGGATCGTGTTCCGAGGCCATGTCGCGAAGCCGCACTCTTGCCCGACACAGGTCTGCTATCAGCGGCCGCGATTCAATCACGTCTCTAAAGGCAGATTGAATGCAACGGAAGGAAAACCCGCGGTGCTGCTGCCAGCACGGTACCACCTTGCGCTCCCGCCGGAAATGGTAGCGTCTGCCCGCCTGCCTCGCGCACCATCAAGAGCCCGGCAAGGCAATCCCACGGGTTCATGTGCGGCTCGTAATACCCTCCCAACCTCCCAACTGCGACGGAAGCCAGCATCACCGCGCCGGACCCATTGCGATAGAACATGCCACCAGCGGTCAGCACGCCTTCGATCGCCTTTATAAAGGGCCCAATGGGCGATCGGTGGCTGATCCCCATCCCGACGTTGCATGTGTTGAGCATCAGATCGTGCCCCACCTGCATTGGCCGGTCGTTCACCCATGCGCCTGCCCCAATCCGGGCAGTGAAGGTTTCGCCCGCCATCGGCTGGGCGATAACCCCGGCCACCGTCTCGTCGCCTTGCAGGATGGCGATCACCACACCCCAGTGCGGCAAGCCCGCGAGGAAGGGCGAAGTACCATCAATTGGGTCCAGCACCCATGTAAAACCGCTGGCACCACCGCTGGCGCCGCCTTCCTCTCCTAAGATAGCATCATCGGGAAATGCTGCTGCAATCTCGGCGCGTAGCAGAAGCTCGACTTCCTTGTCCGCTTGGCTAACCATGTCTTGAGGATTCATTTTGTCTTCAATGACAAGTGTGTCTCGGGCGTTGAAATAGGCCAGAGCGGACTCCGCCCCCATGGCCGCGATGGCCTTGGCGAGCTCGAAGCGGGCGTCAATGGGATCGGTCATGGTGGCTCCTCAGCGCACGCGGGTGAGATCGCTAGACGCGATATGAAGGCTGACAGCGCTGCCGTTGGGCATTGCGGGTTCGGAGATCGGGCGAGAGACCAGCAATTCTCCTGCCCCCGTCTCAATCACATATTCCGTCCGGCTGCCCAGATAGGTGGCGCTGAGCACCTTGGATGGCCCGCCCGTCTGAAGGGTAATACGCTCGGGCCGGATCGAAACGGTGGCAGGCCCGTCATGCCCCGCAAGCACCAGTTCGAGATCGGCGGCGCGAAAGTGCCCACCCTGCACGGTGCCGTCGATCAGGTTTGCATCACCAATGAAGTCCGCCACGAAGGGCGTCGCCGGTCGGTCATACAGGTCTTGCGGGGTGCCGATCTGCGCGATGCGCCCGGACTGCATAACGATGATCCGGTCGGACACTGCAAGGGCCTCTTCTTGATCGTGGGTCACATACACGGCCGTGAGCCCAAAGCGGCGTTGCAGATCCCGGATTTCGGCCCTGACCTTGCGGCGCAGTTTGGCGTCCACATTCGAAAGCGGCTCATCAAACAGCAGAACCTCTGGTTGCTGCACGATGGCCCGCGCCACGGCCACACGCTGCTGCTGGCCGCCGGACAACTCGGACGGCAAACGGTCCTGCAACCCCGCTAGGCCGACCTGTTCGAGGATTTCGCGGGCCTTAGCCTGGGCCTCGGCCTTGTTGCCGCCCCGGATGACTGGGCCATAGGACACGTTGTCGAGCACGTTCATATGCGGAAACAGGGCGTAGGATTGGAACACCATGCCCACATTGCGTTCCGAGGCCGGATCGCGGCTGACGTCGCGCCCCCCGATCAGCACTTGGCCTTCGCTGGGCAGTTCTAGTCCCGCTATCAGCCGCAGCGACGTGGTCTTGCCGCAACCCGAGGGGCCGAGGAACGTCACAAGCTCACCTTTGGCAATCGAAAAGCTGATGTCATCGACCGCCACGGCGCTGCCATAGCGCTTGATCACGTTAACGAATTCTATGGCTGTGTCGGACATCGCTCTCCTATTCCGCCGGGGCTGGCCCGGCCCCCTGCAATTCCTTGCGCCGCCCTAACCGCCGCTGCCCAACGACAAACTGGATCAGCACCACGCAGACGATCATCACCAGCATGAGCACCGCCGAATAGGCGATGGCCAATGCGTATTCCCCGTTTTCGACCCGCCCCATGATATAGGCCGTAGCCATATTGTGCCGGGCCGATACGAGGAAGATCACCGCCGAGACCGCTGTCATCGCTGTAACAAAGGAATAGACCAGCGCGGTAAAGATCGCAGGCCGGATCAGCGGAAGCACGACGTTGCGAAGGGTGGCAAGCCCACCGGCCCCCATGGTCTGGCTGGCTTCTTCCATTGACCGGTCGATCTGGCTCAGGGCCGCCATCCCTGCCCGCATGCCCACAGGCATATTGCGGAACATGAAACAGATGACGAGGATCGCCATCGTCCCAGTGATGTCCACGGGAGGCACGTTGAAGGCCGCAACATAGGAAACGCCGACAACGGTACCTGGGATCGCAAAGGACAGCATCGTTCCAAATTCAAAGGCTTTCTTGCCCGCAAAGTCCTGACGCGCCACCAGCCAAGCGGTCAGGATTCCAATCGCCGTTGTCAGAGGCGCTGCGATGGCCGAGACCCAAAGTGTTGTTATCATGGAATCCCAGGCAGATCCATAAAGGCGCAGTCCGTTCTCGCCAAATTCGAACGAAAACGCCGTTACGATATGGCTGAATGTCGGCGACAGGTCGAGCCGTCCCACGTCGGTAACAAAGCCCCCACCTACCACGATCAGGTAAACCCCTATGGTGAAGGCAACCCACGGCACGATCAGCGCGATAGCTGCCACTTTGATGACCTGCGGAACAGGGGCCGCAAGCCCCGCATCGGATTTGCCGGTGACGGTCACGTAGCTCTTGTTGCCCAGCCAGCGCATCTGTAGCCAAAAGGCCACGAGCGTGAGCGAGAGCAGGATCATAGCCAGGGTAGCCGCATTGCCCAGGTCATAACGGGCCCCGACGACGGCAAAAAAGATCTTGGTTGAGAGCACTTCATATCCGCCCCCTAGGACTAAAGGGTTGCCGAAATCGGCAAGGCTCTCGATGAATGCTAGCAGAAACGCCGCTGCCAGACCGGGCCGCAGCAGCGGCCATGTGACAGTCCGAAACGTCTTCATCGGGCGCGCGCCGAGCGTGGTCGATGCCTCTTCGAGCGTGGGATTGATCGCCTCCAGCGTGCCCAGAAGAACGAGGAAGGTGACGGGCGCAAAGGCGAGAACCTGCGCCATCAGGATGCCTGGCAGTCCGTAAACCCAGCGAGTTGGGCGCACGTCGAAGATGTCGGCCCCGAGTTGTGTCAGCACGCCTGTCCGCCCAAACAGGACGATTATTGCGACCCCCACCACGAAGGGCGGCGTAATGATCGGCAGGATCGAAATGGCCCGTAGCGTCCGCTTGAGCCGGAAGTTCGTCCGCGCCACCAGCATCGCCAGCGCGAGGCCTAAAAGGGTAGCAAGAAGCGCAGCAAGCGTCCCGAGGATGACCGTATTGATCACAACGCCGCAACGGCCCGTGCCCTGAAAGCAATTTAGCCGCCACAATTCGGGAGCCGACAGCCGCCCCCAGAATTCCACCAGCGCAAAGCCGCCGTCGGGGCTTATGAAGGCCGCTGAACCCAACTTCAGGATCGGAAAAAAGACAAAGAGCACCAGCAAGGCGACGATGATCACCACGGCCCCAGAGGCAAAACGCTCACCCCGACAAAAGCCGCGCGCAGCCAGCAATTCGGACAAAAGCCCCAGCAGCGCTAAACCAGCGATGAACCCACCCCAGCCAAGGCCGGTCTGGCCCTCTGCAGCGGCAGGAAAGAGTGCCACGATGCCCGGCCAGTTTGGCCCATTGAGGCCGACGGCGAAGCCTTGCCCCACTAAAAGCGCCATTGAGGCCACGACCAGTACCATCGCAGCCGTGCCTTTGCGCCAACCCGGCTGCAGCGATAGCCCGGCCGAGGCAAGAGCCAGAACAACCCCAGGCAGGAGCCACGCATTGCCTCCAAACCCTTGAAAGAGGGCTGAGGCCCCGGAGAGCAGCCCATCTTGCCGATACCACGGCAGAACGATCATCGCAGCCAAGAGTGAACCGAGCCAGATTGCTCCGGCTCGGTTCACGGCTTTTGCAGAGGATGTCACTGTACCACTACTGCGGCAGCGACCCGATCTCCGCGTCCCAGCGGGCCAACAGACGCGACCGCTCTTCGCTCGACCCATAGAGGGCAAAGTCGTAGTCGATCAGCTTGATGTCCGCCAGTTTCGGGGCGGCATCTGGAGTTGCCGAGTTGGCGTTCGACGGCACCTGGAAGCTGTTGGCCGAGGCCCCGAGTTCCTGAGCGGCAGGCGTCAGTGCCCAGTCGTACCAGACGCGCGCGTTGTCTGGATTGGGCCCACCTTCGATGATCGACATTGAACCGACCTCGTAGCCCGTGCCTTCGCAGGGGGCGACAGTCACGATCGGGGCGCCCTGGACGGCCTGGGCGACCGCATCATGCATGAATACGATACCAATCGCCGTCTCGCCCGTGGCGGCGGCACGGATCGGGGCAGAGCCGGACTGGGTGTATTGGCTGATGTTGTTGTGAAGCTTTGCGAGATAGGCGAAAGCCTCATCTTCGCCCATCAACTGGACCATCGTTGCCAGAAGTGTATAGGCGGTCCCCGACGAGTTCGGGTTGGCGACCTGCACGTCGTTCTCATAAGCCTCATTGAGCAGATCGGCCCAGCAGGCCGGAGGGTTCTCGGTCACCAGATCAGAGTTATAGCCAAAGCCAAGTCCACCTGCGTAGATCCCGACGGTGCGATAACCAGAGGTTTCAGCCTGGCTTACGGCCCAATCATTGAGTTCAGCCAGCATCGGCGACTGATATTCGGCAGTCAGCCCTTCCTGGGCCGCTTGCAGATGAGGGTCGCCAGTGCCGCCCCACCACACGTCGCCGCGCGGCTGGCCTTCCTCGGCCTTAATCTGCGCATAGGTCTCGCCAGACGACTTGCGGGTCATCAGCACTTCGATCCCGGTCTCGCGCTCAAATGCCTCGCTCATGACGCGGCACCATTCCTCGGCGACCGAGCAATAGAGCACCAATTCGCCTGACTGCGCCTGAGCGCCTGTCACGCCAAAGCCCGACATCAGGGCAGCCGCAGCCACCGTTCTCATTGCAAATTTCATATTTCCCCCCCAGTGGATTAGATCCACATATTGAAACTGTTGGACCGTCAATTTCCTTTGGCCCGCCACATCTGCTCCTCCTCCAAGGCAGAGACGCATCGACGACCGTATGGATCCGGCTCCGAAAATCCTAGGTGCCAAAATCGAGCTTGGCCAGACTGCAATTTACAAAACTGTTACATTTCCTTGCCCAAAGGAAACGCGGCATCAGGCTAAAGTCCCTTGACCGCTTGGCCAGCATAGGCAGTTGGGTTCATCAGTTGATGGATGGGCAGGGCAGCAGCCCCTAGTTGCGGACGATTGTCACGCGCGGCTCGCAGGATGCGCGGTGGCGTCGTCACATAGTCCTCGCCCAGTTGTGGTGCGGCCCGGATCGTCTCAAGGAACCCTTCGATTATGAGCGGATTGAAAGTTCCGCCGATGATGATGGCCTCGGGCGCATAGGTGCGCGCAATCACGAGGCACAGCCACTGTAATTGCGCTGCCGCCCTTTCGCGCCATGCGGCGACAACCGGCAAGGTGAGATGGCGGTCCTCGATATCGCTGAGCTTGTCCAGTGGCAGGCCAGCAGCTCCGAGCGTATCCAGAAGGTCTTGGCCGGAGGGGCGCGGTTGTGTCTTCGGGAAAAGCCCGCCCCATTCAGCGGCACCGTTGTTCCGACCCAGATAAGGGCGTTGGTCCACCACCGCGGCGCCGCCGATGCCGTACGATAACCATATGTGGCAGAAGTTGCGCACACCGATACAGGCCCCGTGATACAATTCTGCCAGACAGGCCGCCTTAGCGTCGTTCATATGGTAGACCGGCATCCCGAAATATGGCGACAGGTCACGGGCCACGTTGACCGACGGCCAATCCTTGAACTGTCGGATGCGCATCACTCTGGTCGGGTCTTCGCTATATTGACCAGGATAGCTCACGCCGCACCCCGCCAGACGCCGCCTTGCGTAGCCAAGGGCCTCAACTTGGTGCGACACGCTGTCTCCCGCGACGGTCATCATCGCGACAAAGGACCGGTCGGGCACTGGAAGGGTTTCTTCTGACAGGACCCTTCCTGCCAGATCGGACAGGCAGGTCATGATCCGGTCTGGGTCGATATAGACCCCGGCCGTGATCACGCCGCCGGGCTCAATCGTCAACAGCTTGGCGGGAAAGCCCTTCTGACCCTCACGAGCTGGGTCGGCTGCTTCTCCTAACAATCCGTCTTCGATCAATGCACCTGTCAGGCGTGTGACCGTCGAAGGCGTAATATCCAGAAGACGCGCGATCTCGGCCCGCGATCTTGGACCCCGTGCACGCAAGGTGGCCAAGATACGTCGCGCATTGAAGCTCAGCCTGAAGTGTTCGGTCATCACTCGCCCTGATCCGCCATTCGAAACCCCGTTACCACAAATGCAACTCGATGATCGATGAAATCAATTGACTCGAGTTATATTATGGAATGCAATCTAATCCGAACGTCAATCGACACCAAGCCTGACCGGACGCAATCCGGCCGAGCATTTCAATCGGGAGGAAACTTTAAGTCCATGTTCAAAAGTACAGCACTTGCAACCACGCTGGCCCTCACGGCCACCTTTGCATTCGCCGATGGCACCGTGACGGTCTACACCGCCGTGCCGCAGAATTTCATCGACGCGCTGGTGCCGATGTATGAGGCCGAAACGGGCAACACCGTAGAAATCATCAAGGCGGGCTCGGGCGAGTTGCTCAACCGCCTGACCGCTGAAGCGGGCGCGCCGGCAGCCGATGTGCTCTGGAGCGTTGACGGAACTGTCATCGACTTTAAC
This sequence comes from uncultured Paracoccaceae bacterium, assembly GCA_937916485.1. The sequence goes on along the minus strand of CALFSV010000165.1, from coordinate 12,553 downwards.
CCGGCCCTGTTCGAGGCCTACGAGGCAGCGGGCTCGGACATGCTTGCCAGCGGTATGAAGCAAAGCGAGATGTGGACGCCTTTCACCGCCGTTGTCATGGCCTTCATCGTCAATGAAGAGAAGCTCGATGGACTTCCCGTGCCGGACAGCTGGGCTGCCTTGGCAGATCCGCAGTATGACGAGATGATCTCGTCAGCTCGCGCCGATGGATCCGGTTCCGCCTACATCCAGCTTGCCACTGTCCTTCAGGCATTCGACAGCGAAGAAGCCGGATGGGAACTCTATGAAGGCATGCTGGGCAACTTCGTGCTGTCCGAAAGCTCGGGCGCGGTTCCGCGGTTTGTCAATGACGGTGAGCTTGCCATTGGGGTCACGCTTGAAGACGCTGCGCTGCGCTACGTCGAAGGTGGTGGTCCGGTGCAGATCGTTTATCCTTCGGAAGGCACTGCCATTGCACCGGATGCCATGGCCCTTGTTGCCGGTGCCCCGAATGCCGAAGGCGGTAAATCCTTCCTCGATTTCATGCTCTCGCAAGAGGCGCAGGCCGTTGTCGCGGCAGAGGGCCGCCGCCCGGTGCGTTCTGACGTCGCCTCCAACCCTGCGCTGGTCCCCTTGGGCGAAGTCAACTCGGTTGGCTACGACTCAGCCTGGGCCTCAGACAATCGCGCGCGACTTGTCGAGGCGTGGGGCGACATGGTGCTGGACGTCCAGTAACACCGACACAACGCGGGCTGCCAATGGCGGCCCGCACCCCTTCATCTTTGGGAGACCGCCTTATGGCCTCGGTCGAGATAACCGGGCTGCGCAAGCTCTATGGCGATGTGGTGGCGCTGTCTGACATCACGCTTACGATTCCATCGGGCGCGTTTTACACGCTTCTTGGGCCGTCTGGTTGTGGCAAGACAACGCTGTTGCGCACCATCGCCGGGTTTCACGCTCAGACCTCCGGTCAGATCGCCGTGGACGGTGCCCCGATTGAAACACTTCCCGCGCACAAGCGCGACGTGGCGATGGTCTTTCAGGACTATGCCGTTTTTCCGCACCTGAGCGTGCACGACAACGTGGCCTTCGGGCTCAAGCAGCGCAAAGTCGACAAAAGCGCGATCAAGACCCGCGTGGCAGAGGTGTTGGATGTGGTCCAACTAAGCCATCTGGCCGACCGGATGCCGCATGAGTTGTCTGGCGGGCAGCAACAGCGCGTGGGCCTTGCCCGCGCCATCGTCGTTCGCCCCAAGGTGCTCTTGATGGACGAGCCGCTGTCCAATCTGGATGCCAAGCTGCGGGTCGATCTGCGGGCCGAGTTGCGCCGCATCCAGCGAGATCTGGGGATTACCACGATCTATGTCACCCACGATCAGGAAGAGGCGCTGGCCATGTCTGACATCGTCTGTGTCATGCATGGCGGAATCATCCAGCAGGCCGCTGCGCCACTGGATATCTACCTGCGACCCGCCAATCGGTTTGTGGCGACGTTTGTCGGGGCCAACAATTTTCTGGATGTGGATCGGACCAGCGGCGGCGCTGTCTTGCGCTCTGGCGCCGCCAATGTTGCGGCGCGCATCTCGGCGGAGAGGCCGGTGACCTGCGCGATCCGGCCCGAAGACATCCATGCGCACCCGCCCGGCACGGCGATTGATCCCGGCCGGATCGTCATCGAGGCGACGATGCGCGAAATCAGCTTTCTGGGGCGCGAGATGGAGATCTTTGCCGTCACCGAGGCTGGAGAAGAGATCAAAGCCGTTGCGCGGCCCGATCCTGCGATCGTGGCATTGCCCCCCAAAAGCCCAGTCACTTTGACTGTCGATCCCGACGCGCTGTCGTTCTTTGCCCAGGGCGGTAACGGAGACAGACTGCCGTGAGCCTGTTCCAGCGCCTCCGACATACCGACTTCTGGACCGGGGTCACCGGGCTGATCGTCGCGGTGCTCGCGCTTCTGCTCTTGTTCCCGATCCTGCGGGTCTTGATGCTTGGCTTTGTCGATGCCGATACGGGCGCATTTACCATCGGCAATTTTGTCGAGTTGTTCACCCGGAATTACTACCTCAACGGCTTCAAGAACTCGCTCTTTGTGGGCGTTCTGGGCACGCTCGGGGCATGTCTGATAGGCATCCCCCTGGCCTTTTTCACTGCCCGGTTTCACGTCCAAGGGCAGGCGTGGATTTCAACTCTGGCGATCCTCGTGCTGGTCGCCCCGCCCTTTATCGGGGCCTATGCCTGGATCATGATGCTGGGCTCGAACGGGTTTATGACTAATTTCTTTGGTCTCTTCGGGATTGAGACGCCCACAATTTACGGCGCGCACGGGATCATCCTTGTATTCACGCTCAAATTCTTTCCGTTCATCTACCTGATGACCCAAACCTCGCTGAATGGAATGAACAAATCCTTTGAGGATGCCGCCGAGAACCTTGGCTGCACCCCGTGGCAGCGGTTCACCAAGATCACGCTGCCGCTTGTCTTTCCCGCCGTCAGTACTGGGGCAATCATCTGTTTTGTGCTGGCCATCGCCGACTTCGGGACGCCTGCGATCCTTGGCCGGGGCTTTCGGACGCTCTCAACCATCGCCTTTTCGGCTTATCGGTCCGAATTGGGGGGGCGTCCCACAATGGCGGTGACTGTGTCCATCGTCATGATGGCGATTTCGATGCTGGCACTGCTCGCTCAACGGCGCATTCTGTCCAAGAGGCGTTATGCCAGCGCGCTGACCAATCCTCCGGTCAAGCAACGGATGACCGGCTGGCGTAACACCGTGATGCATGTGTTCTGCCACGGGATTGTGCTGATCGCGATGCTGCCGACACTCGTGGTGGTCTACACCTCTTTTCTTAAGACCAATGGGCCTGTCTTTATTGGCGGCTACGGGCTGGAAAGCTATGAGCGTATTCTGCGGACAGCGCCCGAAGCCATCAGCAACAGCTTTGTCTTTTCGCTTGGCGCTGTGGTGTTGATCACCGTGTTTTCGGGGCTGATCAGCTATGTGATCGTGCGGCGCGAAACCGCTGCGGCGGGGGCAATCGATTTTCTGATGATGGTGCCGTACCTGGTGCCGGGGGTCGTCATGGCGATTGGCTTTGTCACTACGTTCCGGGGTGGGCCGCTTGATGTGGTTGGCACGGCTGGCCTGTTGATCCTGCTGTATTTCATCCGGCGGCTGCCTTACGGTGTGCGATCAGCCACATCGAGCCTGCGCCAGATCAAACCGTCGATGGAGGAGGCCGCAGTCAACCTTGGTGCGGCACCCGCAAAGGCCTTTCTGGTGGTTACCGTACCACTGATCCTGCCGGGCCTGATCGTCGGCGCATTGATGAGCTTCATTACCGCGATCAACGAGCTGTCGGGCACGCTCATCTTGTATGACGGTGGAACCATTACCATGCCAGTCCAGATATATCTGGCTGTACTTGACGGAGAATTCGGCCTCGCGGGAGCGCTTTCAACCGTGCTCTTGGTCTGTACAGGGGCCTGTGTCTATGCCGTATTCCGGTTCGCGGAAAACCGCGATTCGGCATTCCTCTAGAAGGTTTGCCATGCAGATCGAGGCGACCTCCATATCCAAGTATCGCAGCGGCCAAAGGCTGGGTGACGACGTCATTCTTATTATCCCAGGTTGCGTCTATGCGGTCTTTGACGGGGCAACCGACGCGCGCGGCACGGTGATCGATGGCACCCCAGCAGGCAGGCTGGCTGCATTGACTGTCGCCCAGGCCACCGCCGAGGCGATGCAAGACCCCGCCAACCGCCTTCTACCCGCAGATGAGATTTTCGAACTTCAATCCAAGGCCTTGCGCAAGCGGACCGAAAGCACAGACCTTGTTATCCCGCCTTCTACGACTCTCGCTCTTGCACTGGATTGTGGGTCCGATTGGCGCGTCCTGATCTTGGGTGACAGTGGCATCCGGCTGAACGGAGTCGACGTGCTGCAACCTACGAAACTTATCGACAGGGTCGCAACGCGCGCTCGCCTGACGCTCTATGCCTACTTCCGCCAGCACTTCGCGACACAAACACTCGACGCCATTGAGCTTGCGACGCGTCGCGCCATCTTTCTTGGTCTCGAGGAAACGATTTCGAATGGTCAGATCACCCGGCAATGTGCGAGCGAAATAGTCGCGCAAACCATTCAGTTCTGCGGCCTTGCCGAGCATTCGTCGATAGTCGAGGCCTTCTTGATGGGAGGCATTTTCACCCAGCACCGCTTCGCCAACACAGCGGGCACGATATTTGGTTTCGACACCATGAACGGTACGGCCCCTTGCCTTGGCCAGTGGATCGACCGAACCCGACCCAAAGAGACCGTCAAGAGCATCGAGGTGTTCACCGATGGGTTTCTGACACCACCGGGTCAAGTGGACCTCGCTGCCTGGGGGGCCGAATTTGCACGCATGGAATGCCAAGACTTTCATATGCTTGGGAAATTCTCAGCCATAAAGGGTGGGATGTCGACAGAGCATCATGATGATCGAAGCCTCATTCTGTTGAAGGGACTGACTGGGTGAATGGCGGTCACATCATCAATGCCTTGTCAGATACAAAATCAAATGTCAGACATATGACATAAGGCCGAGTCAGGGCTAACGTCTGCCCGACCGCATGTCGATCCTGCGGAAGACAGGTGTCTCTCTGAGCCGTCCTGAAAAAGAGCGAAAAGCCCGGTTCAACATGGAGGAAAGACATGAGACACGACTTCAGAAGGGCAGGTTTGGCCGCAATCCTTGCGGCCGGCCTGCTGGCGGCACCAGCCGGTGCCCAGGACATCTCGGCACCCGGCGAAAGCACGAGCGGGTCCTATGCGGATTATATGAAAACCGTCTACGCGCGCGCCGGCTATCCCGAGATGCTTCAGCTGTCCCTGACCACGTTCGACAACGAATTCGACCTGCACGGCATGGCGGCGGAAAGCTGGGAACAATCGGAAGACGGCCTGACCTGGACGTTCAAGTTGCGCGAGGGGCTGACCTTTTCCGACGGCCATCCGCTGAGGGCCGACGACTATGTCTTTGCCATGCAGCGCGCCGCCACGTCGGGCTATGACTTTGCATGGTACTGGGGTTTTGCGGGCGGCATCGAAGGCTGGGGCGCCGTGACCGCGGGCGACGCAGGCATCGAGGCGCTGGGCGTCCGCGCCATTGACGACCTGACTATCGAGGTGAAAACTGAAACTCCCAAGCCCTACCTGCCCTCCGTCGTGTCGCTATGGTACGCAGTGCCGCAACATGCAGTGGAGGAGTTCGGCGACGACTACGCCGCCAATGTGGACACCATGGTATCGTCCGGCGCCTACACGATGCAAAGCTGGGAGAAATCCAACAACGCGATGACCCTTGTCCGCAACCCGGAATACCGAGGGCCGTGGCCGGGACTGGAGGAAGAGCTGTTCATCGACCCCAGCCTTGGTGCCGCCGAAGTCGGCTTGCCGGCCTATATGGCGGGTGAGGTCGACTTCACCGCCCTGAACGCCGGTCAGATCCCGTTCATGGAGGCCCGGTTCCCCGATGAGATCCGCCAGAACGCGATCTTTGCGGTCTCCTACATCTCGTTCGATCTGGAAAGCCCGCCGTTCGACAATGTCGATGTGCGCCGCGCCCTGTGGTACGCGATCGACCGCGACGAGATGACCTCGACCGTGCTGCGCAACCTTGCCGTGCCAGGCCGGTCGCTGCTGTCGCCGTCTTTCCCCGGCTACAATCAGGAGATCGCCGATCAGGCCGTCTTTGACCCCGAACGCGCCCGCGAATATCTGGCCGCTGCCGGGTATCCGGGTGGCGAGGGCTTCCCTGAGGTGGAAATCTGGTACCGCGATCAGGGTGGCTATAACGGGGCGATCACCGCGCCCATGCTTCAGTACCTGCAGGCCGAGTTTGAGGAGCATCTTGGCATCACCATGAACATCCGCATCCTGCCGCTGCAGGACTGGATGGCCGGCCTGATGAACAAGGAAAACAACCTGTTCCTTGCGCCCTATGAGTACGACTACATCGACCCGTCGAACTTCTATGGCATCTTCTATAATGGCGGCCGACACGATCACCGCAACCCGGACTACGATGCGCTGGTGGTTGCCGCAGACAGCAACCCTGTCTGGGAGGAGCGCCTTGCCCTCTATCAGCAGGCAGAGCAGGTGCTGATCGATACAGCAGCGATCATCCCGATCGTGCATCCGATCCAGATGTTTGCCGTGAGCGACCGTCTGACCGGCGCTGGTGTCGAGCCGAATTCGGCCGGCATGACACCCCTCAGCCGGTTGGTGCCGTTCTTTTACGCCAATACCCAGACAAAATAGGGGCGCTTCCCGTCCCTTGTGCCCTCTGGCCATTTGGTCTGGGGGCACGTTTTCTATAGAGGCTCCCTGAGTGTCCGCATCCCCCGTGACCCCACTCGTCGATATTCGCGACCTGTCCGTCAGCTTTCCGCAGCATGACGGCGTGGTGCAGGCCGTCCGCGGCGTAACTCTGCATGTGGACACAGGCGAAAGCCTGGGCATCGTGGGCGAGAGCGGTTCCGGAAAATCGGTTTCCTGCATGGCGGTCCTGCGGTTGCTGCGCAGCCCGCCCGCCCGGATCGAGGCCACGGCCCTGTCGCTGGGCGGCGTCGACATGATCGCCGCAGACAAGCGACAGATCGCCGACATGCGGGGCCGGGTCGCCGCCATGATCTTTCAGGACCCGATGACCGCCTTTGATCCGGTCTTTACCATCGGCCAGCAAATCGTTGAGACCATCCGCGTCCACCGTGCCGTCAGCAAGGCCGAGGCCCGATCTGAGGCACAAGCGCTGCTGACGCGGGTGGAAATTCGAAATCCAGCCTCGATCCTCGACAGTTTTCCGCACCAGTTGTCGGGGGGCATGCTGCAACGGTCGATGATTGCGATGGCGCTGTCCTGCCGCCCGCAAATCCTGTTTGCCGATGAACCGACCACCGCGCTTGATGTGACAGTGCAAGCGCAGATCCTGCAGCTGATCAAGCAACTGCAGGCGGAATTCGGCATGGGTCTGGTGATGGTCACTCACGATCTGGGTGTCGTGGCAGAGACCGTGGACCGCGTCGTGGTGATGTATGGCGGCAAGGTCATGGAACAGGCCCCGGTGCAGGACATCTTTGACACCCCCGCACATCCCTATACGCGCGCGCTTCTGGCCTCGATGCCCGGGCAGGGCGGCGGGCGGCAGCGGCTGACCGAAATCCCCGGAGCTTCGCCCAATCCCGCAAACCCGCCGACGGGCTGTCCGTTTCATCCGCGCTGTACCGTTGCCGATACCCGGTGCACTGCCGCAATGCCCCCATTGCAGGGGAACGGGCTTGACAGGCAGGCTGCCTGCTGGAGGCTGACATGACCGCTGCGCTGGAACTGCGGGGCTTGTGCAAAAGCTATCCGCTGCGCGAACCGGGCGGATGGCTGCCGCGGTACCGTCAGTTGCCGGTCGTGCGCGACGTGGACCTGACGGTGGAGCGCAACAGCATCGTCGGGCTGGTGGGCGAATCCGGATCGGGCAAGACGACAACTGGCATGATGGCGCTGCGCCTGACCCAACCAACGGCGGGCAGCGTCTTTGTGGGCGGTGTCGATATCACGTCAATGGATGCCGCCGCACTCAAGCCATTTCGCGCACGGATGCAGGTGGTGTTTCAGGACAGCTATTCCGCGCTGGACCCAATGTTCACGCTGGCACAGATCGTGGCGGAGCCACTGCATATCCATGGGCTGGGCACGACACGGGAACAAACCAAAACGGCGCTGGACTGGCTGGAACGGGTCGGCCTTCACCGATCTTACGGCAGCCGCTATCCCCATGAATTGTCTGGTGGCCAGCGTCAGCGCGTGGCGATCGCCCGCGCACTGGTTCTGCGCCCCGATGTCCTGATCGCCGACGAGCCGACGTCGGCGCTCGATGTGTCGGTCAAGGCGCAGATCATCAACCTTTTGCAGGACTTGCAGGCGGAAATGGGCCTGTCGATCCTGTTCATCAGCCATGACCTGTCGGTCGTGCGGTCCCTGACCGACAAGGTGGCGGTGATGTTCAACGGTCGCATCGTCGAGGAAGCCGCGACCGAGGACATCTTTACCAGCGCGCAGCATCCTTATACCCGCAGCCTTCTGCAGGCGATCCCGGTCCTGAACCCGCGCGACCGCAAGGACCGCGTGTTCCGCTCGCGCGAGGAATTGGAGGCCGACATTCCCCGGCTGTCGGCGGCGGACACCGGACTGACCCCCGCCAATGTGCCGCGTCTGATCCCGCACGGGCCGGGCCACCGGTTTGAGGCCATCGTGCAATGAGAAAGGCTGACCGATGATCCCCTTCATCCTGCGCCGGCTGATCTCGGTGTCGGTCACTTTCGTGATCGTGTCGATCCTAATCTTTGCGATGATGCATTCGATCCCCGGCGGCCCGTTCGATGCCGGCGACATGCCCCTGCCCCCCGAGGTCCGGGCGACGCTGAACGAGCGCTACGGGCTGGATCAGTCGCTTTTCACACAGTACATCAACTACATGAGCGGAGTGCTGCGGTTCGACTTCGGCATCCCCTTTCAAAGCCCTGGTGAAACTGTGCTGGAACTGCTGGGCCGCGCCTGGGTGCCGAGCCTCGTTCTGGGCGGACTTGGGGTGCTGATCGGGACGCCCCTGGGTATTCTTCTGGGCATCGCCGCCGCCCTGCGCCGCAACACCTGGGTCGATTACCTGGCCTCCGCCGTCGCGACACTGGGCCTGACGATCCCGGTCTTTGTCACCTCGATGATCCTGATCCTGGTGTTCGCGGTCTGGCTGGACTGGGTGCCGGCGTCGGGCTGGGGCTCTCCGGACAAATGGATCCTGCCAATTGTGGCCTATGCCACCATCCCGATGGCCACCTATGCCCGCTATACCCGGTCTGCGATGCTCGATACGCTGAACAAGCCGTTCGTGACGGTCCTGCGGGCCAAGGGGCTGTCGGAAACCCGGATCATCTATCAGCATGTCCTACGCAATTCCGCGATCCCCATGGTAACTGTATTCCTGCCGATGTTCATCGGCACCGCCACGGGATCGATCTTTGTCGAGGCGATCTTTCGGGTGCCGGGGCTTGGCGCCTATTTCGTGTCGTCGATCCGGACGCGGGACTATCCGCTGGAAATGGCGCTGATGCTGATGCTGACGGTGATGTTCTGCCTGGCCTACCTGATCTCGGACATTCTTTACGCCTGGCTGAACCCGCGGATCCGGGCCGGAGGGCGCAAGGGATGACCGATCTGACCACCATACCGAGCGCCGCCCCCGATCACCGGCAGCGCAGCCCGCTGCACTATGCCTGGCGCCGGCTCGTGGCGAACCGGGCTGCGGTCGTGGGCGGTGCCGTGCTGATCCTGCTGGTCCTGATGGCAATCTTTGCGCCCCTGATCACGAAGTCCCCACCGACCGCGCAGGATTTTCTCGGCGAGGCGCTCGCCTTTCCCTCTGCGACACACTGGTTTGGCGTCGACGACCTGGGGCGCGATTTCTTCAGCCGGATCGTCTATGGCGCGCGGGTGTCGCTTTCGATCGGGTTTTCTGCGGCCGTGTTCTCCGTCCTGATCGGCATCCCGCTGGGGGCGCTTGCGGGCTATTACGAAGGCCGCACCGACTGGATCGTCATGCGCATCATCGAGATTTTTTCGGTCGTGCCGCCGCTGCTGGCCGCGATGTTGTTGGGGGCGCTGGTCGGCGGCGGATTCTGGATGATCGTATTCATCGCCGGGCTGTTTGGCTGGGTGCAGGTCTGCTTGCTGGTGCGCGCCCAGATCAAGGCGTTCAAGGAAAAGGAATTCGTGCGCGCCGCACAGGCCCTGGGGGCGGGCCCCGGCTATATCATTCGGCGGCACCTGATCCCCAATTCCGTCTCGCCGATCATCGTAGGCTTTGTGCTGGCGATCCCATTGGCGATGATGCTGGAGGCCTCGCTCAGTTTCCTTGGGATCGGGGTCGCACCGCCGACGCCGTCCTGGGGCCAGATGATTAACACCGGCATGAGCTTCATGTATTTCTACTGGCACCTTGCGGTCTTTCCCACCCTTGCCCTCGCCATCAGCGTAATGGCGACGACGCTGTTCGGCGACGGTCTGCGCGATGCCCTTGATCCCACCATGAAAGGAAAGTGACCTTGTCCTCCGCGCGCCTCGCCAGACAGTTTCTCCTTGATCCGGAGGTGACTTTCCTGAACCACGGATCCTTTGGCGCCTGCCCCAGACCGGTGTTCGAGGCGTATCAGGCCTGGCAGCTGAAACTCGAACGCCAGCCGGTAGCATTTCTTGATCCCGACAGGGGCTATGCCTCCTGGATGCGCGACAGCCGGACGGCTCTGGCCGCTGTCATGGGCGCGCAGCCGGACGACATCGTCGGCGTCCTGAACGCCACCGTCGGCCTGAATATCGTGGCGCAATCCCTGCCGATGCAGCCGGGAGACGAAATCCTGACCACGGACCACGAATATGCCGCACTGGAAAAGACCTGGGCCTATGTGGCGCGGCGCACGGGTGCTGTCGTCCGGGTCGTAGACGTGCCCCTGCCGCTGGTGTCAGAGGAGGCCTTCACCCAAACGCTCCTGTCCGCGATGACGCCCCGCACGCGGGTCCTGTTCCTCAGCCACATCACCTCGCCGACGGCACTCTTATTTCCCATCGAGGCCGCTGTGGCCGAGGCCCGGCAGCGGGGCATCTGGACCGTGATCGACGGGGCGCACACGCCCGGCCACATCCCGCTGGACCTGACGGCGCTGGGCGCGGATTTCTATGCCGGCAACTGCCACAAGTGGCTGATGGCGCCCAAGGGTTCGGCCTTCCTGCATGTTCGGGCAGAACTTCAGGACATCATCAACCCACTGGTCATCAGCCACGGCTGGACCGCCAACCGCGTCGAGCCTGGCCCGTTCGGCGGGACCTCCTTTGTCGACGCGGTGGAGTTTCAGGGCACCCGCGATCCGGCGGCCTGGCTGACCGTGCCAGACGCGATCCGGTTCCGGCAGGACAACGACTGGGACGACGTGGCACGCGACTGTCAGGCGCTGGCGCAGGACACCGCCGCGCGGGTGGCCCGCCGCACCGGCATGCCGGCCTTTGCCAGCGCCGAGTTCTGCGCGCCGCAGATGGTGGCGATGCCCGTGCCCCGCACCGATCCGATGGTGCTTAAACAGGATCTGCTGTCCCGCTTCGGCATCGAAATCCCCTGTTTCGACTGGAAAGACGCCCATACCATCGTCCGTCTGTCGGTTCAGGGCTATAACTCCGCCGACCAGATGGACATGCTGCTTGACGCCCTGACCGATATCCTGCACCTGACCGAAGCTGCCTGACCGCCGCAACCGGACGGAAGAAAAGAGCACATGCTGCATGATAGCCCCCTGTCGTATTTGGAGCCGATCGAGAAACGATCGCGGGGCGAGGCCATCCTTGAGGCGCTGGCCCGCATGATCCACCAGGCCGACCTCGGCGTCGGCGACCGCCTGCCGCCAGAGGTCAAGCTGGCCGATCAGCTGGGCGTGGGGCGGTCAACCATTCGCGAGGCGCTCAACCGCTGGGAGGGGATGGGCCTGATCCGACGGCGACGGGGCGACGGCACCTATCTGACGGCGCCGATCCCCGATCCGGAGGGGCCGGTCCCGCTTTTGGTCAAGCTGGAGGCAGAGGCGGTGCTGAGGTTGCTGGAAGTGCGGCGCACTCTGGAGCGCGATGCCGCCAGACTTGCCGCCACCCGCGCCAGCGCATCGCAACGGTCCGAGATCAACCGGCTGTGCGAGATCCTGCTGTCGATTGTAGATAGGGGGCAGAATTATCATTCCGCCGACAGGCAGTTTCATGAAGCGATCTTTGAAGCATCGGGTAATCCCTTGTTCGGGCATATCCTGTCCCGCCTGAACCTTGCCTTCGAGGCAAACGAAGGCTCCCCGTTCAAGCGCAGCGCCTTTGGTCTGGCCAGTTTTCCGTTCCACCGCACACTGGCCGATGCAATCGCAGACCGTGATCCTGATGGCGCGGCTCTTGCGGTCAATAGGCTTCTGGACGCGGTCGACGCCGAAGTGCACCTGATCATGGTCGACGGTCTCCCGCCAACCGATTGAATTTTTTTGGTTTTGCAGGTTTGCGCGCAGATCGACACCTTCTCCTCATCTGACCAGAACCGCTTCTTCTGACCCTTCTTGCCCGCCATATCTGACCTCAAGATGTCCACTATCTTTGGTGGACATATCAACGCACTCTATGGTCCGTCAGAGCAGCAAGGCCGGACGCCTACAACGTTCATCGGTGCCCAGCGACACGACTGGCTGGACGCGACCTGCGTGATGGGCGGAGCGATGTATGGATTGGATCAAAAGTGCGATCGATTGATCGAAGGGTTTGTCTTCCGCCCTGGTGTTCAATTCGCGAAAGATGGATTCCAAAATCTTCCGCTGTTTTGTTCAGGTCTTTTCGTCAGACTGAGCGTCAGAACTCCGGCTGCTCCGACGCATGATCCCAGCAGAAACTGTAGCCAAGTAAACTTTGCCCCTGGTCAACACGAAGCTACCCTGCGGTAACTGTAGTCGTGTCATAAGGCGATAGGCGGCACCG
>CALFSV010000164.1 GCA_937916485.1 uncultured Paracoccaceae bacterium | reverse complement strand
GCTTTCAGTCGGCCGAAGGCGCAGCAACTTGCCTCCTTCCCGCCTGTTCGCTACCGTTTGAATTCACGGGGTGCCGGAGCGCGCCTCGGTCCTGTGGCGTAATCGGCGGTGAAATGTCCGGGCAGGCGTCGATCGTAGCCGCGTCGACTGCCTGTTCTGCAAGGTTTGGAATTTCACGCATCGCGAAGCTGGCGCGAAGTTGGAAGGTTCAGAAAAATGTTCCACCCCGCCCAACGCCGGAACGGACAAGGCGCGACATGAGTGAAGAGTTGGTTTGAAGAATGACAACAATGGTAAGCGTTCCGGTCTCGTTCGGTGAACTTTTCGATAAGATCACCATCCTCAGGATCAAGTCAGAGCTAATCCACGACCCAGAAAAGCTTCGGAACATAAACACCGAACTGGCCGCTCTTTCGAGCGCGGCCAAGGAATGTGTCCCTGATGCGCCCGACGTTTCTGACCTGGTCGAGACCCTTTACACGATAAATCGACGCCTCTGGGATATTGAGGACGGCAAGCGCAATGCAGAGCGTCGGAAGGCCTTTGACGCTGACTTCATCGAATTGGCCCGGCAGGTATATATCCAGAATGACCGTCGGGCCGATATCAAGCGGCAGATCAACCTCGCGCTAGGGTCGGAGATCATAGAAGAGAAATCCTACGGCAAGTATTGAGGCCCATCTAACCCCAACTCTTCGCCTCCCGAGCCCCGTTTCAACCGCGATGCGCCGCGAGCTTCCACCGGCGGTGCATCCACATCCACTGCCCTGGATGTTTGCGGACCATCGCCTCAAGGCTATCGTTCAACGCCTGCGTCATGACATCGGGATCATCGACAGGGACCGGAGGCTCAAAGACCAGATCAAAGGTCAGACCGTCAGGCTGCCGGACACCATAAACAGGGATAAGGACGGCGTTGTACCTGATTGCCAGCCGTGCGGCCGAGGTAGACGTGGCCGCTGGCAGACCAAAAAATGTCAGCGGCGCACCATTGTGAACATGCTGATCCGCCATGATCGCAATGCTGTTTCCGCCCTTGAGATGGCGCACCATGTCTGACGTGCCTTTGGCGCCACAGGCGAATGTGGGGCCAATCTCTTCCAACGCCGTGCGATGGTAACGCTCGAAGAACGGGTTGTTGAAGGGACGATACAAGACACCGACCGAGTAGCCCTTTGCCCTTAGCGCCATCCGGGGTGCTGCATAATTACCAAAGTGGCCCGAGAAGAAGACAGTCGGTCGCCCGGCCTCGTGCGCCTCGAGGAATGCTTCCCAACCCGGACCACCAAGTGGCAGTCGCGCACAATGGTCCGAGAACTCTGCAAGAGAGTAGTTCTCGATCGTGGTCCGCCCCATGTTGTCCGTGACCGACTGGCAAAGCAGATGCACGTCCGGCTCGGACATGTCTGGCCAGACGAGGCCAAGGTTTTCCCGGACCCGATTGTTGTACGAGGATATCGGCCCAACCAGCCGGGCCATGACCTGGCCAAAGAACCGCACCCGTTGCGGATAGGGCATTGCCATCGCTGCCGCGATAAATCCCCGCGCCGCCCAAAAGGAGATCCAGTCCAAGGGGATATTGCGACGTTTCATTGACTTTGCATCTTGTGTTCCATCAGGCCTTGCCTCCGGCGGTCCGCGCGCACATCCGAAATCGGGTGTTTTGAATCATTACACCTGCAAAGGAACCGTCGGTCACCCGCGCTCCGCCGAAGACAGGTATCGAGGGCGACACCGTGGCAGCACGCACCCGCCACCCTGAAAAGGTTTGTCCGCACGACGTCCATATGGCGCTAGAGCGGTTCATAGAAACTGTCCCGATCAATCAGGCCAACTGCGGCCAGCCCCCTGACGCACCAGCCGGCAATGTCCAATTCCCACCAGCGTTTTGAGACGGACCAGTCTCTGGGCCGAGCATGGTGGTTGTTGTGCCAGCCTTCGCCCCAGGTCAGCACCGCGATCAGTATGTTGTTCGAGGAATTGTCCTTCGTCTCGTAGTTTCGATAGCCATGCCCGTGCGCGAGTATCGTTGAAAGGTTTGTTGTAGTGATTTGAAGGCTGGCCGGGATCAAGAAACCAAAGACGACCAGTACCGGATCAATCAGGACTAGAAGTGCCACCCATCCCCCGACGACAAGAAGGTAGTAGCGGTGCAGTTCTCGCTGGAAGGGGTCTCGCAGGACATCCTTTACCCGCCAACCCTCGACAAATGGGTCCGGCCCTTTCCAAAGAAGGCTCCACCCATGTTGCTCAGGTCCATGAGGATCCCCCTCACCGTCAGAATGCGCGTGGTGTGTGCGGTGCGTCCCGACCCAACCCAAAGGACTTCCAGTCATCCCGATAGCGGCAAAGACCGAAAAGGCACGCTCGATCATCGGGTGAAGTTTGAAGGCCCGGTGGCAGATGCTGCGGTGGACGGTAACGGCCATGCCGAGGCAGGAGGTCGCGAAATAGACGACGAGGGCAAACAGCCAGAGCCCTCCCCCTGATCTCGAAAGGAGGGCCCAAATGGCCATCGCCGCGCCGCCGAACTGGACCGACTGTGCGATCCAAAGCCTCGGCTCGAACGACCGCCCCACCAATCGACCCATGCGTAGACGCAGGCTCATGACCGTGCCCCCCAGCCAGTCAGCACACTCACTTTTTCCTTTTAGGTGCAAAAATGCAATTTTTCACATTAATGACCGCAAGAGCTGTGGCGACCAGATCACGCGCTTTCGGCGACGTCCCGACTTTGTCGCTCCGCATCGCCGTGTCAGCCCGCGCAAGCTCAGGTGATCAGCAGTCCACGGATCGCAACCACCTTTGCAAGTTCGGACCCGTCGGCTCTGCCGGGGGGCCTGGGCGCGAAGGTGCCTTGATCGCAGTTCTCGAACCACCCGGCGTCCAAGCCAACGCGCTTGACTCGAACCCGCGGCGGCCATACGACACCGATGTCATGACACCGATGTCACAAAGCGTCGGACATGCTGGACCTCTGGAGGGAGGTTGCGGGAGGAGGGATCAATGGCCACCATCTACGACGTTGCAAAACGTGCGGGCGTTTCACCCAAGACCGTCAGCCGTGTGCTGAACGGCGACGCCCCGGTTGGGCGCGAAACGCGCACCGCGGTTGAGCAAGCCATCGCAGATCTGGGCTATGTCCCGTCCAACGCTGCCCGCATGATGCGCTCAAACCGGTCGGGCCTGATCGGCCTCATCACCGGAGCGATTTCGCAATCGCCGCATATCGACGAACCCAAGGGCCTGCCTGACCTTTACATCGTTCAGGGTGTTCAAAGCACCATCGCACAATCTGGCAAGACGCTGATGATCGCTGATACTGGCGGCCGGTTTGACCGGGTCGCCCCGCTGCTTCAGACGTTCCTGCAACATCGGGCCGAAGGTCTGATCTACGTTGCCGACTACCACCAGGAGGTCGCACTTCCGCACTTGCCCAAGGACAGCCCACTGGTTCTAGCCAACTGCTTTGACCGGATCGGCACCCCAGCCGTCCTGCCCGATGATCGCAAAGGACAGCAGATGCTGGTCGAACGGATCATCAAGGCGGGCCACCAGCGCATCGGCTACCTGACCCTGCCCCGCAACATGTGCGCGACCAAGCTGCGGACCGAGGGCTACAAGGCTGCGCTTGCATCTGCGGGGATTGCCTTTGATCCCAGCCTTGTCCTGCCCGCCTATGCCGAAAGTCAGGGCCAGAACAGCCAGCTTTTGTGGGACGCCATCGACCGGCTCTTGTCGCTTGACGTGCCGCCGACCGTTCTTTGCTGCGGCAACGACGAAATGGCAATGCGGGTCTATGGAATCCTGCGGACACGGGGCATCCGGGTTCCCGAAGAGATGTCCATCGCAGGCTACGACAACCATGTCTCAATCGCCAAAACCCTGTTCCCACCGCTTTCGACAGTCGGGTTGCCCTATGCAGCCATGGGCGTCCGAGCGGCCGAAAGACTGCTTTCGCTGATCGACGGCGAAACACCCCAAAGCTCTGACCCTACGCTGGTGTCGGGGCCTATCTCCTGGCGGTCCTCTGTGACCGAACAGTCAACTTTGCACTACCTGAAATCCAAAGGGAGGACGACCCAATGAAACACCTGAAACTGACCGCCGGCGCCTTGGCGCTTGGCACTATTCTGGCTGGCCCCGCGCTGGCGCAAACAGAATTGACCATGTGGTATCATGGCGCTGGCAACGACGTCGAACTGACGCTGATCAACCAATTGGTCTCTGATTTCAACGCCAGCCAGGCCGACTATGCCGTGTCCCTCGAGAGCTTTCCTCAGGGTGCCTATAACGACAGCGTCGTGGCCGCCGCTCTGGCCGGGAACCTGCCTGACATCATCGACGTTGACGGTCCGGTCATGCCGAACTGGGCTTGGGCCGGATACATGCAGCCTCTGACCATCGACGAAAGCCTGATCGAAAATTTCCTGCCTGGCACCAAGGGATACTGGGATGGGCAACTCTACTCGATCGGATTGTGGGATGCTGCGGTCGCCCTTGTCACCCGTCAGTCGATCCTTGACGATTTGGGCCTGCGCACACCCACGCTGGCCGAGCCGTGGACCGGCGACGAGTTCATGGCCGCCCTGGATGCCGCCAAGGCCTCTGGCAGCTATGAATACCCGCTTGATCTGGGCATGGCCTGGACCGGCGAGTGGTATCCCTACGCCTTCAGCCCGTTCCTGCAGTCGTTTGGCGGCGATATCGTGGATCGCTCTACCTACCTGACGGCCGAAGGTGCTCTGAACGGTGAAGCCGCTTTGGCGTTTGGCGAATGGTGGCAGGGCTTGTTTGCCGATGGCTATGCCCCCGGCACCAGCCAAGACCCGGCCGCCCGTGACAACGGGTTCATCGAAGGCAAATATGCCTTCAGCTGGAACGGCAACTGGGCCGCTCTGGGTGCGTTGGCCGTGCATGACGACACCCTGTTCCTGCCTGCCCCCGACTTTGGCAACGGCAGCACGATCGGTGCCGCGAGCTGGCAATTTGGCATCTCGGCCACCTCCGAGCACCCTGAGGGCGCTGCGGCGTTCATTGAGTTTGCCTTGCAGGACCAATATCTGACCGCATTCTCGGACGGCATCGGCCTGATCCCGGCCACGGCAACGGCAGCCGCGAACAGCGCGAACTATGCGGATGGTGGTGCTATGTCTGCGTTCTTCGACCTGACCGCCGAGCAAGCGCTCGTCCGTCCGGTCACACCCGGCTATGTCGTCGCCGCCAAGGTGTTTGAGAAGGCCTTGGCCGATATCGCCAACGGCGCTGACGTTGCCGATACCCTCGACGCCGCTGTCGACGAAATCGACAACGATATCGAGGCCAACGGCGGCTACGGCCACATGTAATCCTCCCTCGGGGGTCCGGCAGCGATGTCGGGCCCCCACCCTTCCCTCTCAGGAGCATCCGCAATGGCAAAGGGCACCAAGCTCACCCAGTCGAACCGCGCAGGATGGGCCTTCGCCCTGCCCGGTTTTGGCCTGATGGTGATGTTCATCATCCTGCCCTTTGTCTTTGCGATTGCGCTGTCGTTCACCAATCAGCGCCTGATCTCGCCCAACCCGACCAAGTTCGTGGGCCTTGCCAACTACCAGCAGCTTCTGGGCCTTGGCACGATCACGCTGGAGAGCGAACGGGACGAGAACGGGGCCATCGTCTATGACGAAGACGGCGAGGCGCAGTTCCCCCGCCTACGCGGCTATACTCGCAACAACCCCGATTATCCACGCATCGACGGCATGCGTGAATGGTTCTCTTGGGGCAATGACGAAAGCCGCACCTATGTGCTGGCCCGCGACGTTGTCTTTATGAAAGCCATTGTGAACACAGTGCTTTTCGTGATCGTCGTGGCCCCGGTGCAGGCCGGGTTGGCGTTGTGCCTTGCACTGCTCATCAACCAGCGCCTGCGCGGCATCAACGTCTATCGCGCGATCTATTTCATGCCTGTTGTGGTCTCGATTGTGGTCGTGTCGCTGCTGTGGCGGTTTATCTATGACGGCAACGACGGGCTGTTGAACAACCTGCTCAGCGGGTTGACCTTTGGGGCCTTTGAGGGCCGGGACTGGCTTGGAAGCCCCTCGACCGCGCTCGGGTCGATCATGGTGATGTCGATCTGGCAGGCGGTCGGGTTTCACATGGTGATCTGGCTTTCGGGCCTGCAAACCATTTCGCCGACGCTATACGAGGCCGCCGATATCGAAGGGGCCAGCAAATGGCAGACCTTTCGTTATGTCACCTGGCCGGGACTGCGCAATACCGCCGTCCTGATCCTGATCGTCATCACCATGCAGGCCTTTGCCCTGTTTGCCCAAATCGACGTCATGACCAATGGCGGCCCATTGGACAGCACCCAGACCATCGTGTTTCAGGCTGTTGAGCGCGGCTATGGCAAGCAGGATATTTCGGGCGGCTCGGCCATATCGGTGATCCTCTTCGTGATCGTGCTGACCATCAGCCTGATCCAGCGCTACCTCACCCGGGAGAAGAACTGATGGCAACCGTAACCGGAGACAACCACCGCCTGCGTCTGGCCGTGCGCTATGCCGTGCTGACGCTGATCGCGATCATCTTTATCTTTCCGCTGGTGTTCATGGTGATGTCGTCGCTGAAGCCCGATCAGCAATTGCTGGCCGATACCGGCTCTTTGCGAGCGTTCCTGCCGGTTGGGGATCTAAGCTTTGACAACTACCGCGACGCCTTCCAGCGGGCGCCGGTGGGCCTGTTCGTGTTCAATTCCATGCTTGTGACCGGCGTGACGGTTATCCTGTCCTTGCTGATCTGTTCGCTGGCCGCGTTTTCCTTTGTGTTCCTGAGCTGGACCGGCAAGGGCGTGGTGCTGTCGATTATCCTTGCGACCCTGATCGTGCCGTTCGAAACCATCGCCATCCCCCTCTTGCTGATTGCGTCCAAGTTGCCGTGGATCGGGTTTGACGGGCTGACATTCGGCTGGCTCAATTCCTACCGCGTCCAGATTGTGCCCTTTATCGCCGATGGCCTGACGATCTATCTGTTTGTGCAGTACTTCAAAGACCTGCCAGGAGAGCTGATCGAGGCCAGCCGGGTCGAGGGGGCGAGCTGGCTTCAGATCTACCGCCGGGTTGTAATGCCGCTGTCCGGCCCGGTGCTGGCCACCGCCGCGATCCTCAAGTTTCTGGTGATGTACAACCAGTACCTCTGGCCGCTTATCGTGGTGCAGCAGGAAAGCTACCGCCCGGTGATGGTCGGTCTGCAATACTTCTTTCAGCTTAACATCGCGTGGGGCGAGGTGATGGCCTACCTGAGCCTGATCACCATCCCCGTGCTCACCTTCTACCTTGTCTTGCAACGCGCCTTCATCGCCTCGATCGCATCGACCGGCGTCAAGGGCTAGCCCCCAACAATTCGGAGCTTAAACTATGGTTCTCGCCCTCAAAGACCAATGGATCTGGGACAGCTGGTATGCCCACGATGGGACCCGCTGGCACGGCTACTTCCTCAAGGCTGACAAGTCGCTCGGCGATCCCGAATTGCGCCATTTCAACGTGAGCCAGGGACATGCCGTCAGTGATGACCTGATCAACTGGGAGCATCTTGGGACCTGCCTGGCCCCTTCTGAAGGCCCCGCTTTTGACGATACGACCACCTGGACCGGGTCGGTGTTGCAAGACGACACGGGCCTTTGGCACCTGTTCTATACCGGCGGCGGATCGGCCGAAAAGGGCCTGTACCAGCGCATCGGGCATGCCACCTCAACCGACATGCACAGCTGGGAGCGCGTCGGCGATGGCCTTTGCCTTGATATGACTGGGCCGGTGGCAGACCTGTATGAAAAGGACCATGCGGTCGGTCACTGGCATGACCGGGCGATGCGGGACCCCTGGGTGATGAAAGACCCTGATGGCGATGGCTGGCTGATGTATTTCACCGGCCGCGCGCCGGGTATCGAAGAACCAAATGCCGGCGGGGCCATCGGCTTTGCCACCTCGCCCGACCTTTACAACTGGACGCTTCAACCGCCTGTCTACGTCGGATCCTTCGGTCAGCTTGAAGTGCCGCAGGTCTTTAAGATCGACGGTCAGTGGTATTGCCTTTTCTGCACAGCCTCGGTCCATTTCTCCAAGGAAGTGGCCGCCAAGATGACGCCGGTGACCGGAACCCACTACCTGATGGGCGACGGCCCGCGCGGGCCCTGGCGTTTGCCGGACGGGCCGTTTCTTGACGGCGATCTGCCCTGCCGCCGCTATGCATCGCGTATGGTCGAGACGAAGGATGGTTGGGTCATCATGGGCTTTGCCGATAGTGGGCCCAACACCTTCATCGGGCACGTCATGAACCCCGAACCCGTCGAGGTCGGCGCAGACGGCCTCTTGACAGTGCGGCGCCTGTCGCAAGCAGCGGAGTAGACGCGATGGCGCAGGTCAAACTCAAGAACATCCGCAAATCCTTTGGGTCCGTGGATGTCATCAAGGGCGTCGACATCACCATCGAGGATGGCGAGTTCGTGGTCTTTGTCGGCCCATCGGGCTGCGGCAAGTCCACATTGCTTCGCATGATCGCAGGGCTGGAAGATATCACCTCTGGCACCCTCGAGATTGACGGCGAGGTCATGAACGACCGGCAGCCCAAGGACAGGGGCATCGCCATGGTGTTCCAGACCTATGCCATCTTTCCCCATATGACCGTCCGCGAAAACGTAGCCTTTGGCCTGACCATCAACAACGTCCCGAAGGCGGAAAAGGAAGCCAAGGTTGCCGAAGCGGCACGTGTCCTTCAGATGGAGCATCTGCTTGACCGCCGTCCATCGCAATTGTCCGGTGGTCAGCGCCAGCGTGTCGCCATCGGCCGGGCCATCGTGCGCGACCCTAAGGTATTTCTGTTTGATGAGCCCTTGTCGAACCTCGACGCCGCCCTGCGCATGGATATGCGGATGGAAATCGGTCGCCTCCACCAGTCCCTTGCCGCCTCAATGATCTATGTCACCCACGATCAGGTCGAGGCGATGACGCTGGCAGACAAGATCGTTGTTCTGAAAGACGGCCTTGTCATGCAGATCGGATCCCCGATGGAACTGTATCACGAACCGGCCAACCTTTTTGTCGCCGGGTTTCTGGGGGCTCCTTCGATGAACTTTATCACGGTTGATGTGACAGAGATTCAGGGGGACATGGCCGTAGTCCGCAATGCATCCTTGGAACCGATTTCGGTGCCCCACAAGGCGCGTGACATCAAGGTCGGAGGGAAGGCCATCCTCGGCGTCCGGCCTCAGTATCTGCAACCTGTATCGCAAGAAGACGGGATGCTGCACGGATCGGTGATATTGACCGAACGGCTTGGCGCCGAAACGGTGGTCGACGTTGCTCTGCGCGATGGCACCAAGATCATTGCCGCCATTGGCGAGGACCGGGTGCTGGACCGGGGGACCGAGATCGGCCTGAGGTTTGATCCAATGCAGGCGCACCTGTTCGCGCAAGAGCCAATCCCGGTCACCGCCCCCCACTAGGCGGCAACAGACTGAGCCGCTGGATCAGTGCGCAAGATTGCACGCCCGCAGCGCGGGCGCCTGCCGTGGGAGAGGTGACGAAAGAGCCAAAGCTCTCTCATGGCCGCGGACAGTCGTGCGAAACGATCGGACACACCCAAGTTTCGTCTCAAATGGTGCATTTCGTTTGATCGCCGAATCCAATCGACCCCAATCCCAAGGTCCAACTGACCCTCGGCCAATCAATGGCACTGCGGCGCTTGATACCGATGCGGAAAGTCCTGATTAGCGCATCATGAGCTAACCTGTTGCGAGGTCTTCCAATCTTGATGCGCCGAATGTTCGTTCCAGCTTTTGCCATCCTCTTTATCGCAGCATGCTCCGGCAATGGATGAGATCAACCACATGCGGCGCGCGATAACGGCCATTGCTGACGCCGTTCGACACCCGTGCCTCGATCAACCTTCGGCGATCGCATCGATCGGTCTAGTAGCCTTGCATCGCCACAGAACGGCCTCGCAGAGTTCGAGACCGTGGCCCCTCCGGGGGAACTGTTGAACGCAAGCAAAGGCCACCGGAGCAACCGGTGGTGGTTTGACTTTGGGCGTTTGGCAATAAGACAACATCGCCAAGGTAGTGGCCTTCAGATACGATCCCTCTGAGTACGGGGGCCCTTTGAACCTTGGAGGGCTGATAGTGGGCTAGTGTACCGTTTAGCTCGCCTAATCAGGCAGTGGGCCATCAGACTTGGTGCGTATTGGCCATCTCGAGATCGCCAGTTAAAATGGAGACCATCTACTTCGCGACCGTCTCGTCGCGGTGGCACGGCCGCTATGACGAGGCCCAACGCAGCAAGCAATCCGCATACTAGAAAAAGCCGATGGCACCTTGTATCCAACGACTGACCCCGATGGCGGTAGAGCGGACCGTCGCTGCTCGTACAAAACTATAGCTTGTCGTTATTGGAAGCCGACATTCATTCGGCCAGATGCCGGTGATGGGGGCCAATCGACAAACAAATGCAGTGGCACATCCAGCAAGTGGATTGGCGCGAAGGGCATTTGGCTGTGCAATTTCCTTCCTATACGCTCGATCTAGGAGGCCCCATGCAGCGATCATCCTATCTTCCAACGGTCCATGTGGGCAAAGTCTGGCGGCTGATGCTGGCCGATCTTGGCCTCAGCGACGTAGCAGTTTTGCGCCGCGCGGGCCTGCCAAGTGGGTTGTTGGACGGTGACGGCAGCCGCATCACGCTGGATGAATTCTATGCGCTTTGGGAAAGCTTTGACGCAGAGGCGCAGTCGCCGACACTGGCGCTTCAGCTTGGCCAGATCGAAGCGAGCGAGTTCTTCGACCCTGCTTTTTTTGCGGCCATGTGCGCGCCCAACATGACGGTAGCGGGACAGCGACTTGGCGACTTCAAGCGCCTCGTTGGGGCCTTCAGCCTTGATGTGGAGGTGATGCCTGCCGCGACCCACTTTACCTATCGGTGCAAGTACCGCCCCGATTTGCCAACGACGCTCGCGGCAACCGAGATCGTTTTCCTCGTCAATTTGCTGCGTCGCGCCACACGCCGGCGCGTTGTCCCGAAGGCTGTTGTCCTGCCATTGGCACTGCAGGAGACCCCAGCCTTTGAGGACTGGTTCGGATGTGGGATCTCATTTGGTGGCACCGCATCATTCAGCCTCGATCCCATCGACGCCGCGCGACCCTTTCTGACGCATGACAATCAGATGTGGCAGTCCTTTGAGCCGGAGTTGCGCCGCCGAATGGACGCGGCCCGCGAAGACCTTGGCATGCGCGCCCGCGTCGAAAATGCCCTGCTGGAGCTGCTGCCAAGCGGACGGACGCAAATTGATGACGTGGCCGGTGAACTTGCCGTCAGCCGCCGATCACTGCAAAGGCGGCTTTCGGAGGAAGGCACGTCCTGGTTGGACGTTCTCAACGCGGCGCGGATGCGGCTGGCACAGCACTACCTGACGAATACGAACCTTGGTGCGGCCGAGGTCAGCTTCTTGCTTGGCTTTGAAGATCCCAACTCGTTCTTCAGGGCATTTCGCCGCTGGACAGGTTCCTCACCCGAGGCTTGGCGCGAGGCACAACGACTGAGTGCTTGAACTGGCGCGCTGCGCAAGTGTTCTGGCACATCCTGCGAATGACGGGAGTGACCTTAGTCATCACATTGAGGTCAAACAGCCAGATCTCAGCGAGGGCACAAGACCACATCTACCGCTATCCGCCGCCACGCCACTTGCGCCATTCGCAATCCGAGACGGTCAGATCATTACTGGGCAACAGCAACACAGCACGCGGCTTTTCTCCGATCTGCTGATCGAGGCGCTGTCAGAATAGACCAGCCGGGACCACTTCGGCCCACGCAATAGCACCAAAGGAAATGCAGCACGGGCGACACATGCCCTTGTTGAAAAAGAGGATCATCCAACGGGAAACCGGCGGAAGTTGCGCCAAGAGGAGCATGACATGAAGTTGACACTGAGAATTGCCGCAATCATTAATCTGGCGGTTGCCGTCGTTCACACATTTGTAGGTGAGGCGAGTGTTGTTGCGCCGCTGATGGGGTCGGATGCGCCCGACCTCGTGAAAGCAACACTCCATTCCGCGTGGCACATGATTTCCGTCGTGCTGTACCTATCCTCCCTGACCCTGTTCTATGTCAGCCGAAAGGATGTGACCGATCCAGCCGTGACGCTATTGCCGGGCTATATCGGCATTCAATACGTGGGCTTGGCCATGGTCTTTGTCGTCACGAGCGTGATTTACGGCCAGTTCTTTCCGCAGATCGTGATGCTCTTGCCAATCGGACTTCTGTCCCTGTGGGCGGCGAGGATGGCGACCAAAGCGTGACCTCAGGCGGGGCGGGCTCCGACCCAACATGGCGTTGGATGGGGCCCCCGCAAACCTGCTCTTACCCAGAAAGGGAACCTTCGAATGACCAAAGTCTTTTTGACCGGTGCGTCCGGTTTCATCGCCAAACACATTCTGCGAGAGTTGCTGGAACAGGGCTATCAGGTCCGCGCCTCGATCCGCTCTGACAAACGCAAGGATGAATTGCAGGGTCTTTTTCCGGCCGCGGCGCTGGAATTTGCTACGTTGGATTTGACGAAGGATGAAGGCTGGCAGGATGCTTTGCAGGGCTGTGATGTCTTGATCCATACGGCTTCGCCCTTTCCGCTGACAGAGCCAAAAGATCCGCAAGACCTGATCCGCCCGGCGGTCGATGGCACGCTGCGGGCAATGCGCGCGGCCAAAGCTGCGGGGATCAAGCGCGTGATTTTGACGTCGTCCTGTGCTGCAATCTACAAGCAGGCGGACAAGCCCAAGATGCAATCGTCGGATGAGACATATTGGACGACGCCCAATGATCCGTCTGTCGGGGCCTATGAAGCCTCCAAGACGCTGGCGGAAAAGGCGGCCTGGGACTTTGTCGCTGACACCCCCGATATCGCGCTGACCACCATCAACCCGGGCGCCGTCTTTGGCCCCCCGATGGACGCCCGTTACGGTTCGTCGCTTGAACTGGTCGAGCAGCTGATGACCGGCAAGGTTCCGATGGCCCCCCCGATGGACATGGTCGCGGTGGATGTACGGGATGTGGCGCGGATGCACGTCGCGGCCATCGATCTTGAGGCCACCAAGGGCGAACGCTTCGCCGCCGCGAGCGGGACATATCGCTTCCTTGAACTTGGGCAGATGCTGAAGGCTTGGGATTCCGCGCTGAAGACACCGGGCCGAGAGGCGCCTGTCTGGCTGCTGCGCATCATGGGGCTATTTTCCAAGGACGTGAAAGGGGTTCTGGCGAATGTCGGGCGCACGCTCGCGGTCTCTGGGGCAAAGGCAGAAAAGACCTTCGGTTTCAAATTCATCCCGGTCAAAGACGCGCTGATCGCGTCAGCCGAAGCAGTCCAGACCTACACAATGAACGAGAAATCAAAATGATCACGGCTTATCTTTGGGGTACACCCAACGGCTATAAGGTTGCCATCGCACTTGAGGAAATGGGCGTGGACTACGAGATCACTTGGGTCAACATCGGCGCTGGCGCACAGCACGCACCCGAATACCTCAAGATTTCCCCCAACGGGAAAATCCCTGCCATCGTCGATCATGAGACTGGCATCAGCCTGATGGAATCCGGCGCGATCCTGCAATATCTGGCTGAAAAGACTGGGAGATTCGGAGGCGAAACCCCGCAGGACCGCTGGGCCGTGACACAGTGGCTGCATTGGCAAATGGGCGGGCTTGGTCCGATGATGGGGCAGTCCAACCATTTCCGAGGTCTGAATGAGAAAGTTCCCTACGCCGAAACCCGCTACAAGAACGAGACAGCACGACTGTTCGGCGTTCTTGAGACGCAGCTGGATGGTCGCGACTATATCGCAGGAGACTATTCCATTGCCGATATGGCCGCTGTCGCCTGGGCTGGCATGGCACCCATGATGGAGGACGCACGGCTGACGGCATGCAACAACGTCATGGGTTGGACCGAACGGAACGTCTCGCGACCCGCCACAGCCCGGGCGATTGCGTTGTCGCCGGGCTGACATGCGAGGCTGCCTTCGCAGACGCCGCGCAACATCTACGAAGTCGAGGCCCGAAGGTTGCCCGACTTATCATAGAGTTGGGTCACTTTCGTTCGTCGCACCGAGTGCGTGGCATAGGCGCTGGCCGTCAGGCCGATGGATGTCACCCACTCACGGACGATGCCCGTGTACTGGCGGGTCAAGATGTAAAGCCATTCGTGAAAACGCCCGGGTCGAAGGTACTCAGATCCAATCAGAAGCGGCTGCCGCATCTGCCTTGCGAGCGATGCACTTTTGCCTGCAGGGATTTCCAAGCGCGCCGGTTTCTGGGGCTTGCTCTGCAGAACCGACTCGCGTTCCTTGATTTGACCTGACGCCATGACATCGACCACCTTCATCTTCAGCAAATCGCAGCCGCGCAGCTTGCTGTCGATTGCGAGATTGAAAGGGCCAGATCACAATGGTTCTCGGCAAGCGCCAGCAGCACCTTTTTTGCCCAGACGTGTTTGGGCCTGAGCGGCCGTTTTTTGACCTACGATCCGGCCCTTGTTCCAGGCTGCACGCAATGCGGCAATGGCGGACAAGTTCGGCGTTTCCATAATGGACCCTCCGATCCACCACACCCTTCCACATCGAAAACCCGACGTTGATAACACCTCATGTCACACGATGCTGCATCTGCAGCGCACCGGGCCCTTGGCCTACATCGACGATCCGCGATATCTGTTTCTATTTTATCGCGATGGAAGGGCTTTCATTTACCGTGGAGGTTGTTCCGTGCGGACCGAGTTACAACAGGTGATCGGCTGTTCCGTGACAAGGATTGGATCAACGGCACAGCAGGCGTTGCGAACGCAGGCATCTCCCTCGCAATTGGCGAACCTGAGAGCATCGGCTGGCCGAAAATATCCTCACTCTTGAAAGAATACGGGTTCATCGCCTTCTCAGCAGCAGACAAACCGACGGTATTTGATCAGATCCGCACGAAGTTCGGTGATGAAGGTGATCTACCCTATTGAGACTCTTTCTCTGCCCCTGTTTCGGATGCCCTGCCGACCTGCGAGGGGATCGTTGAAACCTTGGGGGAACATATGTCTTACAGAGTGACAGAATTCCGAACACCGATACAATCCATGAGCTGATCGGCCTCAATCAAGGTGTCAGTGTGTCGCCCCTTCCTGAATGGTTTATGCGTGAAGAAGGGCCGCCTTCCATAGCCAGTTTTATCCGGTCAACCGACGGCCGCATGATCGCTTGCGCAAATGGTAGCATGCGCTACGACGCGAATAGCCTATTTGCTAAGGCTCAGTTCAAAAGGCCTCGGATACCGCCATTCGCACGGTTGAAAGTAGACCGGTGCGATCCGTGTCGACCTAGGGATTCAGTATAAACACTTTGTCCTCAGAAAGGGGCCTCTATGCCAAGTTTTGCCGCTTCACGGCGCAATTCATCGGCTGTGTCGTCTGGCAGGCTAATCCCGTCCTTGCGCAGTTTGGTGTCTGACAGGGCTTCCAACTCACCGGGATAGTAGATTTGCTCGACCTTTGGCTGAGGCTTGGTCGCCTTGAGCTGGTCAATCATCCGCTCCATATCGGCTTCAAATTCAACCAACGAGCGACAGGCGTCTATCCTGATCGCCATCACAAAATGGCCAACCCCGCTCATGCCGTCGGGCATATAGGGGCCAATGACCGAGGATCCGAATTGGCTTCCGCTAAGTACACCGGACAGCATGTCCATGATCGTTGAAATCGCATAGCCCTTGTGACCGGCCATCGGCAGAATCGTGCCCGCTATGCCGGCGGCGGGGTCAACGGTGGCGTTACCATCAGCATCAATTGCCCAAGTGTCCGGGATAGCCTCGTGGCGTTGCCTTGCTAGGTAGAGCTTTCCCCGCGCGACAGCGGTATTGGCTATGTCCAAAATCATCGGTGGATAGCGCCCGGCGGGTGCCGCCCAGGACCACGGGTTGTTACCAACGCGCTTTTCCATCCCACCCCAGGGTGCCATGGCAGGGCTGGCATTGTGCAGTTGACACTTCAAAATGCTAGGATGGGTCATGCTTGGTGTGTTCCGATCAGACATCTACCTTTAGAAATTTGCAGATTTGTACAGGACCAGTTCCTCAAGTGGCTGCTCCGAATACGTGAAGGATACTGGACCTGAGTTGGGCGCCAAAGTCCTTCGTGGTCGTGGACGCAAAAATCGAGTCGATAAGCTGGGAGGGGATTAGCTCGGCGCGATATCTGTCGATTCTGGAAAGAAGCAGCCAACAGATTCACAGAAGCTCACAGGGTTTTCCACCCATTGCCCGCTGGAGTCTGTGTGTAATTTAATTTTAAATTGCGCTAAAGTTTTGGAATATTATTGCGCAAATCTAGCGTCGCCTGCTTTCAGGAATCGCAGAAGCTACCATCAGCCAGCCCCTATCTGCGACGAAAACGAACATTCACCCGATGGCAGGTGGCACTATACACACGAGACTCACGCGGAATTTTTATTTCTAATTAACAACCACTTAGCAATGTAAGTGGCGGACTGGGGAACCGCCATTCCGAATTCCAGCGAATTCTTATACGGCATTATATTCAACATCTTAGCTGGCATATTCGTCTTGATTGTTCCAATGTCATCCCCCATATTCCAGTAAAGAATGGGGGACAAAATGGTGGACGGCAACGCAAGGGCGACGGCCAAGTCGGGCAAACACCCTGAGAAGGCGTTATCGGCGGCGTTTGTCCGCACAGTCAAAGCCCCCGGCAAATACAATGACGGCCAAGGACTATTTCTGAGAGTCGAAAACACAGGCGCACGGCGCTGGGTGCAACGCATCGTCATTCGCGGCAAGCGCACCGAAATGGGACTTGGGTCCGCATCCCTCGTTAGCTTGGCCGAGGCCCGAGAAATAGCTCTGGAGAACCGCAAGCTGGCCCGCCAAGGGGGCGACCCGCTCAAGGCCAAGCGCGAGGCAGAGGCGGTGATGACCTTTGAGGAGGCCGCCCGCAAGGTCCACGAGAACCATGCCCCCTCTTGGCGCAACGCCAAACATGCGGCGCAATTCATATCGACACTGGAAACCTACGCCTTCCCCCGCATCGGTCGGCACAAGGTCACAGACATTACCACGGCGGACGTGTTGGCCGTTCTGCAACCAATCTGGCTGGAAAAGGCCGAAACCGCTCGCCGCGTTAAGCAGCGCATCGGCATGGTCATGAAGTGGACCGTCGCCAAGGGCTGGCGGCAGGACAACCCGGCCGAGGCCGTTTCCGAGGCGCTGCCCAAGCAAAGCCGCATCGCAGCGCATCGCAAGGCCCTGCCCTATTCGGAGGTCGCTGGGTGCATCGAAGCGATAAAAGCATCAGGCGCAAGCGCTGCGACCAAATTGGCGCTGGAACTGACCATCTTGACCGCCTGCAGGTCCGGCGAAGTGCGGTTGGCCGACTGGTCTGAAATCAATCTCGACAAGGCCGAATGGACCATTCCCGCAGAGCGGATGAAGGCCAAGCGCGAACACCGGATTCCGCTGTCCGGTCGGGCCGTTGAATTGCTGAAAGAAGCAAAGGCGCTGGGCGATGGCACGGGACTGGTGTTCCCCGGCACAAAACCCGGCAAACCCCTTTCCGACATGACCCTGTCCAAGTTGGTCAAAGAACTCGGCTTTGACGTGGACGTGCATGGGTTCCGCACATCGTTCAAGACTTGGGCGCAGGAGCGGACAAACACTCCGCGCGAAGTCTCAGAGGCGGCGCTGGCACATGCCATCAAGGACAAAGCAGAGGCGGCCTATGCCAGGTCTGACTTGTTCGAGAAGCGGCGGAAACTGATGGAGAGTTGGGCTCAGTGCCTATCTGGAGGCGCCGCAACACTGATTCGAATCGGACGCTAGCAGTAGATCTCCGCGGCAGCCTGACCACAGGATATAGCGCAGCTCTGTATATATCCTGCCATTTCAATTGCTTGCGTAACGATGCTCTAAGTGGTCCGCTTCTCCACCGTTCGTCCCCAGAAACATACAATTTTTCTGTGGACGAACACTCTGATACAACAGGGATGTCTTGGTTACACACAGGACAAAAAAAGCTGCCCCGCCGGTTCGAAGCGACGAGGCAGCCGAGATAAGGTCGAACTTGCTTATCCAAACCTTGTCTCATCGTTGCAGAAACCGACCTCCGTCGCAATTGCGACCGAGGCCCATCGGAGATGAGAATGATAAAAAACGAAATCCACCTTCGTCGCCCAGCGGTCGAAGCCACCACGGGCCTCAGCCGCTCCACCATCTACGCAATGATGGATCGGGGGGATTTTCCCAGGCCCATCCGCATTGGTCGACGCGCTGTCGCATGGCCCGAGAGCGCCGTTCTAGAGTGGCTGGCGGATCGCCCAACAACCGGGCCGATGGCTGGATAAACCAACACCCGCAACCTTCATGAAAGGCGCGGGCGCTGGGCAGTCTGACAACCTAAGACCTACCGTTTCGCGCCTCAAAAACCAAGAGGCCATTATGAAAATCAACGCAACCCTGTTGGGCGGCGAATGCCCCCACACGTTCACCCTAAACGGTCGGATCGGCCAAACAATTTGGGAACTTCACAATGCCGGTCAGGACGGCATCACCGCACTGGAAATCCCCGCACTTCGACTGGCGGCGTATGTCCACAGCCTTCGAGGCCTCGGCTTCACCATCGACACCGAACTTGAGGAGCATCAAGGCCCTTACCCCGGCCACCATGCTCGATACCGGCTTTCCTCTAGCGTCCTGCTGCAATCTTTGGGACAGGACGGCGCTGAATGACCCGGCCCCATGGGAGAAGCCCCCGCCCAGCCCCTCTGCCTGCCGCTGTGCGCCGCCTGATGGCGCGCCACAGCTTGCCGGAGCCGTCAGCCCGCCTACTGGCCCAACTGGCCTACGGAGACCTCACCAATGGCTAAAAAGGGTAAGAGACCAGAGGAGGGGCAATATGCCCCCCTCACCTATTCGCTCATCCGGTCGCCCGCTTGGCGGTCTCTATCTGGCCCAGCAATCAAGGTCTGGATTGAACTCCACAGCCGCTACAACGGTAGCAACAACGGCAAGCTGTTTTTGTCGTTGAACGAGGCGGCAGAGATTCTGGGAATGGGCAAGGCCACGGCACAACGCGCCTTCGCAGAACTCAGCACCAAGGGCTTCATAGCGCTTGTGACTGAGGGCAACTGGTATAGCCGCAAGGCGCACGAATGGCGCATCACAACAAAGCCGATGGAAACACCAAAGGGCCGAATACTGGCAACAAACGATTGGCACCACTGGCGACTAGAAAAACAGAACACGGTTCTGTAGCGGACCCGTCACCATTGCTCACGGTATCACCTCAGAACCCAAGGCCGTTTCGTGGGTCCGCTGGGAAACCCGTCAGGAAATTTTCGGACGCCCACGTGGGTTCTGTAGCGGACCGCTAATATTACCACTCACTGGGATTACCGGCTTAATACCCAAAATCGGTCTCTGAACCCGCTTTGTCTCTAACCGACCGCCCTAGGTGTTCAGAAGGGCGCACTCAAAAAGACATTCATTTTCAATGTGTTGGCGTTTTCGGGCAAGCGCCCTTTTCGAAGTTTCAACTGGTAGCGAAATACGATGCAAACCCGCAGGGCGGCGGAGTGAAGGCAATCGGCTTTTGGTTGCCAAATTCACTCCAACACTAAGGCTCCATCAAACACCGCCTTATTCTGTCGCGCCCAACTTGTTTGACAAA
>CALFSV010000163.1 GCA_937916485.1 uncultured Paracoccaceae bacterium | reverse complement strand
TTCACGCAACCCACGGAGGATGGTATTCGGCGGTCTGCAGAAATCCTGCATGAAGTCGCCGAAGAGGCCGCGAAGAGCGACATCACTCTGTGTCTGGAAGTCGTCAACCGCTACGAGACCAACATCTGCAACACCGCTGCCCAAGGGGTGGAAATGTGCAAACTCGTGGATTCGCCAAACGTCAAGGTGCACCTTGACGTTTATCACATGAATATCGAGGAGTCCGACATCCCTTCGGCGATCATCGACGCAGGCCCGCATATCGGGTACTTCCACACCGGGGATAGCCATCGCGGGTATTTAGGGACGGGTTCTATCGATCTGCAAAGTGTGTTCCGTGCCTTGGTTCGGGCGAAATACGAAGGTCCGATCTCCTTTGAGAGCTTCTCGTCCCGGGTCGTGGGTCAGCCGCTGGAAGGCATCCTCGCGATCTGGCGCAACCTCTGGGAAGACGGTTTCGATCTCGCGACCCACGCGCTTATGTATACCAAGGCGCAGTTGAAAGCTGCTCAGGAAGTTGAACGCCAGGTCGAGCGGAGCCGTCTGTTGTGAGCAGGAAGTTGGACCTTGCGAGCCTCGCCAACCATCTAGCCACGACGCAAGACCAAAAGCGCCGAATCGTGGCGATCGTGGGCGCTCCCGGTGCTGGCAAAAGTACCTTTGCCGAGGCGCTGCAGGCGACACTTAGCGAGCGGGTAAACTGTGAAGTGCTGCCGATGGACGGCTTCCATTTCGACGACATCGTTCTGAATGCGCGCGGCCATCGGCCGCGTAAAGGCGCGCCGCACACCTTCGACGTGGGAGGCTTCGCCACGACCCTGGTGAGATTGGCCGAGGACGATGGGAGTGAGGTCGCTGTACCGGTTTTTGATCGGTCCATCGAGATTGCGAGAGCCGGCGCCCGGATCATCGGGCCGGAGGCTCGCCTGATTCTTGTCGATGGCAACTACCTTCTCCTCGATGATCCGGACTGGACACCGCTTCAGCAATTCTTCGATAAAACCGTATTCCTGGAGGTGTCCGAGTCGGTGTTGGAAAAACGGCTCTATGCTCGATGGGATGGTTTAGGCCTGTCAGAAGATGAGATCAGGACCAAGTTGGAGGGTAACGACCTTCCCAACGCGCGTTTGGTTGCGCGGTCCTCTCGCCCCTCGGATATCACCGTCAACAATGACGGCTAGTAGGAATCGCGCCATTAAGCCAAAAAACTTCACATTTTCCATAAAGGTAAGCCGAGATGAAAACGAAACTCGACACCCTTCGCACTATGACAACCATCGTCGCCGATACCGGCGATATTGAGGCTGTTCGCCGCCTGAAACCCATCGATTGTACGACTAACCCGTCAATCGTCCTGAAAGCACTCAGCACGCCGGAATTTGAGAACACAATCAAGGAGGCACTCGCGTGGGGGGGGCGACAGAACGGCAATGCCGAAGTTCGAGTCAGCGCCATTGCCGACCGCCTCGCTGTATCGGTCGGTGCGGAACTTTCAGAAATTGTTCCTGGTCGCGTATCCACAGAAGTCGATGCCGATCTCTCGTTTGACGCAAAGGGGTCCATTGAACGAGCTGAAGCAATCATCGCTGACTACGAGGCCCGCAGTATCTCCCGCGACCGGATACTCGTTAAGCTCGCATCCACTTGGGAAGGCATCCGCGCAGCGGCCGTGCTGCAAAAGAAGGGCATCAATTGCAACCTGACCTTGCTTTTCAACAAGGCCCAGGCCATCGCCTGCGCTGACGCTGGGGTATTCCTAATCTCGCCTTTTGTCGGTCGCATCACCGACTGGAACAAGAAGTCGTCTGGCACCTCTTTCTACCCACCTGAGGAAGATCCTGGCGTCATCTCGGTCCGCAATATTTACAACTTCTACAAGGCGCACGATATAAAGACCGTTGTGATGGCCGCATCTTTTCGCTCCACTGGTCAGATTGAAGCGCTCGCCGGATGCGATCGCCTGACCATTGCTCCAAATCTCCTTGATGAACTCGCCGGTAGCGACGGTTCCGTCGACCGAGTTCTCTCGCCGGATTGCTTTCAGCCAGAACCCGCGGTCGGGATTGACGAAACGCGATTCCGGTGGGAAATGAATGAAGATGCCATGGCCACCGAAATGCTCGCCGCTGGCATCCGTGGGTTCGCCGAAGACCTTGAAAAACTTCGCGAGATCATTCGCGCGAAATTGGACTGACGCTGTCACACCAATGCAGCGCTGTGTGTTGATAGCCGGCAAGGATACGACCTCCCAAGCCTCCCGGCTGACAAGTAGGCGCGTGGTGCGACGGCGTCTTCGCCTAACGGCTCTGGCGAGCGATCAAATACGAGGAGGTCAACCTTCGGGCCAATGACAGCGTGTAAGGCGCCCGCAAAAGTCTCCGCCTTTACACCTAATTCTACGACTCAATTGATCCCCATGCAAGCATGTCTCAACCCGTCGCAAACAATCCCCATCACGGTACCACCGAGCAGGAAATCCACTTACGAAACAGCTAGAAGCTGTTCAAACGAACCGAACACTTCAGTCATTCTCAATTTTTCATTTGCCGAAGACTATTTTTGGGTCATAGGTAAATAGGTCCCGTTGGACTAAAAAGGCCGCGCCAATTGCTGGCGCTGTGCGTCCAAGATTTGAGATGCTAAACTCGGGGAAATGAGATCCGGCAACAAGTTTTGAAGCAAGAGTCGCCTGCACGACGGCGTCACAGCGTTCATATAACGGAGCGAGCGCACCACCAACGACGATATGTTCGGGGGCCAACACGCTAACAATGGATGCGATTCCTCGACCAAGATGATTGGCCCAGTCATGCAATGCACTCGTCGCGGCTTCTTCTCCACCATCAAGCGCTGCGACAAACTCCGAAATATACTCAGTATGGCCACCGTAATGGCTATAACGTTTGAGTAGTGCAATCCGTCCAACATAGCTTTCAAGTGAACCGTCGATAACGGACTTGCCAGATGTAGAATATCCCTTGTCACCGATAATCATGTGTCCGAGCTCTCCCGCAAAGCCCATGTGCCCGCGTAGAATATTTCCATCGACAACGGCACAACCGCCAATACCGGTATCGAGCAGGAGATAGACTGTGTTTTCGTTTTCGCGATCCACTGAATATTGCATTTCTGCAGCAGCAAATGCGTCGGCGTCATTCTCGACGCCCATCAATTCGACTTCGGGCAAGGCTGAGCGCATCATTTCGAGGAAAGGTATGTCATACCAACCTAGGAAGGGCGAGCGCACGAGGTGACCCTTCAAGTCCATTAGGCCCGCAATTGATATTCTCCCAGAAATAGTTTTGGGGCGGCGATCTAGCGTCGCTAGTACCGCGCGGACTTCATTCGCGACGCGTTCAGCCACTTCTTTGGGCTCATTCTGATCCAATGAGAACCGATACTCGTGCTTTGCGTGGACTTCGCCGGCAAAGTCGATTATTGCGACCGTCCCGCGTCCAACGCCGACTTCGACGCCTAAGAAGTATGCATAATTTGGATTCAGACATACATTAGTGCTAGGTCGACCTGTTCTCTTGGTGGTTCGCGCCGCTGATGCGGCGTCGGATTCATCAACTAACATGCCCACCTCAATAAGCGACGCAACCAAAACTGACGCGGTCGCCCTGGTGACTTTGAGCTCGCGCGCAATATCTGCTCGACTCAGGGAACCCTGACTTCTGATTGCGTCTAAGGCGCGCGTTTCATTAATGTGACGAACAGCACTCGGTGACGACATGGTGGACAGATTCCTTTGGTTCAAGCTTTCAAGGCGTAAAAGCTTGGTCTGTTTACTTTCTAAACATACTTAGACGACAAGCCCCATGGGGGCAATCCAACTAATAGTGCGAGAGCTTCTTCGCCACCTGCTAACGCGAACTGTTGGACCGGCGAAAGTTCAAGACCAAGGTCGAAGTCCGTGTCGCCTGCTTCGAGTTCATCGAAGGATCATCCAACCCGTCTCAAAACTAGGGGGCAAAGCGTCTACAAATCTAGGGGCACCTCAGGGCAAACTCGGTTCTTGCTATCG
The DNA here is from genome assembly GCA_937916485.1 of uncultured Paracoccaceae bacterium. The sequence goes on along the minus strand of CALFSV010000163.1, from coordinate 5,875 downwards.
AAAGGCGCGTTTCGCTGATGAGTTCACATGAAGCGAGTTTGGGCGCTTGTGCTTGAAGAGCAAGGCAATCACTTCTTCACCTGATCTCTGCGGCTTCTCCACAAGAAAATTAATCAACGTATCTCAATTATTCTTACAGGATGGACTCGACAAACCCGGTGAGCATTGCGATGTTTGCATAGTAAACAAACAAATGTCAGTAAATACGTGCAAGATGGACGTCCAACGGAACAACTGACCAAATCGCGAGGAAACAAAACAAGATGTATCTTGAAAAGCTTTCTATGACTGACCGCATCGCCGTCGTCACAGGGGCCGCAACCGGCATCGGTTTCGCGTGTGCCGAAGCTTTGGCGGAGGCGGGTGCCACAGTGGTAATCGCCGACCTAGATGAGGCGGGCGCTCAATCCGCAGCGATCAATCTTGTTGATTCCGGGTATCGAGCAGACGCGGAGCAACTGGACGTGACAGATTCGATCGATGTAAACGGCTTGGTTGGACGGATTATCGACCGATACGGCAAGATCGATGTCTTGGTTAATAATGCCGGTATTGGTAAGAGTTTTGAGCCAGCAGAAGATATGACTGACGAGGTCTGGCATGCGACGCTTGACGTAAACCTCAACGGTCTTTTTTGGTGTTGCCGTGCCTTCGGGAAGGAGATGCTAAAGGCAGGTCGCGGCGCGATCGTTAACCTCGGCTCGATGTCGGGCGAAATCTCAAACCGACCACAAGAGCAAGCACAGTACAACACTTCCAAAGCCGCAGTGCACCACCTGACGCGTTGTTTGGCCGCCGAATGGGGTGGCCGTGGTGTCCGGGTGAACGCCGTGGCGCCTACTTACATCGAGACAAAGCTGATAGCTCATGTCCATGATGATCCGGAACTAGCGCAACACTGGATTGGGGGAACCCCCATGAACCGTATGGGGCGAGCAGACGAGGTTGCCTCAGTGGTCCAGTTTCTTGCTTCAGACGCTTCGAGCCTAATGACTGGATCAATAGTCCTTGCCGACGGTGGTTACACTTGCTGGTAGAAAATGCACCGCACAGCGGAAAGCACAACGCCGCGCGCACAGTGCGGTACTGCGTTAGCGAATGTCGAATATCCAAGGTCGGGTTGGTCCCGCAACTTTCCATTTGATGCGGCATGCAGCGAAAGGCAGTTCATCCTAAACCTTTTGTTCGCGGATCGCGCGGCGAATGACGGTGGAGAGCCCAAATGCCCCGAAGTTCTGCGGTGTGACGAAAGTCCGGTTTTAGACTTTGAGGATGACGCACAGTGCCAACCTGCCTAATCTGTTACTAAAGTCGCAGGAATTAGCCGCTATGGGCACTTTGGTCGTAACCGAAGCCGAACTGAGAACTTGTCTGCAAATCGACAACAGGTCGCTCGATGCAACTGAGCGAGCCTTCGTTTGGATCGCTGAGGGGCGCGTTTCGATGCCGCCGGTTATGCATATCGACGTTGATGCGGACAGCGCGGTAGACACTAAGGGCGCATTTGTTGAAGGCATTGATCATCTTGCCATAAAAATCGCCACCGGCTTCTTTCGCAATCCACAAATCGGACTGCCCAGTTGTAGCAGCATCATTGCTTTGATGAACGCTCAAACCGGCGCCTTCGAATGCGTATTCCTCGACAACGGGTTTTTGATGGACCTGCGCACAGGTCTCGCCGGGGCCGTGGCCGCCAAGCATCTTGCACCGCAAAGCGTGGAAACCGTTGGGGTGATCGGGACAGGCGTACAGGCACGCTATCAAATCGAGAGCCTTGCACTCGTGCGGAAATTTGAACAGTTGCTGGTATACGGGCGCAATTCAACCTCTGTTTCGAACTACTGCGCCGAGATGTCTGAGCGGATTGGAGTTCCCGTCAAACCTTGTCCTTCCGTGGAAGAGTTGGTGAAAACTGCGCAGATTGTGGTGACGACCACGCCTGCAACCGGTCCTGTCATCATGGCTGACTGGCTCCACCGTGGCCTACACATCACCGCCATAGGATCAGATTTGCCGGGGAAACAAGAGCTGCATTCGGACGGCGTTATCCGTCGGTAAATCGCACTATTGCAGCGCAGACACCGTCAGCCCAGATCAATGACAGCCAGCGCTCAAACGCCTCGGAAAACTCCGCCGAGTCTATCAACTCCCCGTAGATCTGGCGCTGCTCCAGCCACGCAAGCGGTCGCTCCTTCGCGGCTGCTGCCGCCTTCGTCAAGTCCGACCAAAACGGATCGTTGGGCTCGATCACGGATCCGTCTTCGCGCGTCCCTTCACACATCCGCGCCCAAAGCGCCTCGACCAAAGCAAGCCCTTCAACAGGTACGCCGTCACGAAGCCCGTCGCGAACGATAGGCAACAAGAACCCAGTGTGCCGAGACGATCCATCAAACGCCACGCGCCGCGTGGTGTCTACAATCGAAGGATTTGAGAACCGGCGCTCAATCAGCGTAACATAATTCGTCGGCGTCATGCCGGGTACGGGATCAACGTGCGGCGCGATCTCTTCAATCTGGACCTTGCGGAACATCGGCCCAATCTGAGGGTGCGCCATACAATCCGATATCGTCTCTACCGAAAGGATCTCTCCAGCATTGGCGATCACCTGATGTCCGGCGTTCAAAATCCGGATCTTCATCGCCTCGTAGACATGCACGTCATCAGTTATGATCGCGCCAACACTCTCCCACTCAGGACGCCCCGCGCAGAAATCATCTTCGATGACCCATTGGCGATAGTTTTCATGTGTCACTGGAGCTTGATCGTCGATGCCGAGCGAACGCGCCAGAGCCAACTCATTCGGACCCGTTGCGGGCACAATGCAATCGACCATCGAATTCGGGAAACTACAGTTCGCACTAATCCACTCGGCCAAACTCGGGTCCGTCAGGCGTGCGAGCGAAACAACGGTTTGGCGCAAGATGTCGCCATTTCCTTGGAGGTTATCACAGCTCTGCCCGCTAAATGGCCCGATCCCGTTTTCACGCCGGACCTTAAGGGCCGCAACCATCGCACCAAATGCCGTCCGAGGCGCTTCGGGGTTGGCAACGTCATGGCGAATATCCGGGTGCTCGTCATCAAAACCACCGCCAACCGGGTCAATATAGTACCCACCCTCGGTCACCGTCAGAGCCACGATACGAATTGCCGGATCAGCCATTTTCGCTATAAGCGGGCCATTGCCATCCTCAACCGCGATGTAGTCAATCATCGAGCCCACAACCTCGGCAGACGTTCCGGCGGGGTCTAGCTCGATCAACGTTGTCAGATAGTCTTGTGCCACCAGCTTTTCACGCTGAACGGCGTCATTGACCCGCACACCGGCTCCGACAATCGCCCAATCGTGAGAAAGACCCTGATCAAACAGACGATGAAAATACCAAGCCTGATGCCCTCGGTGAAAGTTTCCAAGACCAATGTGCACGATCCCTGGCGTCAAGGCGCTCCGGTCGTACTTTGGTACCCGGATTTCATCAGGCAAACGCCCTAGGTTGGCATCTGAAAGATGGATCAACTCAACCATTGGCCACCGTCCACGTTGTAAGTCTGAGCAACAACATAGTCAGACTCGTCGCTGGCAAGAAAAACAGCCATTCCGGTTAGGTCCTCAGCTGTGCCCATACGCCCGTATGGAACACCGGCGGCAACCTCCGCCTTCTTTTGACCCGGAGCCTTGTTCTCGTACTTCGCAAAGAAGGCGTCGACACCATCCCAGTGCTCACCATCGACCACCCCGGGCGAGATCGCGTTCACGTTGATGCCGTGCTGAATAAGGTCGAGACCCGCAGACTGCGTCAGGCTTATGACCGCCGCCTTGGTCGCGCAGTAGACACCCACAAGCGCCTCACCACGTCGCCCCGCCTGACTTGCCATATTGATAATCTTGCCACCGCCACCGCGCTCAATCATGTGTTTGGCAACCGCCTGAAGGGTGAACAGCGTCCCGCCAACGTTTATGTCAAAAACACGGGCGTAATCTTCGCGTGCGATCTCGGCAATCGGAGCAGCCGTAAAAAGAGCTGCGTTATTGATCAGGATATCGATCCGCCTGAATGTGCCGATGACCTCGGCTATTGCGCTATCGATGCTCGCTTGCTGGGTGACGTCCATTTCAACAGCAATGGCCGCATCGCCAATCTTTGCAGCTGACTCCCGGGCGCGATCAATATTGATATCCGCAATCGCGACCCGAGCCCCTTCTCGGACATACCTTTCTGCAAACGCCAAACCGATGCCGCGAGCGGCACCGGTTATGAGCGCTGTTTTGCCTTCCAGTCTCGTCATGCGATACGCAGGCCATTCGCGTCGAAACGGTGGATTTGATCGGCATTCGGAGTAAGCCAGACAATATCTCCGTGATCAAACGAGACATTTCCCGGTGCTCGCACGGTGATCATATCCGCCAGACCCGTGTCGTGGACATGGAAGAACGTGTCCGAGCCAAGATGCTCTGCAACGCCAACGCGCCCTTTCCAAAGTCCGCTTTCGCCGGAAACTTCAATGTGCTCCGGGCGTATGCCGATCGAAGTTGCATCGAGCTTCGCGGCCTCTGGCCCGCCAAAAATATTCATTTGCGGCGATCCAATGAAACCAGCAACAAATACATTGCGCGGTGCCTTGTAGAGATCCAGAGGCGAACCGACCTGCTCAATATAACCAGCCCGCAGGACGACAATCTTGTCGGCCATTGTCATGGCTTCAACCTGATCGTGCGTCACGTAGATCATCGTCGTTTCAAGACGCTTATGCATCTCACTGATTTCAAGACGCATCCCTACACGCAAGGCAGCATCAAGGTTCGACAATGGCTCGTCGAACAAGAAGGCCGCTGGCTCACGAACAATGGCGCGACCAATGGCAACCCGCTGACGCTGACCACCTGACAACTGACCAGGTTTGCGATCAAGATAGTCCGTCAGATTGAGCGCCTTTGCAGCCGCCTCAATCCGACGATCCTGCTCGGCCTGATCCATTTTTGCCATCCGCATCGGGAAAGCAATGTTCTTGCGAACCGACATATGCGGATAGAGCGCATATGATTGGAACACCATTGCCAGGCCTCGCTTAGCCGGGGGAATGTTTGTCGCATCCTTCCCATCAATCGAGATCGTTCCGGAAGTGATGTCCTCAAGTCCGGCAATCAAGCGGAGAAGCGTTGATTTACCGCAACCTGATGGTCCAACAAATACAGTGAACTCGCCATCGTAGATCGTCAGATCAAGTGGTGGAATTACTTCTACGTTGCCGAAGCTCTTCGTCACCTTTTCAAGGGTAATTTGTCCCAAAATATCTTTCCTTATTTCACAGCGCCGAAGGTGAGGCCGCGGACAAGTTGTTTCTGGCTAAACCAGCCAAGGATCAGAACTGGCGCGATGGCCATAGTCGATGCTGCGCTTAGCTTGGCGAAGAACAGACCCTCTGGGCTTGAGTAACTCGCAATAAAGGCCGTCAACGGAGCGGCTTTTACCGCCGTAAGGTTGAGCGTCCAGAACGCTTCGTTCCAAGCCAGAATGAAGTTCAAGAGCAGAGTGGATGCGATCCCGGGGATGGCCATCGGCGTCAGAACGTAAAGGATCTCTTCCTTAAGAGTCGCCCCGTCCATTCTTGCCGCTTCCAAAATTTCGCCAGGAATTTCCTTAAAGTATGTGTAAAGCATCCAGACGATAATCGGCAGGTTGATCAACATGATCACAATCGTCAGACCAATACGCGAGTCCAGAATGCCCAGCTTGATAAAGATCAGATAGATTGGGTAAAGCACACCAACCGCCGGAAGCATCTTGGTCGAGAGCATCCAAAGTAGGATATCCTTGGTCCGCCTGGATGGCACAAAGGCCATCGACCAGGCTGCTGGAATTGCGATCAACACACCGAG